>NZ_JBHTKK010000004.1:0-184590 GCF_042675985.1 Oceanobacillus locisalsi
TTTAAAGCTCTCCCAATGTCCCTGTTCATCAAATAAGATGCGTTTTAGAATGTTCGTCTCCATACATTAAATCTACCACAGTGTTTCACACTGTGGTAGATTTAAATTTATATACTTTCTTATCTTTTAAAAAAAGGCGAAACACCCTTTTATGAAGGATATCCCGCCAATTACTTACTATCCTTTTTTACATTGGTTCTACTTCTCCTGTATCCGCATGAACTATAAACCAGCCATACGTAGAAGTCTGTGCAGCATCTCCTTGTCCAACAATGGAATATACTTGAACGACGAAGTTTCCATTTTCATCTTGATGATCAGCGGCATAATACAAATCATCATTGTCCATATCCAAGTATTCTTCAACAATTGTTTCAGCAGCTGATTCATCTATTTCTCCAGCTGGTTCTTCTCCGTTCTCTTCTTCCTCTACAGGATTTGAATGTTGATTGTCTTCGGAGGTGTCTGTATCCCCGACAGCATTATCGGAAGTTTCTGTCTCTGTATCATCAGACTCTGTTTCATCACGGTCGGCATTATCATTTGCCTCGCTGTCCGGACTGGCCTGATTTTCTTCTGTGTCCTCTGTACCATTTGCATCATTTTCAGATGAAGGCTCTTCATCTGCTTCTTCCGCTGTTTCGCCTGCGGTTTCATCATTTGTTGGTTCATTTGTTTCTTCATCTGCTGCTTCATGATCTGTACTATTTTCCTGTCCAGATTGGTCCGTATCCGTATCCGCTTCTGCTTCATGATTGGAAGCATTACTTTCCTCAGCTGGTATTTCTTCCGTTTCGACATCGGAAACAACCCATTTCGTTTCATCCCAGAAAATAGAGTATGCAACAAGAAGCTGATTACCCGTTTGTTCTTGTTCTACTTCATATAAACCTTCTTCCAGTTTTTCAAATTCATACGACGCTTCTTCATCGAACCAGACAGGCTCTTGTGAATCAGTTATGTAGATGAATCCTTCTTCATTCTCTTCAAAATAAGTATCTACGGTGCTTTCTGCTAATTCCTCAGACATTATTGTCAGGAATTCTTGATGAAGACCTTCCAGAGAATCAAATTCGGTTATTTCTCCGTCTTCCTCTGCATTTTCCATGACATTTTGATAGGTTTCTTCATAGGTTTGTAATACTTCTTCCGCTTCTTTTTCCTCTAATTCCGGAATTTCTTCTGTCTGTTCATCCGGTTCTGATGCCGGCTCTTGCGCTTCTTCCTCATCATTACTGCAAGCTGCCAGCAACAATACGAAAGCCGCAGCCATGACCATCAGCCTAAAAAATTTACTTTTCATCTTATTTCCTCCATTTCTAATTTCTTCTTTATCATACACTTTTTCCTTAAAATTAGAAATGACTATTCATAGAGGATTGTATATTTTTAAGCATGCGTCTATGGAACTACTTTCGTTTTTCAATCGTCAACCAAGGCCTGTCTCCTTCCCAATGTACATGTACAGGAATTTTAAATGTTTCACTTAACAAATCCTCTGTTAAAACATCGCGCTTTTCCCCTGCTGCAACGAGTTTGCCATCACGCACTAAAGCAACATGCGAAATGGCTTCCGTAATTTCTTCAATATGGTGGGTGACATACAGCAGATGCGTATTCTCTTTTAAATCATCCATTAATTCCAACACTTCTTCACGTGATAAAATATCTAAACCAGAGCAAGGTTCATCTAAAATTAAGATCTCTGGTCTGCTCATTAACGCACGGCCGATAAGCACTCGTCTTCTTTCTCCTTGAGACAGTACCTGAAATTTTTTACCTTTTAAATAGGATAAACGAAGGTCTGTAAGAATCTTATCAGCCTGCAGCCAATCCTCCTCTGCTACCTCTTCATAAATACCAAAAGAAGCAAATTTTCCACTGACAACAACATTTTCAACCGGTTCCATCTGGATTGTTTCCTGAAAGCGGTCCAGAGCACTGCTGACATAACCGATTGATTTTCGTAATTCAGATAAATCTGTTCTCCCAAAAAGCTGGTCTAAGACAGTCATTTTCCCGGATGTAGGATAATTATAGCCCGTAATAATATTTAAAAGCGATGTTTTGCCAGAACCATTTAAACCTAAAATGGCCCAATGCTCCCCTTCTTTGATTTGCCAATGGATGTCCTTTAATATTTCTTGATTATTTCTCCTCCATGTTATTTGATCAAAATATACAATATTATCCATTATTGTTCACCTCTACACCTCTATATAATTGAAATATCTGTAATTTATAATGCTACATGAATGGTTTCTTTTTAATTATCAGAATATAAAAATCATAGCATCTTAAAACTGTGAATTCAATATGGATAACGTTTTCTCCAAAAGCCAACGGCAATTCCTGTTAACCATATATATACCGAAGCATATAGTATACGCTGAAGTAACCCGCCTGGCAGATCCGTAAATACTGGCTGTAAGAATAGACTTAATAGGGCTCCTGTTGAGACTGCCATACAAATAATCGTCCACCAAAATAGACGGGGCATCTTTTGGTAGATAGCGATACTAATTAAAATCATTGCCGGCACCTGTACAACCATTCCTGGAAGTGCCGTTAACGTGTGCCAATTAAAATGAATATCTGCAGGCACAATGCCGGAGATGCTATAACTCGCTCCAAAAATACCAGTAAAAACACTTGCTAATGTTGCAGAATGGGTTTTAGGCCAAAATGGATAAAGGAAAACAGCACCAATCAAGATAGACATACCCGTTAAGAAAAACGTCCAGTTCATCAGCCAGTGTGAAGGGGAACAAATAGCATAGGTTGCAAGTACATAGGTGTCCGTTCCACAACTAGTTACTCCCAGGTCACTCATCGGTTGGTCTAGAAAACTGTAAGGTGCTGTAGCAGCTCGGATAACCATTGCTTCTATAAAAAAGTAGGCGCTTAAGGCAATCCAACTGATTAAACCAATTCGAATAGAGTGTCTATTCGATTTACGCAATAAAAACATGGACAGGAAAGCTATACATGCAACGATAACCATTGCTACAGCATGAAATTCATAACTCATTTTTTCGCACCGCCTTTTATTGATAGATTGTATCATCTATATGACAACTTATATGAAAAGCAACGCTCTTTTTACTACTTACGTTATTCTATTGATAAAGATTCATTCTATTTATGATGGAGAAATTTTAAAAGGTTATCCTTCTTTTAGTCGGATAACCTTTTAAAACAACCTGAACTTCAATGAAGTTTCATCTACAAATACTGCCCGGTAAATGAATCCTTGTTTTCTTTTATCATCTCCGGCGTTCCCTCTGCAATCACTTTCCCTCCTTTTGCGCCGCCTTCAGGACCTAAATCAACCACCCAGTCTGCCGCTTCAATAACCTGACTGTTATGCTCCACCATGATCACTGTATTGCCTGCATCAACCAGTCGATTTAACAGTTTAAGCAGCTGAATCGTATCATTCGGATGCAATCCAGTGGTTGGCTCATCCAATAAATAAAGAGAAGTCTTTTTCCCCTGCTTCATTAACTCTTTGACAAGCTTTAGCCGTTGTCCTTCTCCTCCTGATAAAGTAGTTAAGGATTGTCCCATTTTCAAATAGCCCAAACCGATTTCTGTCAGGAGTTTTAATATCGCTTGTATCTTCTTGTCCCCTTCAAATATAGAAAGGCATTCATGCACAGAACACTCAAGAATATCATTGATAGAGTAGCCCTGATACTTCACTTCTAACACTTCTTTTTTAAATCTTCTCCCCTTACACTCTGGGCATACTACTTCTAAATCAGGGAAAAAGAGCATGTTCGTTGTTACAAACCCGAGCCCTTGACAGTTTTCACAACGCCCTCCCGCGGTATTAAAAGAGAAATGCTTTGAGGAGAAGTTCTTTTCTTTTGCTTCAGACAATTTAGCAAACAACGAACGAATAGGGGTAAATAAATCAATATAAGTCGCTGTGTTTGACCGTTTCATTCTGCTGAGCGGCGACTGGCCGACAATAATCATCTGATCATAAGCTTCCACACCGGTCACTTTTTCAAATCCTTCATGGATTGTCTCATCTGCTTTTGTCAGCACGTCAAATAAGAGAGAGGATTTTCCTGAACCGGAAACGCCTGTTACTGCCGTTAAGCAGCCTGCAGGAAAAGTCACTGTCACATCCTGCAGATTATTAGCAGTAGCATGATGTATCGTTATACCTTCTTTTTTCCCCGTTCGATAATTTATTTTTTCCGGTTTTTCAGCACGCAAATATTGCCCTGTAACAGATATTTCTTCATCAATTAATTCTTGTAAGGTTCCTTGGCCGACAACGGTTCCTCCTAGATTTCCTGCTCCCGGACCAATATCAATAATGTGATCTGCTTCCTTCATCACATCAACATCATGCTCAATTAATAAGACGGTATTTCCTAAATCACGCAGACGCTTTAAAACACTGATGAGACCTGCAGTATCTTTAGGATGCAAACCAACTGTCGGCTCGTCCATAATATATAATACACCAGTGAGTGCGGAATCGAGCAGTGCAGACAATCGGATCCGCTGTGCCTCTCCGCCGGATAACGTAATAACTTGTCTATCCAGCGTCAAATAACCTAATCCTATTTTGATAATACGAGAAAGTTTTGTTTTCAAATCTTCCATAAATGTTTCAACAAGCTGATAACTATTTTGATTTAGCGAATCCTCCAGCTCATTCGCCCATGCAGCCATCGCTTCTAAAGAATGAACAACTAATTGGGGTATCGTCCATCCTTCTACCGTAACCGCTCTGCTAACTTCATTTAAACGTTCTCCATGACAGTCTGGGCAGGTTTGTGAATAAAAATAAGCATCTGCTTCGACTGAAGAACCATCATGCTCTGCATAACGGCGCCACATAGAGGTTAATACGCCGGGGAATTTCCCTTTCTCTACTGTTTTGGGAGGCTTAACGTTTGGAAAAAGCAGCTTCACCTCATTGCTTTCTACACCATGGTGAAGAATAGCCTTTTGTCCTTCATTAAAATGCTTGATAGGCACATTATCTGTATCCGGCAGCTGATAATAGCGAAAAGCTGCTTTCAAAACAGCAATTTGATATTCTCCATAACGCCCGGCAAAAATATCCACAACACCGTCCTCTAAAGAAAGCTCCTCATGAAAAACCGACGGCAAATGAATAGCTACCGTCTTTCCCAAGCCTTTACACGTCGGGCAAGCTCCTTCTGTTGTATTATAAGAAAAATGGGTACGCGTCAATTTTTCCATTCGCTCATTGCAATTCGGACAAAAAATATATTCTGTGAAGCTGTCCGCTTCTCTCTCTACTTCTCCTTCATACGTTATGGGATCCATTCGATGCTGACACTTGGGACAAGCTCTTTCTCCGAGCTTTTCAAATACCATTCGCAGGCTGGTGTACATATCTGTCATCGTCCCGACTGTCGAGCGCGGGTTCCGGTTGGTAATATGCTGATTAATACTAATTGCAGGTGATAAGCCGCTGATACTATCTACTTTTGGCTTATTGATCCCCTGCATTCCCATTGATTCTAAATATTGGCGCTGGCATTCATTGAATAAAGTATCCAGAGCCAACGTGCTTTTTCCAGATCCAGAAGGACCTGTCACTACGATTAGGTTATTTTTAGGGATAGATACAGATAAATCCTTTAGATTATTTTCCCGGGCTCCTTTTACTATCATCCTATTTTGCATATCGATATTCCTCCTCCGTAACTTCTGGTTTTATCCATATATGCTTGATTGCAAATACAACGTTTTTTCATGGTGACATATGAAAGAATTGCATCTTGAACTCCTTTCTTGAAAACATCTATTACCATCATATAACATTTGTGCAAGTGCAATGTTTTACAGAAAATGATAAGCTATAATAGTGTTTATCAACAAAAACCCGTCATGGGTCTATAAGGTTTTAATAGAATCTTCGGAGGTAATTATGGAGCTGAGACCAATTGATATTGCTAAAAAACTAGATGTAGGAACAAGTGCACTGAGACACTATGAGGAGTGGGGGATTGTACCAAAAGCCATCCGGAAAGCAAATGGATACCGTGTGTATACCGAGGTTCATGAAGCCTATTTTCAATGTATTCGTGCCATGTACCCAGGTTTTGGCATGGGTACTGTCCGCAGAGTGATGCCCCTGCTGCAGGAAAATAAATATATTGAAGCGTTATGGGACGTGAATGAAGTACAAGCTGCTTTACATGAAAGAAAAAAACAGGCCATGGAAGCTGTAGCAGCCTTAAACCCTGACAATATACAAGATTTTATGAAAAAGCAACGAAAGAAACATTATACGATTGGAGAAGCAGAAGATGAATTGCATGTTGCCGCAACTACCCTCAGGCATTGGGAAAAAGAAGGGTTAATCACCCCCGAAAGAAATCCGGAAAATGGCTACCGTCTATATACGCGTGAAGATATGAGGAAATTACTGATTATTAAAACCGTACAGTCCTCTGTTTACTTTTTGGATACTGTCCGCGATATATTGGATAAAATACAACATCACAGTCTAACAGATGCCAGAAATATGGTGATTGATGCACTTGATTATATGGATTATCAAATTGAACAGCAATTAAGAGGAGCGTTTTATCTGTATAAGTTGATTGATTTGTTAAAGGAACAGGATAAGCAGTAAAAAAGGTTATCCCGAAATTTCTATACACAATAGCAGAAAACAGGATAACCTCAAGATAAAAGGACTTATTATACATTTATTTCATTATTGAAAAGATCAATAGCCGGTGGATAGCCGCCTTCTCCCATAAAATAAATAAAAATTACAAATAAGCAAAGCAATAAAAGAATCAGAGCATTAGCAACAATAATGAACGGATACCTTTTTCTGACTGCAAACAAACTGAACAGCATATTAAAAAAGAAACCTGCTATGATTAAGATATAAATTGTATACTGTATCAACAGAAACGGATATACAAATAAGAAATTAAGCAGCGCTATAACAGATAGAATAGCCATAATTATTATATACAAAGAAAGTTTGTTCATGTATTTTCGCCTTCTGTATCATCCGGAACATATTCTAAAATATCACCAGGCTGACATTCCAAAGCCTCACAAATCTTTTCCAACGTCGAAAAGCGGATGGCCTTCGCTCTTCCATTTTTTAAAATAGAGAGATTCGCCATTGTTATACCGACCTGCTCTGTCAGTTCTGTCACACTCATTTTGCGTTTTGCCAACATGACATCAATATGAATCATAATTGCCATTATCTCACCTCACACCGTTAGATCATTTTCTGTTTTAATATCGAGTGCATTCTTTAATATTTTTTGCAATACAGATGCAAATACAGCAATCACAAAGGACGCGAACATCGGAACAAAGCCAATAATGATAGCCCCTGGAGCATCATCTTTCTCTGCGAAAATATAGATAAATGGCATCATAACAATATAAATTCCCGTAATAATTAAGGCACATTGCTTTATCTTTTTTAATGTAAAAACGGCGGATTCTGAAAAGGCATCGTTCTTATCAATTAACTGTAATAGTTTCAAAGCCTGAAAAAGCGCCATATAATAAGGAATCGTTGTTAAAAGAAATCCGATGATTATTGGGTAGATTACCCATTTTACCATAGACGGTCCGTCCGAAATGTTGGTTATGATTTGCGGGATCAGGAAGATACACAATGCAAATATAAGGAGCCCCATTAAATAAATGACTGTTTTTAAAAATACTGTTGAACTTTTTGGCATAACTGTCACCTCATTGATAAAATTCCATAATTCATGTTTCATTAACTTTTACTTCTGGCAATGTCTTGATTACTTCTATCCAGTAATCCTTCAATTTTCGCTTGAGATTGTTTTAACATCGCCACAATTAAAAAACTGACAATGACTAATAACAGCCAGGAGCTTACTTTTCCCAGATGGACCATACTCCACATTTCCGCCTGGTTAGGATATTCCCAGGCCTGGAAGAAAGTTGCTATATTTTCAGCGATCCAAATAAAGAAACCAATCAAGAAAAAAGAAATGATAATTGGCATACGATAACGTTTATTGCCAACTTTATAATCCACCCATGCTCGAAAGAAAACGATAACGACGAATGCAGATAGCCACCACCGGATATCCAGCCAATAATGATGGGTAAAGAAGTTCAGGTAAATCGCTGCTGCAAGCGGACCTGCTAAAAGAATAGATGGCCATTTTACCAGCCGTACATCCAGTCTTCTCCATGCCTGGCACAAGTAGCTGGCAACACTGGCGTACATAAACCCGCTGTATAACGGAACTCCAAAAACTTTCGTGTATGCTTCTTCCGGATACACCCAGGATCCCATATTCACCTTAAAGATTTCCAGATTCAACCCGATGATATGAAACAATGTGATAACTACCAGCTCTTTTTTTGTTTCCAATCCAGATGCGATCATAAAAACCTGTGTCAATAGACAGATGACTAATAACCAATCATATCTTGATAAGAAAGGAAGTTCAATAAATTTTGTAATTGCTAAAGACGCAAAAATAATGACCGGAAAAATACAGGATAGCGCTTGTTGATAGCCAAATCGTATAAGTTGTTTGATTGCTCTCATTTTTTCAATCTCCATTTTTAATTTCGTAACACTAATATTGATTATAGATAGATATTTATCGAGAATCAATAAATAATTATTAAAAATGGATAAAAATATAGTTAACCAAAAAATAAGGCTAAACCACTTTGATTCAGCCTTCATCTTTTCTCGTTTTATATTTCAAATGAATCTATTTCTTACTCTCTAGTGCTAACAACCCTTCTTTCATAGAAATGCCGCCACGAAATCCTGTCAGCTTACCATCCTTGGCTACTACGCGATGGCATGGAACAAGTATCATTACAGGATTGGCGCCGATTGCTGCACCAACAGCTCTGACAGCTTTGGGCTTTTCTATTTTTTCCGCTATATCCATATAAGAAACAGTTTCACCATAAGGTATGTTTTGCAGCTCTTTCCAAACCATTTCTTGAAATGTCGTTCCTTTTAAATCGATTGGAACATCAAATTGTGTTCTTGTTCCATCCAGATAGGAAATCAACTGTTCTTTATACAGGCTGACTTTCTCCTCATCATGAATAAGCATGGCACCTTGTCTTTTTTTAGCTGCCCAATTCTCGACTTCATCAAATGCTTTATTTTGAGAACCGACATAACACAGTCCATTATCTGTGGCTGCAAGATAGAACGACCAGCCGTTATGTTCTAATTTTCCATAATACATCGTGTCCATTTGTTTATTCTTCATTGCAGGCACCTTCTCTCTATATTTTATTCTAAATTGACGTGGTGTTAAGTGATTCTTTTCTTTAAATAGGGTGGTGAAGCGGGACGCGTTTGAAATTCCCACAAAAGGCGCTATTGCTTTTACTGATAAAGCTGTTTCTATTAAATAGTTTGTTGCTTTCTCCATCCGAATTTGCTGTAAATAAGCCAAAGGTGTTATTCCTTTTAATCTCTTAAACACATGATGCAGGTAATATGGGCTGCCATGAACGGCTTCTGCAAGCTCACTTAATGTTAAGGATCTGGCATAATTTTCCTTCATATATACTTCCGCCTGCAGAACCCATTCTTCATCCGGCAAGTTAGTTCCTCCAGACTTACATCTTTTACAAGGTCTATAGCCAGCTTGTAAAGCGTCTTCCGCTTCTTTGAAAATCGTAACATTATCAAAGTTAGGTACTCTTGATTTGCAAGAAGGGCGGCAAAAGATTTTTGTTGTTTTCACAGCATAAAAGAACTGCCCGTCATATGCTTTATCATTTTCTATAATTGCCCTTCGCTGCTCTGCAGTTATTTTTGTAGACATTAGCTACCACCTCTATTTTTATTGTACACCTGACCAATAAGAAATAAAGAGAGAACGGATGAAAAAGCAAGATATGAAAGTTTTTATTTTCCTCTTACAACTTGTTTTTACCTGATTTTCTTTGGAAATAAAAAAGGTATATAACTAGTCAATACAGGAATCAAGGACTCGCCGAACAGCTGATATTGCATTTATTAAAATGGGGAAAAGATAAAGGAGCTAAATACAGTTACTTGGCTGTTCTGATGAATAATGAACCCGCATTAAGACTTTATTCCAAAATAGGTTTTTCAGAAATTTACAAGTATTGGTATAGAATTGAAGAAATGAACTGATAAGATTCTTTTCTAAACCAATAGCTGCCGTTTTTAATTTACCGGCAGCTATTTGTTATTACAATTTTTTTACATTATCGATTCATCACATTTTGAGGTTTCCCGTCTAAAAATGCCAACGTGTTCTCAAATGCTACTTTAGCACGTAATTCCATCGCTTCATCTGTTAAAAAGCCAACATGTGGGGTTAAAACCGTATTTTTCGCATGCAATAGCTTGTAATCGCTTGGAATAGGCGGTTCCATATCAAATACATCGATACCGGCTCCAGCAATTTTTTCATTGTTCAGCGCTTCGGCCAGGGCATCATTATCAACAATTGGCCCCCGTGCACAGTTAATGATAACTGCAGATTCTTTCATTAAATTCAGTTTTTCTTTCGAAATTAACCCTTTCGTGCTAGGCATGGATGGTACATGCAGCGTAACAATATCCGATTGAGCCATGACATCATCCAAATCCATATACTCAACACCGAGCTCGACTGCTTCCGGATTAACACTTGCCTGGTTGGAAGCAATTAAATTTGCACCAAATGCTTTAAATAAACGTGCAACCTCGATACCGATTTTTCCTGTGCCGATGATACCGACTGTTTTCCCTTTGATTTCTTTACCCTGAAAAGCGCCGGGATAATTCGTCGCACGGATATCTTGATTTCCCTGTGTTATATAGCGATATAAATCCAGCACCAGACCAATGGTCAATTCCGCTACTGCCTGGTTAGCATATCCGGCAGCGTTACAAACCAGGATATCCTGATTTTTCGCATCTTCTACCCCTACATGATCCACACCCGTAAAAGCAACATTGATTAATTTTAAATTATCACTTTGGTCAATTACTTCGGCAGGGTAAGGATTATTTGCAATCATTACAACGTCTGCATCTTTACTGCGTTTTGCCAGTTCATGGCTATCCGTTGTTTTTTCATTATAGTAAGTAAATTCATGTCCTTTCTGTTTAATCGGTTCTGCTAATTTCTCAATGAGCGATTCCGAGACATGAAGTGGTTCTAACAATTTGACTAACATTTCATTCATCCTTCCTTGCTAACCTTATCAACTGTTACTGTATCCATTTTGAAATAATTTACGCCACCATTTTTTATATCCTTTTCAGTTGTTTCAAATACGACGAAAAGGAGTATAACAACTTAGAACGTATGATTCTATTATAAGACTAATTCTTATCCCCTCTCAAGAAATGATTTTCTGCTGTATCATTTTGAAGAAATTATAGATATTAATAAAGCCCCCTTTCTCAATGGATATTGAAAAAGGAGACTTTATTTAACAAGAATATTTTCTCTGGATTTATTTCATCATTTAACCGTTTCTTTTTGACTTATCAAGGCGTCCTCCAGCCTGTTCACTGCTACTACTAAAGCATAAACGGACGCTGCCGTAATATCCTCATGAATGCCTGCTCCCCAATAAATCGCTCCCTGATGGGAAATACCAATCTGTGCACAAGCTTCTGCAGAAGAGTCCTTTCCTAGCGATTGCTGCTCATAAACTTCTAATGCATAGTCCAAATTAAAGTGCGTTTTTAATGCATTGCTGATAGCATCCAGACTGCCGGCTCCTTTTCCTTGCAGCTCGATTTGCTCATTCTCTTTTTGAATGGTTAATGCCACTTCCTGACCTGTTCCTTTGTTGAAATGATAATCGACAAGTTCAAAATACGGATGATAGTCTACATAATTATCTCTGAATACCTGATAAATTTCTTCGGCAGCCAGCTCCCTGCTGGTTTGATCCGATACTTCTTTCGTGGCATAGCCCATTGCTTCGTTCATTTTATACGGCAGTTTTACGCCAAAGTTTGTTTCAAGGATATAGCCAATGCCGCCTTTTCCGGACTGACTGTTCACCCGAATAACATCGGCCTGATAATTCCTGCCGATATCTGCAGGATCTACCGGAATATACGGAATATCCCATTCTTCAATCTCATTTTCCTGACGGTATTTCATCCCTTTGGAAATGGCATCCTGATGGGAACCAGAAAATGCTGTAAAAACAAGATCACCGGAATAAGGATGTCTTTCATGCACTTCTGTTCTGGTCAGTTTCTCATACTTTTCACGAATCGCATTCATTTGACTGAAATCCAATTCCGGATCAAACCCTTGCGAATACATATTCATCGCTAAGGTAATCAAATCCACATTGCCGGTTCGCTCACCGATACCAAATAACGTACCTTCCACGCGTTCTGCTCCGGCGAGTACGCCAAATTCTGCATCACTCACGCCGCTCCCTCGGTCATTATGCGGGTGAATAGATAAAATAACTCCATCGCGATAGGAGAGATTTTTATGAATATACTCGATTTGACTGGCGAAAATATGCGGCATCGCAACTTCCACGGTTGCCGGTATATTAATAATCGCTTTATGATCAGATACCGGCTTCCAAATATCCAGTACACTGTTGCAAATATCTAATGCATAATCGACCTCTGTTCCCGAAAAACTTTCCGGACTATATTGAAAATAGAAATTTCCCTCTGTCTGTTCAGCCAGTTCTTGCACTAAAACAGCTCCATCCACCGCAATCTGCTTAATTTCATCTTTAGATTTTTTAAATACCTGCCGGCGCTGTGCTTCTGACGTTGAATTATACAGATGGACAATGGCTTTTGGCGCTCCTTCAATGGCTTCAAAGGTCCGGCGGATAATATGTTCCCTCGCTTGCGTAATCACCATAATCGTTACATCATCCGGAATCATATTCTCCTCAATCAGTGTCCGTACTAATGTAAACTCGGTATCAGAAGCAGCCGGAAAACCAACTTCAATTTCTTTAAAACCGATATCTACTAATAACTGAAACATCGCCAGCTTTTCTTCTAAATTCATCGGAATCGGAAGTGCCTGGTTCCCGTCCCGCAGATCTACACTGCACCATGACGGCGCCTTCTCCAGCGTTTCTTTCTTTACCCAGTCGTGAGAAACTGTCGGCGGCATAAAATATTGTTTTCCGTATTTTTGATGATTAAACATGTTTCATTCCTCCTCAGATTACATTCAATTAAAAAAAGCCTTCCTTCTCCAGCAATGTAGATTGCTAGGAGACGAAAGACTTATGCTTACGCGGTACCACCCCGGTTTCATGATAATGAGATATTATCATGCACTTATCCAGATACAGACAGTTCTGCCTTATATCCTTCCCGTGTAACGGCGGGGTACCGTCCTTAATTACTCACTTTTATTCTTGGTTTCACTAAGGCTGCTCAAAAGGTGAGTTCCCTGCTTCCTTGTTATTGCTTTTCATCCGCCAGCAACTTTCTGCAAACAAGTCAGACAAGTACTATTCCTTATCCTTGCATTCCTATTTTGATATTTTCACTATCTTATCAGATTTATCAGAGAATGGGAAGGGGGAATTTTAAAATTATTTTGGGATTTACCCATTCATACTGAAAATATCCGTTTAATATTACTTTGTTTTATGTTTTTAAAATATATCGATGACATTGCCATATTTCTGGCCTAGTTTTACTTCAAGTATTGTTTAACATCTTCTATTGTTTTACATTCATCAATCTGCTTCATAAGCGTTTCCAGTGTACTTATTTCCTGCTTATGCAATTTATCCTTCATCTCATCTGAAACTGGAGCTACAAACTTAGTGATTAATTCAATAGCAGTCTCAGTAAAAGCTGCTTTTGCTTCTGCTTTTCCTTCTGCTTTTCCTTCTTCTTTCCCTTCATTCCGAAAAATCTCTGCTAACGTCATTGCCAATTCGCTCCCTTCTTGATAAGTGTTTTCTATATGGTTGATTATATCATAATATTGTCTCTTTGTAAGATAACGGTTGACACGGAAAATATAATAAAACAATGTCTCAAGGAATTGCGTTGCTGTCTGTTGGTCCTCTAATTACTGCAAATAATCGATGGATTGATAAATGGTATTCAATAGAACCTGGACATCATCTTCCCTGATATCCCGAAACACCATCAGAATAATGCGCAAGAATACATTCAACTGAACATTTTTATCCTCATAATCGGATACATCGTAAAGAAAGAATGTATAATCAGGAACGTATTTCTTCAGTTCTTGCGGGAAATCTAGATATCCTTCCAAAAGATTGCTGAACGAAGCTCCAACATACCAATCCGTTGTACCATGATATAAAACAATCGGAAAGATGACAGGCAGTTTATTTTCTGCTTTATTATCCCGTTTGGTTTCCCATATCTCCACCATATAGCGCAGCAGCTGCAAAGAAGTATAGTAATCGTGATAGCTTTTGTGCTCAAACAAAAAATATACATAAGCAGGTTGATCATGGATTTTCGTCTTGAACAATAAATCTGAAAAATAATCTTGAAGATCAGGACTGATAAAACTGTCTTTCTGGGGCTAAATGGACGTCATATCCATGTTTTCGTGAACGGCTGGAGGTAAAAAATGAGTGATGAAATCTTTGGCAACATCCACATTAGAAAATGTCCCTTTAAAAATTTTGTCATGCGGGTTTTGAAACTGCAAGGTAATCAAGTCCTTTCCCGAATCAAGTTTGATAATTTAATCGAATGTACGTTCTATATATAATAACACATTATTTGAATAAAACCAAACAAAAGTTCGTTTTATTTAAAGTTAGAACAGCGCTAATATTGCCAACAAAATCAATATGTATTTTTACGTTTTCTATATACCTACAAGGGGTATAGTTATAATAGAAATAAGAAAGGAGCAGATTCAAATGCAGGAACAACATAATCATCATGAAGACCATCGTTCACATTCGCATGAGCATCATCACGAGCATATGATTGCAGATTTTAAAAAGCGGTTTTACGTTTCACTTGTATTAGCCGTGCCAATTATTCTGCTTTCTGACATGATTCAGTCTTTCTTTAACTATAATCTCTCCTTTGCCGGAGATAACTGGGTAGAACTGGTTTTAGCAAGCCTTATTTTCTTCTATGGCGGATGGCCGTTCTTAACAGGCGCTATTGACGAATTAAAACAAAAATCTCCTGGAATGATGACTCTAATCGGTTTTGCAATCACTGTAGCTTATGTTTACAGTGCAGCAACTGTCCTTGGACTGGAGGGACATGATTTATTCTGGGAACTGGCAACGCTGATTGCGATTATGCTGCTAGGTCATTGGGTGGAAATGAAATCAGTCAGCAAAGCCTCTGATTCCATGGAATCATTAGTGGAACTGATGCCACAGGAAGCAACCAAAATCGACCAGGCGGGTAATACGGAGATTGTTCATGTTTCAGAGCTTCAAAAAGGGGATCATGTATTGATAAAACCCGGTGAAAAAATACCAGCAGACGGTATGGTTATAGATGGGAAATCTTCTATCGATGAATCGATGCTGACCGGTGAATCCATTCCTGTTGAAAAGCAGGTAAAAGATGAGACAATAGGCGGTTCCATCAACACATCTGGTTCCTTGACAATTGAGGTTTCTAAAACAAGTGAGGAAGGCTATCTCTCACAGGTCGTTCAGCTTGTTAAAGAAGCGCAGGAAAGCAAATCAAAAACACAAATGTTTTCTGACCGTGCGGCCAAATTACTATTTTATGTAGCTGTCTCTGCTGGTATTATTACGTTTGTAGTTTGGATAGCTTTAGGATATGGACTGGAAGAAGCCATGACACGAATGGTAACAGTTCTGGTTATCTCCTGTCCGCACGCATTAGGATTGGCGATTCCTTTAGTCGTCGCCCGTTCTACTTATCTGTCAGCGCAAAATGGCCTGTTTATCCGTAATCGTGCAAGTTTTGAAGATGCACGAAAAATCGATACTGTCGTATTCGATAAAACAGGGACATTAACAAAAGGAGAATTTGCTGTAACAGATATTGTACCTAATGGCAATATCAGCGAGAATAAGCTCTTACAAAAAGCAGCTTCCATCGAATCACAGTCGGAGCACCCAATAGCTGCCGGTATTATGACTTCCGCTAAGAAACAGAATATAGACTTGAAACAGCCGGAAACATTTGATTCGATAACCGGCGCCGGGATCAAAGCGAAACTAGAGGATACGTGGTATTTAGCAGTAAGCCCCGGTTATATGGATAAAAACAACCTTTCTTATGATAAAGACGCTTTTGACAAATTATCTGAAGCTGGAAAAACGGTTATTTTTGTTTTAGAGGGAGAACAATACATTGGCATGATTGCACTTGCCGACCAAGTCAAAGATTCTTCTAAAGAAGCCGTACGCCGTTTGCATGAACTTGGCATCGAAGCACAGATGTTGACTGGTGATAATCAAACCGTCGCAAATGGTGTGGCCAAAGAAATCGGTATAGATCATGTAATTGCCGAAGTTCTGCCTGATCAAAAAGCGGATCAGATTAAACAACTGCAGGCAAATAAGAAAAGGACGGCAATGACCGGTGACGGAATCAATGATTCCCCTGCTTTAGCTACTGCTGACTTAGGTGTTGCAGTCGGCGCCGGTACAGATGTAGCGATGGAAACGGCAGATGTTGTATTAGTGAACAGCAATCCAGTAGATGTTGTTTCCATTATGGAACTTTCCCGCTTGACCTATCGGAAAATGATTCAGAACCTCTGGTGGGCAGCCGGCTACAATATTATTGCTATCCCATTAGCGGCAGGTATTTTGGCTCCTTGGGGCATTGTCATGGATCCAGCAGTTGGTGCTGTGTTGATGTCACTAAGTACGATTATTGTAGCCTTTAATGCCAGATTGTTGAAAAGCAAACGTTCCTAAAAGAGAGGCTTCTTCTTTTACAAGAAATCAAAAAACGCAAATCAGAAAAAATATCTGGTTTGCGTTTTTCGCATATTATGTTGCATCTGGATTATTTTTATATTCCATCCCTTTCTGATAATCCGCTTGTTTTATGTCATCCGGAACCATACTTCCGCCAGTAGCCCAAATCAAATGGATATCTTTTTCTGTCACTCTGGTGTTGTTTTGAACAACATAAGCTGGTCCCATTAATCCTGTAACAGCTGATGGTTCAAGATGAATCCCCTCTACATCCATCATCTCTGTAATAAGACGAAACATTTCCTCATCACTGACTGTATAAATTCCTTCTATCAGCGATTCCATTACTTTTCCGACAAAACCAGATGCTCTGCCTACAGCTAATCCATCTGCAGCTGTTTGGTTATCGAGTCCGAAATCCTGGACGGAAATCGCATTGTGCATGCTTGTCATCATCCCAAGCAACATACACGGGGAGTGTGTCGGTTCAGCAAAATAACATTTTACAGCATCACCAAAAATGACTTTTAATCCAAACGCCACACCGCCTGGTCCTCCACCGACACCACATGGCAGATAGACATGCATCGGGGTTTCCGGACTTATCTGAATTTCCTGCGCTTCTAATTGTTTTTTCAAACGAATAGCCGCTACCGTATATCCTAAAAATAAATCGCTTGAGTTTTCATCATCAATAAAATAGCTTTTTGAATCTTTTTCTGCTTCTTCCCTGCCTTCTTCTACCGCTTTACTATAATCAGATACATGCTCCACAACTTTAACGCCGCGCTCTCTTAATAAGTTCTTTTTCCACTGTTTTGCATCTGCCGACATATGGACAATAACACGAAAACCAAGCTTGGCACTGATAACACCAATACTCAGTCCCAAATTACCAGTAGAACCTACCAAAATCGTATATTGAGAGAAAAACTCTCGATACGTATCCCCTGCAATTTTACGATAATTATCTTTTGCTGATAAAAGTTGATTTTCCAGCAACAATGTTTCTGCATGTTTCAGCACTTCATAAATGCCGCCTCTTGCTTTGATGGAACCGGAAATTGGTAAATGGCTATCTAATTTTAAATAAAATGTACCAGGAATCTGTTGTCCAGTTATGGCTTCTATTCTAGCTTTTATCCGATCCCCTTTTTCCAGCGGAGATTCAATGATTCCTCCTGTACTTTCCGTCTCGGGATAGGCTTTTGCGATAAAAGGAGCAAAACGCTCCAAACGTTCTTCCGCATCTTGTATATCTTTCAACTGAAGCGGCTGGTGTTGAAATGCTTCCTTATCATTCTTTGCATATGGATTATTCCAATAAAATGGGATATAGTTTAAGATAGGATATAAGTCCGGAAACTTCTTCATCCATTCCTCTATGGACTTCCCCTTTATTGTTGTCATTTTCCTCCCACCTTTCTTTGTGAATGCTATTGTAAGTAAAAGGATAACATGTTGTTTGTTGAATAAATGACTTTCACAACCGACTTTATATTAAGTAGTTCTCCTTAACCAATCTTCCCTGGGTAAATACATATGAACGGCATCAATCCATTCATCTTCAAACTGTAGCTCGTTTTCTTGAACACCGTTTTTCACGAAACCAATTTTCTCATAAACATGCCTTGCCCTTGGATTGAAGTCCAAAACATCTAATGTCAATTGATGAAGCGTTGTGTTATGAAACACATAATCAATGATAAGTTGTGTTGCTTCTGTACCTAAACCACGGTCCCTTCCCTCCGGACCAATAAGAATCCTGTAATTCATGCTATGATTTGTTTCATCATATAAGTTCACTACTGCTTCACCTACGCAAATACCCAGCATCTTATCAATAATAGCCAAATCCAAACGATCTGTTTCCAAATGTCTTGTCTGGTACCATTCATAAATTATATCCTTTTCTTCCTCCCAGTCAAAATCCATGTCGCTCCCGGTTAATTTTAAAACTTCTGGGTCTGTTAAACATTTTTTTATAAAAGGAAAATCCACTTCTTTAAAAGGCCGAAGTTGTACTTTTTCGCCTTCTAATAAAGGTTTGTAACCTAAATATACCATTGTATCACTCCCTTCTATTTCTTATTTAATAGATAATGTACTTTCGAGTCTCCTAAAAAGTTTAGCGCTTTCTTCTCTTTTTAGTAAAAACTACCATAGACATGGTTTATTTTTTAATAGCTTTATAGATAAAATAACCAATAATAGCGATGACTGCATAAACACCAAAAAAGACTATAAAGCCCCATAATCCCATCACAGCATCTGCAAATTCCATATTTCCGCGCTGGGTATAAGCCTGCTGGATTTCCACAGCAAATACCAGCACGACCATCATTGTAAATGTATAAAGGAATGCTAAAATAGCAACACTCCACTTTAATTTAGATAAAATTTTAAAAACAACGTAAACGAAAAAGAACGTGACAATCCCCAGTATGCCAAAAATCCAGAAATGCAGCTCTTTATCTGTCATGCCGGCACCAAATGTATCTGCAATGGCATCATGAATATCGTTAATGATATTGACAATCAACATAATCGCTTCTCTCATAACCAGACTCCTTTCTTTTAAAACATCTTCTATAAAACAGCGTACATGAAAATTAAAAATAATTCCTTCATTATCTTCTACATATTTATACAAAAAGTCGGTCACTTTGCATCATTTATGAGGTATCGAATGCCAGAGGTTCTTTCATGCATCTAAAAAATCCAGAACGAAAAGCGCAAAGCGCCCGTTTAAAAACGTAGAGATTGGAACGGCGTAACTGAGATAAAGGAATCACGGTGAGGTGACGAACCGATGATGACTTATCGTAGGGCACGACGTGAAATCTCCTAGTTTTTGGCGCTTGGAGCTGAACATGGCTATTCCTGAATAAAAATTTAAAAAGGAAATCGTATACTTTTGTATCTTTTTAAAAAACCTGAAGCCAGAAAAAATCTGACTTCAGGAAATGGGAGCATTTTATTCTGTCACCTTAAAAAACGTCCGAATCGCAGGAATCCACTATGCCCCCTTCTTTATTGATCCTCCCAATTCCTTATGTTTATTTTTATATAAAGTTGGGAAATAGTAATATTAGAAATATCATTATAAATAAAAGTAAAGTTGATTCAGGAGGGACAAAAATGAGTACATTTAGAAAAGCACATTCAGAAAAATCAAGAGAGCATATGATTGAACTTCTTAATCAGCAGGTAACAGATTTAACGGATTTATTTATTCAGACAAAACTGGCACATTGGAATGTACGCGGACCGCAATTTATTGCCTACCACGAATTTTTTGATGATTTAGCGGGCGAACTGCCGGAATTAATTGACACTGTTGCAGAACAAGCAGCTACTTTAGGCGGTTCAGCAGGAAAACCGGTACAATTTATTGCATCTGAAACGAGACTTCCTGCTTGGGAACTCCAAAACACAAAAGACATTCTAGTTCTTGAAAAACTGACAGAACGCTGGGCAATTGTGGCAAATAATATTCGAGAAGCTGTTGAAGTTTCTGCGGATGAGGACCCGGATACATCGGATTTATTTACAGAAGTATCCCGAAAACTGGATAAGAGTCTCTGGTTCTTAGAATCTCACCTGACAGACGGAAGCTCAGAATAACTCACTAAAAAAACAAGGAACTGCTCTATTGCAGCTCCTTGTTTTTTATGAATGGGCCAATTTGTCAAATAACACAATATTAATTAGTCTTTGTTATTATTACTTCTATGCTTTTTATGATACCCTAAAAAAACATAATCGCTCATTATTTAAATTCTCTTGGTTAAGAGACCATCTAAACAATGAACGAACACCTTACTTGACTAATCTATAATCATTTACAATCTCATTTATGTGCTGCATCGTTTTATTTGTTGCTGCATTTGCATTCAAATGACGCCGATTATTCAATACAGTGATTAACATACCTTGCCATATCAACACGGTTCTCTCATTAATCACAGCTGCTTCTTCTTCTGATAATACACCTTCTTGAACAGATTGATCCAATGCATTTCGACTTCTTGTTGAAAGGTTATAATCAGTTAAAATTGTCTTTATATCCTCTGTAACCTCTCCATACAAATCCGATTGGTAGACATTATAATAATGTTTTAATAACTCTTCTGGATTTTCTCCTAGATCAGCTAAGAAGATAGCGTTATAAATTTCGGGCTCTTCAAAGGAATGTTTACAAAAACTTTCCCAGCTCAACAAGTATTTATCTAAAGGAGTATCTCCCTTTTCCATATATTCTGGAAGCTCGTCAATAAATTTATTTAAATATTTAAGTGCTGCAAAAAAGATCAGGTGAGAAACTTCCTGAAAATAATTATAAATCGTTGCACTGTTATATCCTGCCTTCGTCGCAATCTCCCGTATAGTTACATTATCAATACCTTTTTGCTCAATAATTTCAGTTGTAGCATCAACAAAATACTGCCACATACGCTGCATTTGAATTTCTTTATTAGACATTTGGAATCCCTCCCTTACCTTATAAAGTGAATCTTCTTTCAGCAGAGGTGTTTTTCCCCCTCCCTGAAGGTTAGTTGAACGAATCGGGCCGTTACTGGCTGCTGAATCTCTCACTCAAAATTTTCGATTTTTTCTCTATTCTAAAGTGGAAATCTTATAACCAGTGACACTGTGATACATATCATGCAGAACTACTTTACTACTATAAAGGTTTTTCAGCTGGGAATCAAGAATACAAAATGATACAAAATAGTCTTTAATCATAAATAAAGCAGCGTCCGCTTGTTACAGGCGCTGCTTTATTTCGAATTATTTACTCTATATAACTTGAAATTAATATTTTCCTTCCTGACACTCGCTACGGAAAAACACTACGCTTTCCGTGGGCTTGTCCTCAGCCTCCTTTAAAGAAGACTTGCTGATTGGCAAGCCGTCAGGCGCTGACAGAAGCAAAGTCGCGCTTATGCCCTGCGGGTAGAAAAAAGAAGTTCGCTTTTTTCCTTCGCTAGTTATGGTGCTTAATTCTAAAATAAATGGCTTCAATTTTTAGCACAAAAGACAGGTTTATTAATTCAATTTATATAGGACTTCTTTTTTAATATGAAAATTGTCTAATTCTTAGTCTCATTATCTGCTTCCTGATTATCATTTTCTGCTTCATACATAAAATCATCAGTCATTAACCCTTCTACTGGTGGTTCTGGTGAAGCGAAAAATGTTCCTCCTGATACATCTTTCACATTATGAACAACAATGAAAGCGTCAGGATCTACTTCCCGAATAATTCGTTTTAAAAAGATTAAACGATAGTTTGGTACAACAACATATAAAATTAATTGTTCCCGATCCGTAAATGTACCGTACCCATTAAAATATGTAGCACTTGAACTCATATTCTTTGTCACTTGTTTTCCAATCTCGCGATACTTTTGGGATACAATGGTAACCGCTTTTTTCGCATCTAAACCGCCAATAACATAATCACTTGCGATTTTTCCAACCGATAACGATATCACCGTATACAATGTGTATAATGGTCCAATGACAAAAATTCCCGCAAACACAATCACAGTATCCAAAAGAAACGTTGTAAGTATAATATTCCATTCAAATTTCTGCGCTAATAACCTTGCAATTTGGGAAGTTCCTCCTGTTGAGCTCCCAGCTTGAATAATGAATGCAAGTCCTACCCCGCCAATCAGGCCAGCAAATATAGCTGCAACCAAAGGATCTCCCAGAGGTTCGGTAATGATATTTTCCGTTAAAAAGATAAATAATGAAAGAAGCGGAACATTAATGGTGGTTATAATGAGCACGTTTCTAGGCAAAAATTTAATACTTATCAATTGCAGGATAATAAATGAAATAAACGTAACGATACCAGGAGAAAGGCCAAATTGGAAGTAAAGCAATAATGCTATCCCAGGCACTCCGCCATCAGAAATTTGGTTAGGCATGGAAAATACAGTGAGTGCTAAGGCAACAAGTAAAGTACCGGTTAATATAAAAAATATTTGTTTTGTCAGTTTAATAATAACCCCCCTCAATTAATTCGTTAAAGGAAACAAATACGCTTTGCTTATTATCCCTCTAATTTATATTAATATGAAGATATCCTACTATGTTCTAATTTATCGCAGTGTAACTAGTTGGGGCTGGAACTGGACTAGGACTGCGCTTCCTCGCCCACTGAAGTGCTTTTGCGCTTACTCATCCCGCCGAAAACCAACAACCAGTTACACTGCGATAAAATCAAAATATATATTGTCGCTAAACAAATACCTCTTTTTAATCAAACCAAAACATAACGAAATCTGTTCCCTAGCCGGTTTTTGATTTAATCTCTTCTTTTTCTTCTGGTTTTTTAAATTCACTTCTCAGCGCTTTTAATATCGTATATGTCATACATAGCATAAATATAATAAAGGGTGTGGATACTACAATAACTACTGTCTTTATCGTTTCCAAACCTCCTGCTATGATAAATACTGCTGAAATACTAAAAATAATTAACCCCCAAATAAACTTTATCTTATTATCAGGATTTATATTCCCTCCAGAGCTAAACATAGCCAGCACATACGTACCTGAATCAGCTGAAGTGATGAAAAATACTAAACATAGAAGCATCATTAAAGCACTGGTTAAAGAGCTCATTGGAAAATACTCCAAGAACGAAAATAATGCTTGCGTAACATCTGTATTAACAGCATCTCCTAACATACTATTACCCAGATCATGAATAAGGTGTATACCTGCTCCCCCAAAAATGGAAAACCAAATAAAGCATAATATGGAAGGAAGGAAAAGCACAGCCATGACAAATTCCCTGATTGTCCTGCCTTTTGATATCCTGGATATAAATGCGCCAACAAACGAGGCCCAAGTTAACCACCATGCAAGGTAAAATATTGTCCAATTGGAAACCCAATTTTGCTGGTCTCCATTAAAAGGAGCTAACTGTGAACTCATTGTTACTATATCACTGATATAACTTCCTGTTCCGGTAATAAAAATATCTACTATCTGTTTTGTAGGTCCTATAAAGAAAATAAACATCATCAAAACAAAAGCTAACAGCATATTAAAATTAGAAAGATATTTTATCCCGCGATTAACACCTGTAAGTGCGGAAAACATAAATAATACGGTGCCAAAAATGATAATAAACATAGAAACAGTTGTTGTATTAGAGAAACCCCAAAGAAAATTTGCTCCTTCAGAAATTTGAAGTGCCCCTAAACCAAATGCCTGCGCAATACCTATAACTGTAATAAATATAGCATAAATATCAATTGTTTTACCCAATGGACCATGAATTCTATCGCCTAAAACGGGGTAAAAAATTGAACTCACCCTTGCAGGAAGGTTTTTCCTAAATTGAAAGTAAGCCATTCCTAAACCAATTAAACCAAACAATGCCCATGGATGTAATCCCCAATGAAAAAATGTATATTTTATCGAAAGTTCGGCTGACTCAGAAGTGGATCCTTCCCCAACAGGAGGAGCTATATAATGCGTAATGGGCTCAGCAGTCGACCAAAATACCAACCCAATTCCCATTCCTGCAGCAAATAACATAGATATCCAAGATACCGTACTGAATTCGGGCTTATCCGAATCTTTTCCTAATCTTATTGTACCGTATTTTGAAAACATAAGATAGATACTGGTAATTACAATTAATAAAGTAACCACAAGATAAATCGGACCAAAATAATTCACATTAAAACTCAAGAAAGCAGGGGCAACTTCTTCCAACCAATTCCTAAATATAATACCAAAGATCATAAAGGATAACGAAATGATTAAAGAGACACGTAAAATTAAATTATTTTTAAACATAGACATTCCTTTCTAATTCATTTTTAGTATAAACAAAAACAAGGACAATGCTGCCATCAATCAGTAAGCGCTTTCAAATTAAAAGTTCTTGTAGTTTTTTAGGTCAACTAACCTCTTTTTCCCCTGCTGGATATTCCTTGTTTAATTCAGACTCATCATTTATTAATCCTTTTAAAATGGCATAACACATTAATAGAATTAATACAGCAAGTGGTGAAGTGAAAACTATAAGTACTGATTTGGCAGTCTCCAGCCCTCCAGCTATAACCAAGATAATGGCATAACTAAAAAGAACGCCGCCCCAGACCAGTTTTATTTTATTAGACGGGTTAAGACTTCCTCCTGAGCTGAACATTGCTAATACAAAAGATCCAGAGTCGGCTTGTGTTATAAAAAAAACTAAACTTAAAACCATAACGAGAATACTTGTAAGAGAACTTATTGGAAAATAATCCAGAAACGCAAATAATGCAGTGGTAACATTGGAACTTACAATATCTCCTAAAACAGTATTTCCTAATTCATGTATCAGGTGGATACCTGCCCCTCCAAATACAGAAAACCAAACAAAACACATGAGCGAAGGTACAACTAGTACTGCTAATACAAATTCTTTAATTGTTCGTCCTCTGGATACTCTTGAGATAAACGCACCCACAAATGGAGCACAAGATAACCACCATGCCAAATAAAACACGGTCCAATTTGAAATCCAGTTTTGTTCTTCACTATTAAACGGAGCTAAACTGGTACTCATTGATAAAAAATCACTTAAATAACTGCCAGTACCTGTAATAAACACATCAATTATGTGTTTAGTCGGCCCAAAAAACAAAATAAATAAAGTAATCAGAAGCGCTAAAATCATATTCACATTGGAGAGATACTTAATACCACGTTTAAGTCCAGTAACTGCAGACGTCATAAATAAAATAGTTCCAATAATGATGATTACGATTGAAACAGCTATAGTGTTAGAAAACCCCCATAGTAGATTTGCTCCTTCAGAAATTTGTAATGCACCTAATCCAAATGAATTCGCTAAACCAATTGCTGATATGATGATTACAAATATATCAATAGCATTTCCTGCCGGACCGTATATCTTCTCCTTTAAAATTGGATAAAAAATCGAGCTAAACCTGGCAGGAAGCCCTTTTCTAAATTGGAAGTAAGCCATACCCAGACCTATGAGCCCATATAACCCCCAAGGCTGAAGTCCCCAGTGAAAGAAAGTATATTTTATCGCAGTGTCAGCTGATTCTGCGGTAGCTCCTTCTCCATGTGGCGGAAATAAATAGTGCGTGATTGGTTCGGCTGTTGCCCAAAATACTAAACCAATTGCCATCCCTGCTGCAAACAACATTGAAATCCATGAAAACGTACTAAACTCAGGTTTATCAGTATCTTTCCCTAATTTAATATTTCCGTATTTGGAAAAAGCTAAATATCCGCAAACTCCGACGACTATTAAACCAGCGAATAAATAAAAAACTCCAAAGTAATTAGCATTAAAACTTAAAAACATTGGAGCAACTTTTTCTAACCAACTTCTAAATAACAGACCCAGAACAATTAAACAGCAAGAGATAATTATTGAAACCCTTAAAACAATATTTTGTTTGATAATAATCCTCCTTGGACAATAGTGAAAATTACCAACTTTCTGACTTATTAACTTATACTACAATCAGATATATAGATACATTTAAGAGGTAGTCTGCTTGAAGCCTGGATTTCTCTTTTATATTTAACTTACCTGAAAATAAAATTAATATAATAAGAATTTCCCTAAACTTCAAGCTCTCTGTAAAAATTCTATTTTTATCTATAGGGGGGATTAAATTTGTATATGTTATTAATTATCACCATATATCCCCTACTCTGTACCCTTCTGAAAATGGATCCGTTTCATCTAAAATATACTTTGTGAAACCATAAATCCATGCTTGCCCGCCTACTTTTAAATGGACAGCATCCATCTCTCCAACTTTTGAAGTATCAGTTACCTTCCCTTCAAAAATAATACCGATCAGCCCTTCATTTCTCCATTTATCCCCTACTGTTAATTCTCCCTTAGCGTACTTAACAGCCATCATAGCGGAAGTACCGGTACCACAAGCGCATCTATCCAAAGCACCAATCCATGTGCTTTCATCATTAAGATTAATTTCACCAGTAAACATTGTATTAACACTCTTCCCGTCAGCATCGGGATTATCAGTTGGTCCATGCATTTCTGCAACGGTTATTCCAATACCCGGGTAATCCGGATGTTCAGGAACGTCGAGCTGTTCTTTTGCCGCTTGTGTGCAAAGAGCAGAAATTCTTGCTATTTCTTTGCCTTGCTCTGGAACAAGTTCAAGCCAATCAAATTGTGTGCTATCTATAATACAATAATACATTCCGCCCCAGGCAATATCGACTTTTACTTTACCAAGAGTAGGAACCTCAACCTCTGCATCGATATGAACTGCATAAGAAGCCACATTATCAAAATAAACTTGCGTTACTTTGCCATCTTCACAATCTGCTGTAATAGGAATTAATCCTGCAGGTGCTTCAAGAGCAAACTCTGTTACAGGCTCCTGCATTGGTATCATACCACTTTCCAAAAGCGCTGTAGCAACACTTATTGTATTGCCACCTGACATCATAGGATATTCAACCTGTTCCATTATAATATATCCTGCGGCTGCATCTGGATGCTTTGCCGGCACAATAAGGTTACAACAAATAGGTGGATATCCTCTGGGCTCCCTAAGCATCAACTTTCTCAACTGATCATCATTTTCTTCAAGCCAAAGTGCTTGCTCATATACTGAATTCCCCGGAATTGTCGGGATTCCTGACGTAACAACTCTCATAGGTAATCCAGCATGCACTTCGATAGCATCAAACGATCTTTTTATTTTCACAGGCAACTCCTCCTATCAACTGCTTTTTCATCCTCAATTCATAATAGACTGTATCTATTCAGCAGTAACATCAATGACAAACTTTCCAGCTAGTGTTTTAGACAAAAAAGCTTTTTGAGCTTCTACAATATCTTTTAATGGAAATTCTTTTGCTATGGCCGGTTTGATTTTCCCTTCTTCAATATAACGAATAAGATTCAAGAAGGCTTCTTTTGTTTGATATGTGCTTCCAAACAGACTTAAATCTTTTAAATAAAGATCTCGAACATCCAGTTCTACAAGAGGTCCGCCAATCGCTCCAATAACGCCGTATTTTCCACCTTTTTTCAAAACATCTAAAAGCTCTGGCCACATCTTTCCAGCAGCTACATCTAAAGCGACATCCACTTTCATTTTTCCAATTTTTTCAACGTAGCTATCTCCTCTTAAGATAATTTCATCAGCGCCATAGCTTTTTACTCTTTCTACTTTATCACTGCCGCAAACTGCAATAACCTTCGCACCTCTTACTTTTACTAACTGTACAAGCGCAGCACCAACTCCCCCTGAAGCACCAGTTACCAGAACGACATCATCTTTTTCAACTCCTACTCTGGAAATAAGATTTTCAGCGGTTCCATATGCGCAAGGAAAAGTGGCAAGTTCTTTATCAGATAAATTGGAATGAATTACAAAGGCTTCTTCTGAAAGTACAGATGCATATTCGGCAAAAGCACCATCACATTCTGAACCAAATGTAATGGACTCCAATCCACTTTCACTTGAATCTCTTTGTTGCACTGTACGTATTAGTACTCTTTCACCCAGTCTGTCTTGACTGACACCTTCTCCTACGGCAACAACAGTACCACAGCCATCTGCTCCTTGAATTCTTGGAAAGTGCATTGCCTCCCCAAGCCATGAACCATCATCTGTAACTTCTTCTTTAAACCCTGATGCGCCGCCTTCATTCGTTTCTGATTTTACACTTTTGGAATACCATCCAATACGTGTGTTTATATCTGTATTATTTATAGCTGCTCCGCCTATTTTCACCAATACTTCTCCTGCTTTTGGTGTTGGAACATCAATATCTGTACGATATTCTAATTTTTCGAATCCGCCATTTCCTGTTAAATATACGCCACGCATTTTTTCTGGAATTGTATGCATCATTTCTCTCCTTTTACAACAAGTTACGTTTTTTAACGTTTTCCATTCAAAAATTTAAAAATATACCAATATCCTGCAACAAAATACGATTTCTCTAGTAACTTTTCTTAAATTCTGAGGAATAATATAAACAATATTATTCCATATTTGCTATACTTTAGGAAGAGATTTTTGAAAATTTATTATTCCTCAGATCTGTGTATTTCCATTTAATACTATAAAATCTCTGTTTTTTCATTGCAACTATTAAGATAACTTATCCTAATTCGCCTCTACATACATGCATTCTTTTAATTTAATATCCGTATTTGGCAATAGCTCTGGAACGACAGGATGCTGCTGGTTAATTAGACGACGAACTGGTAAAGCATTTTTGGGTTGATTAACAAGTAAAGCTGCCTCTATCACATTACTTTTATTTAAATAGAAATAACTAAATTCTTTATCTTCTTTATTCCCTCGTAAGACAGTCGTTTCCCAATTCTTTGTATGACCAAAATATTGCAGACGATAATCATATTGATCGGACCAAAAATATGGGACTGTTTTATAAGAAGTCTGCTCTCCGCCCAGCATATTTTTCGCAACATTTTTACCATGATTGATCGCATGATCCCAATGTTCTATGTGAATGTTATTTCCTAAAAACGGCCACATTGCACAATCTCCGGCAGCATACACATTGGGCAATGAGGTTTCACCAAATTCATTAACAATATAACCTCGGTCAATCTGTAATTCTTTATTAAGCAATGCAGTATTAGGTATAACCCCGACACCTACAATTACTGCCTGGCATGGAATTGTTCTTCCTTCTTCTGTCAGAACTTCTTCCACATGTGTATCCCCATTAAATTGTACAACACTATCTTCCATAATAGCGTCTACACCTTCAGATTGGTGCATTTGAAGGAAATACTCTCCCATCTCATCTCCGAGAATATGAGCTAATGGAAGTGGCGCACGTTCCAATAAAGTTACTTCTTTACCCAGCTTTTTAAATGAAGATGCAAGCTCTGCTCCAATAAAACCTGCTCCAACAATAGCAACCTGTTGAATATCATCCAATTTCCTCCTTATTGCTTTTGCATCGGATAATGTCTTCAAGTAGTGAATGCCTTCAAGGTCTGATCCTTTTATTGGTAATTCTCTTAAACTAGATCCTGTTGTTAATAAAAGCTTATCCCATTTTACTGTTTCTCCATCTGATAAAACTGCAGTTTGTTTCTCTGAATCAATTGAAACGATATCAACTCCCAGTTTCAAATCAATACGCAATTCTGTTAAATTTTCATGCGTTTGCAAAGTTATATCTGTCTCCGATGATTCTCCCAGCATATATTCCTTTGATAGCGGCGGACGATCATACGGGAGCTGCGTATCACGGTCAATTAACACAATACGGCCTTCATGCCCCTCTATACGCAGTGCTTCAGCCGCATGTGTTCCTGCTATACCAGCGCCAACAATTACAATCGTTTCAACAGTAGTAGTCATTGTTCATCCTCTCCAATCATCTTTAAATCTGAATATATTTTACAATGTCATATCATGGTATCAATATTCATTTTACAACTTTATTCACCGTATATATCCAAGGCTTTTATCCAGATAGAACCTTCTTGTTCTAATACGTCATATACAGACAACGGAGTAACAGCAGGACCTTCTAATACAGATCCATCCCGAATATCAAAACAGGCAAAGTGCAGAGGACAGTATAAACAATGGTCTTCTAACTCGCCGTCAACCATTTCTGAATAAGCATGTGTACATATACCATCTACCGCAAACACAGCACCGTCTACTCGTGCCACAACTACGGTTTCTGTTCCAAGTGGCACATCAATCATTTCACCTTCTTTAACTGAATCACTTGATGCAACAAATGTATATTTGTTTTCCTCCATATTTCCCTCCGATTGAAGATTTTCTGTTTGAATCGTCATGTTCTCATCTCCTTCCTTCATGGTCGCCAAGACAGGGAGAGCATTTTTGGAAAAAGGGATATAGTGATGTCAGATTTAATATCTTTCACTATATCCCTGTCTGTCACTTAATTATTTTCCAGTTCGTTTTTCACGTACTTCTTAAAATTAGCAACTCGCCAGTCAATCGGTGTCAGCGTGCCGCCATCCTTATATGATCTGGATTGATTCCCAAGCTGAGCTAGTGCACATGCTTCCCAATCTTCTTGACACGTTACATCCCAGAATTCAATTGCATCATCGAGATAGGCGTCTTCTTTTTCTAAGACATCCGGATCGAACAACCAGTATCCTTTCACTATTGATTCTTCTGCTGAAACCGGGAAGATAGCCGCAACAAACACATAGTCAGAAGCCATGCAAAGATAGGAATGCGGGAAAATATGCAAATAGGCAATTTTACGCTGATCTTCTTCACTTAATCCCGGAAATACAGGTCTATATGCTTTGCCGTCTACATTCACGCGTTCGAATCCAGGATTTAATCCCATAGAGCCAACGTGTTTGATAACCTTTGTTTCCGGTACTTCTGCATCCACCCATTGTCTAGGTTGCATCGGCGGAGTAGCTTTACTTAATTCCGGATGAATCGTTCCGCAATGATAGCATTCCTCTGCGTTATCCATTAATAATTTCCAATTTGCTTTCACATTATAGGTTCCTGTTTTACCAACTTTTAATCTGTGCATCTGATATTGTTCATAAATGGACCATGATTCCGGTAAATTAAAGCTTTCATGCAAGGTAGGAGCATCCGGATCCGCATTAATCCAAATAAAACCATCCCAAGTTTCTGTTCTTATGCTTGCCAGAGAATGCTCGCTTCTATCAAACCCTTCATCCTCATCTGAGATATTTGGTGCTTTGGTCAATTCACCAGTATCTCCGCTGTACATCCAGCTATGATAAGGGCAGATGATTCTTCCTCTAGGGAAGTTTCCTGCCTCTGTCGTACACAAGCGGGAACCGCGATGGCGGCATACATTATAGTACGTATTGATTTCGCCATCTGAAGCACGGGTAACAATAAAATTCTCATGTGCGACCTGAACGGTTTTATAATCGCCGCTGTTCGGAATTTCTTCTTCCCGTCCTGCAAGCAGCCATGTCTTAAACCAAATTTTTTCTAACTCTTCATGAAAGTGATTTGGATCATAATAATCACTTCCCGGAGACGTAGGTTCAAACTTTGCATAACTTGGGAAACCGCCTTCGATTGATTTCATACTATTAACCTCCCATTTTTTATATTTATAAAGTGAAACTTCCTTCAGTGGGGTTTTCGTCCCCCGCTGACGGTTAGTTGAACGAATCGGACCGTTACTGGCTGCCCTATCTCCCACTTAGACTTTTCGATTTTTCTCCATTCTTGAAGTGGGAGTCCTATAGCCAGTTACACTGCAATAAATTAATAATTTTCAGCAACCGTTTTTGCTTGCACAAAGTGTGTTAGATACTCTATCGTTCCCGTCTTCTCACCAGTGCCGGACATATAATAACCGCCAAACGGCTGAACGCCTACTAATGCCCCGGTACACTTACCGTTAATAAACAAGTTTCCGCATTCCATTTTTCTTCGTGCATAAGTGATTTGTTCCCGATTGTTTGTATATAATGCTCCTGTTAACCCAAACTCCGTGTCATTATATACATCAATTCCTTCTTCAAAGTTTGCTACTTTACATATAGCCAGAACAGGTCCAAAGATTTCTTCCTTCATTATTCTTGCATCAGGTTGAACGTCTTTGAATATAGCTGGAGTAATATAGTACCCTTCTGTATTATCACTATTTCCTCCAAAAACCAGTTCTCCTTCTTTATTGCCAATTTCGATATATTCGTTGATTTTATTAAAAGCTTTATCATCAATGACTGGTCCTACCGGATTATTCTCCGTACCCGTTCCAACATGAAGATGATTCATACGTTCCACAATTTTTTCAACGACTTCATCGTAAACGTTTTCATGAACGACAGCTCTTGATCCGGCAGAACATTTCTGCCCTTGATAACCAAATGCGGATGTCACAATCCCTTCAGCAGCAGCATCCAAATCTGCAGACTCATCTACAATAACGCCATTCTTTCCTCCCATTTCAGCAATAACACGTTTTATCCAACGTTGGTTCGGTATTCTTTTATGGGCTAATTCATCAATGTGCAAACCTGCTTCTTTTGATCCGGTAAACGAAATAAAATTGATATCTCTGTGTGTTACCAAATCATCTCCAATTTCCCGGGAAGAACCCGGAACAAAATTAATGACGCCATCAGGAATTCCTGCTTCATGCATAATTTCCATGAATTTTGCTGCGATAATTGGTGTTAAGGAAGCTGGCTTTAGCAATACAGTATTGCCAGTAACGATGGCGGATACAGTCATACCAGTTACAATCGCTATAGGGAAATTCCATGGAGAAATAATAGCTCCGACCCCAAGCGGTTTATATTCAAGATGATTTTCAACACCAGGCAACGTTACTAGGTCTTTTCCCTCCATGAGTTCTATCGCCTGGCGCGCATACATCTCTATAAAATCAATTGCCTCATTAATCTCGCCATCTGCTTCCGCCCAATTTTTACCTGCTTCGTATATTTGCCATGCAATCAATTCTGATTTGCGCCGCTGCATAATCTTAGATGCTTTGAATAAATAACGTGCTCTTTCCAGAAAAGTTAAAGAACCCCAATGTTCATAAGCATTTTTTGCAGCCGTAATTGCTTCTTCAAGATTTTCTTTATCGGCTTGACTCATATAGCCAACCGTTTCATGGTGAGCAGCTGGATTATAAGAAGCCAATTTGTGTTCTTTTAAAACTTCTTTTCCTCCAATAATCAGAGGATATTCCTTACCGAACTCGGATCTTACATATTCTAAATTTTTATTTAGCGCTTCTCTATTTTCAGTTTTTTCCCAATCTGTAGGTGCGTCATTTTTAAATGGTTCGATAGGCAAAAAATCACCTCCTAAAAAAGTTAATACATTGCTGGTTCAGACCATAATTTTACTGATGTTCCCAACCCGCGTTCCTTCGCGTTTTGGTATATTTGATAACTGTTTGCTGTATCTGTCGCACAAATCCCCAATGTTACAAAAAAGACGCTGTCATCTTCATTTTCCCGAATAACTTTATCTCCTTTAATGACCTGGCCTAACTCTGTAATATCATTCGCGTCCATTTGACCAGCTTTCGTTAACTCGGATAAAGGATATTTATCATCTTTTAAGCGTAATTTATAGTCCATGCAATATTTATTAAACCCTTCTAAAATTGCTTCGTTTTTATGATCCCACATGGATACACCGGAGTGGAAAGAGCCTTTTTTAATCCATTCTTTAGGAATGTATTCATTTCCTAAGTTGACGTTTGTAGCTGTATATACGATATCGGATTGTGCTACAGCTTCCTCTACATTTTTACAGATCTCAAATTTATACCCTAAGTGCTTCCACTTTTCAGCGAATTGTTTTGCGCGATCTTCATTCATATCATATAAACGTACGGTGTTAATGTTTTTCATCACTTTGCTTGTAGCCTCGATATGAGCGTTTTGAATCACACCACAACCTACCAGTCCAAGGACTTCTGAATCCGGGCGAGCACAATATTTTGCTCCTAAAGCACTGGAAGCTCCAGTTCTTAAAGCGCTTACAACTGTGTCGTCCATTACAGCAAATGGGTAGCCTGTATCTTCATTATAAAGAATAATCATTCCATTTGATCTTGGCGTCTGTCTTTCCACCGGATTCAAAGGATTACTTGGAATACCTTTTACAGCTGCAACACGCATTTCTTCCGATTGGATCAAAGCAGCGTGTACACCAATTCTTTTTCCAGAGTAATTTCCTTCTTCCCACAACAAATGCAATAATTCCGGTTCAACCACTTTATCTTCTGCTAACCATAGATTTACTTTTTCTACATATTCCAGAATCATGTCCATATCTTTTGCGCCACTTTCAATACATTCTTCCTGAGATAACCATAAAACGTCTACTTCTTTAGAATTACTCATTAAATGAAACACTCCCTTTTCGCTTTTATTTTTGTTATGAAATAGTTTGCTAAAATTGCTTCGTGCTTATTTAAAGAAATAAAGTGAAACTAATATGTACACATCCCCTCTTTCAGTAGCAAAAGTAATCATGATTACTACTTTGATTATATTATAATCATGATTATTTTAGAACGCAATAGCTTTTCCAAAATTTTTTTCGTTTTATTATTAATTTGGGAAATTATCCAAATTATATATATACTAATTATTCTGATTATGATATAATCATGATTATCATTTGGAAGCGATTTCAATAAATTGTAATATAATACTATATTTTGTTGTATTGTTAAAGGGGGAATTCTATTCTGAGAACGTATCTAAATTCTTTCGATCGCCAGACATTATTATGTAGACATCATTTTTAAAAATAAGGAGGAATTTTCTTGTTTAAACGCAACAGCGTTCTTAGTATTTCTTTATTACTAAGCATATTATTCGTAGTCATCGGTGTCGTCTTTAATAGTTGGTTAGGAGAAAAAGCAGCTGCATTTTTGGATTTTACAGTGACTTATTTTAACTGGTTTTACTTACTCGTAGGTACTATTTTTGTAGCTTTTTGTATTTATTTAATGTTTTCTAAATTCGGGAAAACACGGTTAGGAAAAGATACAGATAAGCCTGCTTATAGTACACTGTCATGGATTTCCATGCTGTTCAGTGCAGGTATGGGCGTCGGATTGGTGTTTTGGGCAGTTGCTGAACCTGTTTCACATTACATAACACCGCCAACCGGGGAAGGCGCAACATCTGAAGCTGCCACGGAAGCAATGAGAGCTACCTTTTTTCATTGGGGAATGCATCCTTGGGCATTATTCGGAACTGTAGCTTTAGGGCTCGCTTACTTTCATTTTCGCAAGGGGCTTCCCCCTTCCATTAGTTCCATTTTTTATCCTTTGTTAGGAGACCGGATTTATGGGGCCCCTGGCAAAACAATTGATATTGTTTCTGTATTTATCACTGCAGTTGGTGTTGCAAGTACATTTGGATTAAGTACTCTGCAAATTAACAATGGAATGAATGCACAATGGGGAGTACCCATTACATTCCCGATTCAATTAATCATCATAGGATTTGCCACTTTATTATTTATTATTTCTTCGTGGTCAGGATTAAATCGGGGACTTAAATATTTATCTTACTTCAATATAGTGCTTTTAGCTTTCGTTGTGTCTATCATACTTATCTTGGGGCCGACCAGACAGATCTTTGAAATACTGATCTCTACGACGGGAAGTTATGTTGGAAGCATACTGCCTACAAGTCTTCGGATGGAGCCGTTTAATGCTGAAGGAAGTAGTTGGATAGGCACTTGGACAGTATTCTATTGGGCTTGGTGGACTACATGGTCTCCTTTTGTAGGTTCATTTGTTGCAAGGATTTCAAAAGGAAGGACCATTAAAGAATTTGTTTTGGGGGTATTATTAGTGCCTTCCCTCATATCCTTTATCTGGTTTTCCGTTCTCGGAGGGAGTGCTATCCACTTAATACATGATTTAGGCAATAGCCAATTAGCTGAGACGATAAATGCAAATGTGGATGGAGCATTATTTGCTTTTCTAAGCGAATTTCCACTAGGTAACTTTTTAAGTATATTAGCGCTCATTCTCATTTTCATTTTCTTTATCACATCAGCAGATTCCGCTACGTTCGTATTAGGAATGCTGAGCAGTAATGGTAACCCTAATCCGACAAGAAACCTTAAAATAACCTGGGGAATAGTCACTGCAGGATCCGCTGTCGTTTTCTTACTAGCCGGCGGACTGGAAGCGGTCAGAACAATAGCTATTGTCATAGCTACCCCCTTTACACTTATTACCGTTTTTATATGCTGGGCAATGCTGAAAGAGTTAAGAAATGAGGAGAAAACAAGACAATCACAAACTGCAAATAAAAAATACAAAATTGCAAGATATAGTGATTATGATTATAAATCCCGTGCTGAATAAATGGACAAGTTATACAGTACACATTCTAGATTAACATTGTAAAAATAAAGATTCCTTCTAGCAGAGGATGTTCAAAAAGTCCAATAAAAATGACGCGGCGAATTTCTGCGTTGACTAGCAAATTCCAATACTCACGTATTATAAAACATACGCTCCGTTTGGAATTTGCTAGTCGCCTTGAACTTCTTGGTCCTATTTATCGGACTTTTTGAACACACACTAGCAGTATTTTATATAGAAGGAATCTTTTTTAGTGTCTATTCTCTTTTTTCTTCTGTGCATTTATTAGATATACAAATAAAGTAACTTGAATCAATTAAAAAATAAATCCAAGTTACTTTTAATCTTGAGAACTGTTCCATGTTTGCCATAGAACCTATATTAACTGATTAACATCTTATTATTTTCTTGTTCGAACAAACAACAAAGCTAACACAGCTCCAGCGAAAGCAAAGATACCTGCCCAAAAGAAGCCTTGTTGGAAACCTTCATTTAAAGCAACAACTGAATCAGCAGCGTCACTTGCATTGGTCACTGCTCCCGCAATCGCAACCATAACGGATAAACCAATGGCAGAACCTATTTGGAAGTTCGTATTGTATAAACCGGAAGCAAGCCCAGATTTTTTCGGTTCTACTTCTGACACTGATGCTGTTGTAGATGCTAAATAAGCCAGTGCATTACCTATAGATGCTACCAATGAAGGTAATTTATGAAGTAAGTACCATCTACTGTCGCAAATTGCGAAAATAGAATATTACCCAAACCGAGAACCACAAAACCTACAACCATCGTTATTTTTATACCAAATTTGGCCAATACCTTTTCAGCTACAGCAACCATGAAGAATGCCATGAAGATAGGAACTGGCAATACTAATATTGCACCGGTTGCTGGAGAATATTGTAACACTTGCTGCAGATAAAGGATTAATATATATACTAATGGAAACCATGCTGCCTGTGTTAAAAAGACCCCGACATTACCAATACCTAAATTAGGTGTTTTAAATATATTGAGTGGTAATAGCGCTTCTTTCATCCTGGATTCCACGATAAGGAAAATCAGAAACAGAACAGCTCCAATGAGGAGAGAGATTAAAACATTGCTTGATGTCCAACCACTGTGTTCTGCTGATACAATATCCGTAAACAATTAACATCAGAGATGCTGTAACTAAAACAGCGCCAATATAATCAATGCGTCCTTTTAATCTTTGGCCGGATTTTTGTAATAGTTTAGGACTGAAAACAAGAACAATAATACTTAATGGTATATAGATGAACTGTGTCCAACGCCAACCGAGAAACCCGGTTATGAGCCCGCCAAAAACAATTCCGAATACTCCACGTGCTGCAGCAGACAAGCCCCAAACAATAAGTGCTTTTGCTTTTTCAGACGAACTAAAATTGAACAGATGCATTACCATAGATAGGGCAGCAGGTGCAATTAATGCTGAACCTAAACCTTGAATCCCTCGGAATATATTTAGACTCATCTCACTCCAGGCAAAACCTGCAAACAAGGATGAAACGACCAAAATGAAAACACCCAAGTTGAAAATACGGCGATTTCCTTATAAATCGGCTAATTACCTCCTAATAATAGGATCCCCCAAATATTAGAAGAAATGCGCTCATTACCCATTGTAAACTTTCTTGGGTATAGCCAAGTACTTCCTGAATGGATGGTAATGCTATCTGAATAATAGACGCATCCATTATTACGAGAAAGCTTGCAAAACTTAATAGAAACAGTGCCTTCCACCGTTTCGGATCTGGTTGTACAGCGGTGTTTGCATGTGTAGTCATCGTTGTGTTGCCTCCAATATTACATGTATTTAATTACATAAAGGGGTTATTCATATATTTACCAATTGACCTTTCCCAATTCTTCTCCAAAATTTAAAGAAAGGTTCTCTTTTCTTGCCCAGCTGTGAATAGCTATCGATGATTCTCTCTATCATTTCGTATAACTCTTCTGGCTCCAGATTCTCTTTCAAAAGCATTCCTACTTCTGCATCGAATCCCTTGCCTTTCCCTCCTACGTATAAATTGTATTGATCTTTAAATTTCATAACGCCTATATCGCTGACCATTGGTTCCCCGCAGCCAATTGGACAGCCTGTATAAGCCATCTTTAATGTAAAAGGGACTTGTTTGCCGGCAAATCGTTTATTTATTTCTTTGGCAACAGGCATCCCTTCCCGCTCTTCTCCTTTACAAAAATTACAGGTTCTCAAACTCTTCACGTAATTTCCTACTGGATAACAAGCTAATCCCACATTTTCAAATTCCTTTATTATGTCTTCTTTTTTATTTTCCGGTATTTCAATATAAAGTTGTTGAAAAGTGGTCAGTTCCAGTTCCTCGTTTTCATCCATATATTTGGAAATGACCATCAACTGTTTGGCATTTAGTTTTGATCCGAATCCAATACCTCCATTTACGGCGATTTTAATCTTTTTTTCATCGCTCTCCATATAGATTCTCCCTACTTTTTTAATATATCACTTCATACATTACACCAGTAAGGTATTTATAATAATGAAAACAATTAGTTACTACAACAAGTAGATTCCATAAAGGAATAGAATATTCATCAATTCTCTTTATGGAATCCATTTCTTTTTCTTAACTGACTTCTAACAGCTTCTTGATTTCTTCTTTATTTTGCTCAAATCCGGTCATACTTTTAAATTTTTTCTTTAAACCTAACATAGAAGATCGAGAAAAAATGATTCCGGGAACGATTCTATTTCCTGTAATCTTTTTCAATGCTTCCTCTTTTTCTGGCTGTTTTGCTAAATCATATTGTGTATGCGGGATTTGATGTTCTTCTAAGAAGTTTTTCAAGTCCTGACAATCCGAGCAAGTTGGTCTTGTATAGATTTCCAAATGATATGCTGCCATTTGTAAACTTACCTCCTCCGGATATTATGACATCACTTATTTACTTACTTCAATGATGAATGAATAAGTGTGTACCTTCTCACCAAATTGAAATTCTGCCCAAATTTTATACATTCCTTGCTTCGGAAAATGGGCATGGAATGTGGTTGTGTCATCCGAATCTGGATGAACATGAATATACTGCTCTGCAGCTTCATCTACAATAACCACGTGACCTAAAGCACCTAAATGCGGTTCAGGAGTTTCACCATGCATATTAAAATCTAAAGGAACTGCTTTGCCAGCCTCTGCTTTGACATCCTCTAACGTAACGGTCTTTCCATCCACTTCTTTGGTCCAATCATCGTTAGGATTCAAAACAGCTTTACCTGTTTCATGCGTTCCTACCTGAATCGTTTTTGGAGCTACCTGATATGCTTTTTCCTTTGGCGTAATATCAACAAACGCTTTGTAGGTTCCATCCTTTAAAGGCTGGTTAATGGTATAAAGTCCTTCCTGCTCTTTTCCCGGATGCAAATGATAATATTGTTCCAAATCATTCGATACCATCATAAAATGCATTTCTTTTTCATGTGCTAAAGCTAGTTCGGGCGCTTTTCCGGCCTTATCTTCTAAGGCGATAGATATTTTTCCATCCTTATACGTTACTGTTACATTTACCTCTGATTCACCTGAATGATTATGGTGGTGATGACTATGATCCATTCTCGCTTCCTCCTTTGATTTTTTCATATGATAATTCACTGCATTCCCGTTTACTTCGACATATTCTATGAGAAGAATTTTCATAAAAAGAGGTTAACTTTTAATCTGCCGGTGATAACTCGTCTTCCGTTACCCATTTATGGTACTGAACTTCTTCTCCAGTATCTGTAGTTTCAAAATCAACCATATAGACAGTGGTCTCCTTTGCCGAATCGATTTTTGCATTCGCCCCGTCCATTCCTTCCATATGGTCCGCATTCAATACAACATCCGTACCAGATTCTAGTGGAGCAGCATCTGGATTTTCCAATTCTTCATGGATAACCCACTTATGGTCGCTGATTTCCTCTCCATTCTCTGTCGTATAAGAAACAGTATAGACAGTTGTATCAAATGCACCAGAAATTTCTGCTGCAGCACCATCCATTCCCGGCATATGATCGGCATTGATTACTGCTTCACTGCCGATTTCATACGTCGGATTTTCTGATACCTCCAGTTCTGGAGGTACTTCTCCAGAACTGGACATTTCTTCAGCTGAATGGTCCATTCCTTCGTGTTCATCGTGTTCCATCTCTCCGCTTGCAAACGGATTTTGCCCAGTAACAATGGTAAACGCTGCGAAAACAACTACTACATAGATAATCCCTAAGGAAACCCATTTCTTAATAGACATATTATTGGCCTCCTTTTAACTTCAGTTTTTGTAAGCGTAAGGCGTTTAATACAACAGACACAGAACTCATTGCCATCGCTGCACCGGCAACCCATGGAGCAAGCAAGCCAATAGCGGCAACTGGAATAGCGGCCGTGTTATAGAAGAAAGCAAAGAACAGATTTTGTTTGATATTACGCATTGTTCTAGAGCTTAGATAGACACTATCTGCAACACTATTCAAGTCTCCACGCATAAGCGTAATATCTGCTGCTTCAATCGCTACATCTGTTCCAGTACCAATCGCCATGCCTATATCTGCTACAGCTAATGCTGGTGCATCATTGACACCGTCACCAACCATGGCAACTTTTTTTCCTTCCTGCTGAAGATTTTTAACTTCATCGGCTTTTTGCTCAGGAACGACTTCTGCAATCACACGGTCAATTCCTACTTGTTTCCCGATTGCATCGGCGGTCCGCTGGTTATCTCCAGTCAGCATAATGACTTCTAATCCTAAATCATGCATTCTCTGGATAGCTGATTGAGAATTCTCTTTTACGGTATCTGCCACTGCAATAACACCCGCTAACTGATTTTCTAAACCAATTAACATCGCTGTTTTTCCATCGGATTCAAGATTTGCCATATTATCTTCTACCCTAGAAATATCGATATTTTCTCGATTCATCAGTTTTCTTGTACCGACAAAAATCATTTTTCCATCGACAGCAGCCTGAATACCGTATCCTGGTATTGCTTCAAATGAATCAGGTTCTTTTACGGCAATTCCTTTTTCTTTCGCCCCTTTTACAATGGCCTCTGCAAGCGGGTGTTCTGAACTATTTTCAGCTGAAGCTACTAAGGTTAGCACTTCTTCCTCTGAAAAACCTTGTTCCGGGAAAACGTCTGTTAATTCAGGTTCCCCTTTTGTTACTGTTCCAGTCTTATCTAAAACAATCGTATTCAACGTACGAGTACTCTCTAAATACTCTCCACCTTTAAACAAAACACCATATTCCGCAGATCTTCCTGAACCTGCCATAATAGATGTCGGTGTCGCTAAACCAAGTGCACATGGACAAGCAATGACCAATATTGAAATTAATGGAACAAGTGAAGCTCGTAAATCGCCTGGTGCGACAAAGAAATACCATACAAGAGCAGTTGCAAGTGCTATTCCTACAACGACTGGGACAAATACACCAGATACACGGTCAGCTACACGCTGAATATCTGCTTTACTACCTTGCGCTTCCTCAACAACCTTCACAATTTGAGAAATAGCCGTATCCTTTCCAACTTTCGTTGCTTCAACGGTTAATAATCCATTTTTATTGATCGTTGTACCAATAGCTGCATCACCCGTCTTCTTATCAACAGGGATACTTTCTCCGGTAATCATAGATTCGTCAACTGCTGATTCCCCTTTTACGATTTGACCGTCCACAGGAATTTTCTCACCAGGACGTACCATGATGGTATCGCCAACAATCACTTCTTCAATGGCAATTTCTTGTTCTTCTCCATTCCGTATAACACGCGCTGTTTTTGCCTGCATGCCAAGCAATTTCTGTATCGCCTGACTTGTTCTTCCTTTGGCACGAACTTCAAACAGTTTTCCAAGAACGATTAACGTGATAATTACTGCCGCAGCTTCAAAATAAAGTTCCGGCATTCCAACTTGACCTTGCACCTGCCACTCGTAGCCAAGGAAAATACTATATAAGAAGGCTACTGATGTACCTAATGCGACGAGAACATCCATATTAGCACTGCCATTTTTTAATGCCTTATATGCTCCTCTATAAAATTGTGCACCAACAATAAACTGTACAGGTGCCGCTAATGCTAGTTGTACCCATGGATTCATTAACATATCCGGCGAATAGATAAATGACGTAAATTCAAAGTGTGTCACCATCGTCCATAATAAAGGAAAGGTTAAAATGGCTGAAAAAATAAATTTCCCTGTTTGATGGCGAATTTCTTCTTCTTTATTATTAGCTGTTTCTTCTTTAGATGTTTGGACTTTTAGGCTATATCCTAATTTCTTTACAGCTTCCATCATATCGCCCGCAGTAACTTGATCTTGATCATAATCTACTGCCACGTTTTCTAAAGCAAAATTAACGGTAGCGTTAGAAACACCTTCCATTTTATTTAATCGTTTTTCAATTTTATTGGCACATGCAGCACAGGTCATACCCGAAATATCGAATGTTTGTTTATCATGCGCCACGTGATAACCTAATTTCTCAATTTTATCTTCAAAATCCTGTACATTTGTTTTTTCAGGATCATAAACAACCTTTGTTTTTTCTATCGCAAAGTTGACATTTGCACTATCCACGCCATTTATTTTATTAAGACCCTTTTCAATTCTATTGGCACATGCAGCACAGGTCATACCTTGAATCTGTAGGTTTACTTCCTTTTGTGCTTCCATTGTTTTCACCTCTCACCATACCTTATAGGGGTATATAAATTTTAAAAAGGGGATCGTGCTCCTGAAAGCACGATCGTCCATCTTAAGCAACATCATAGCCTTGATCTTCAATGACTTCTGTAATTTTCTTTAAGTCTATCTTACCTTCATCGAAAGAGACATCTACTTTTCCATTGTCTAAATGTACTTTGACGGATGTTACTCCATTCAATTCTCCTACGTTTCCTTCAATAGTTTGAACGCAATGTCCGCAAGACATTCCTTGTACGTCTAATGTTTTACTTGTCATTTTCATTACCTCCTGATTTTAATCTTTCTTTTCTTTATAATACCCATAATACGTATTATCAAACAAAAGAATTTTTCTGTAATTAGGCTACATCATAACCCTGTTCTTCAATAATTTCTGTGATATCTTTCAAGTTGACTTTTTCTTCATCAAAAGAAACATCGACTTTTCCATCCTGCAGATGGACTTTTACGGATTCTACACCATTTAATTCCCCTACGTTTCCTTCGATGGATTGAACACAATGTCCGCAAGACATCCCTTGTACGCTTAATGTTTTATTTGCCATTTTATTGCCTCCTAATTTTTATTACACTCAAATATTACCATACCCTAGTTAGGTATTGTCAAGTATAAAATTATTTCATTAGCTTTGAGATAGTTGTCATAAACTCAGAAACAATTTCCGGATCATTTTTCTCCAATTTATCAATGACACACGTATTAATATGACTTTCCAGGAGCAATCGCGATACAGAATGTAATGCAGATTGCACAGCAGACATTTGAGTTAATATATCATCACAATATTCATTTTTACCAATCATCCGTTTAACACCTTTGACTTGACCTTCAATTCGGCTCATACGGTTCATCAGCTGTTTTTGAAGATCATCCGGCATATGCAAATCTGATTCATTTTCCTCAGCACAGCATACTGGGGTATTTTCGATTGCTTTCTCCATAGATATTCTCCTCTCAAAATAAGGAATATATTTTTTATCTATCCTCACTATACTATACCCCTACAAGGTATGTCAAATTTATTTTATATATTAATGTATTTTAATATATTTCAGTTAAGTTATTCCGATAAGCAATCTTCCTTTGATATACGAATAACCTTGTTATTAACACTCTATCGTTAAATAAATCAGGTTGCACTTAATGAATTATGCTGTTTTGTTTCTTTTATGGATAAATACAACTTATAATTTCCGTAATCAAGAATTTTATTAAGAACAAGGTTCAGCTGTTCTTGAGAGCTAACTTTTACTTTTAAATGATAACAACCTTCTCCTGATATACGATGAACTTCAACGATTTCTTTTTGATTAACAGTAAAATCTACAAACGAATGATGATCTGTTGTTTTCATATAAATAATGACAAATGCTGTATAAGAAAGCCCTAATTTCATTTCGTCTACGATAATCGAATACGTTTTAATTACGCCATTATCTTCCAGCCTTTTAATACGGTTCCCTACTGCTTGTCCCGTCATATGAATCTGTTTTCCTATGTCTTTCCACTGTATACGCGAATTTTCAGACAACAACTGAAGTATTTGAAAATCAATATTATCAAGTTCCATAATCTTTTCCTTTCACTGTGAAATAATTTGCTTTAAAAGTGTTTCAGCAAAGTATCGATAAAAATCGAGATATCCTTTATTATTATATAATAACAAATATTTTAATGAGGTGATATGAATGAGTACAGCTTTAATTATTGTAGATATTCAAAACGACTATTTTCCGAACGGAAATATGGAACTAGTAAACACTGACAAAGGAGCTGCTAACGCCGCTAAGGTACTGGAATGGTTTAGACAGCATCATAAAGATAATATTTTTCATATTCAGCATATTGCCAGCGATCCATCATTAGGTTTCTTTCTTCCCGATACAGAAGGAGCTAATATAAATGATGCTGTTCTTCCATTAGAGAACGAGAGTGTGATTACAAAGCATTTTCCGAACAGCTTTTTAAATACAGAATTAGAAAGCAAATTAAAAGAAAAAGGCATAACCAACATAGTTGTTGCAGGTATGATGACGCATATGTGTATCGACGCTACCGTACGAGCTGCAGTGGATTTAGGTTATGAAACAACGCTTATTGAAGATGCATGTGCTACTAGAGAGGTAGCCTATAATGGAAAAACAGTGCCAGCTGAACAAGTGCATTATGCTTTTGTCGGAGCGCTTCATGGTATGTATGCTGCTATAGATTCTACGGAGAATTTTCTGGCTACTAAAAATTAAACTTGTTTTAAATGCAAAGCGAATGCAGGAACGATAAAATGATTTTTAAGGAATACCCTCATTTTATAACCCAAGCAAGCCCGGTTGAATATAAAATCCAACCGGGCTTGTTAAGTCTCATTATACAATCCAGGGGTACTTATTACTTTTAAATAATTAAACATTTACAACTGATTTTTCAGCAGTATGAAATTCCTCAGCAAGATTTTCTACATATTTTATGGCTGTTTCAGCTGCTATACTTCCATCCCCGGTCGCTGTTACAATTTGACGGAGGTCTTTTGCTCGTATATCACCGGCAGCAAAGATTCCTGGGATTTCCGTTTCCATTTTTTCGTTTGTAAGAATATATCCTGTATCATCCGTAATACCCAAATCTGTGAATGGATCATTTAATGGAAGCATCCCAATATAAATAAATATCCCATTTGTATCAAAGTCATAGACTTCATTAGATTTTGTATTTTTTAAGGTGATACTGCTTACTTTTCCATCTGTTTCATTAAATTTTTCTGGAACAGTATCCCAAATAAAGTTCATTTTATCATTGTCAAATGCACGCTGTTGCAAGATTTTTTGAGCGCGAAGCTGATCGCGTCGATGGATAACAGTAACTTTATTTGCAAAGCGGGTCAAATAAACACCTTCTTCAATTGCAGAGTCTCCTCCACCGATAACAGCGATGTCTTTTTCTTTAAAGAATGCACCATCACATACTGCACAATAAGATACACCGCGCCCGCCAAGTTCTTCCTCGCCAGGAACGCCAATCTTTTTATATTGTGCGCCGATAGCAAGAATCAAAGCTTTGGTGTGATATTCTTTTTTTCCGGCATGGATGACTTTATAATTACCATGATCCTCGATGGATTTAATATCCCCGTACGCATACGCCGCTCCGAATTTCTTTGTATGGTCAAACATTTTATTCGATAAATCCGGTCCGAGAATATGCTCGTATCCAGGATAGTTTTCTACATCCTCTGTATTGGCCATCTGTCCACCAGGAATTCCGCGTTCCAGCATCAAGGTGTCTAAGTTTGCACGAGACGCATAAATAGCTGCCGTCATCCCCGCAGGTCCTGCACCGGCAATTATAACATCATACATTTTTGTTTCAGACATTTAAATTCCTCCCTTGTTATTATGTTTCTTCGGGTAACAATAGATTTTAGTGAAGACAATTTTATTTATTCCTATACATCCTTCCCAATATCTTTATATCCTTCTTTTATATTGATAATATTTTTAAAGCCTTTTTTCTCTAACAGTCCGACTGCTATGGAACTTCTAACTCCTGATTGACAATGAACGAATAAGGGTTCATTTGTATCAAAAGGGACTTCTGTTCCTAACAGTTTCCCATGCGGTATATGCACAGCTTGTTCTAAATGACCTTGATTCCATTCACTATCGTTGCGGACATCCAGCACGTTTTTCTCTTTACCTGTGATATCTTTACTGTGCACATGCTGAGAAATAACTTCATCTTTCGGTTTCACATATCCTTGAACAAGATCAAAACCAATTAATTGTAAAACATACGCAGCGTCTTGAACTGTTTGGTTATCACCTACAAGATTAATAGGCTGTTCATAATCCAGATACCAGCCGATTTGATTGATAAAGTTTTTATCAAACGGGATATTAACGGTACCATGTCGATGTCCGCCATGATATGCATTTCGCGTGCGTACATCAAATGTTTGTAATGATTTATCCCCCGCTGGGTATACAATGTATGGTTTGAAGTATTCATTGCCATACTGATTTATTTTTTTCATTTGGGCAAAATGATGCGGCGGCTCCGGCTGGTCTGTTGTTAATTCTGTAGTAAAAGTCGCCTCATCTGGCGCTTGAAATGCCCAATTGTTTATTTTTTCATAACCTAATGTCGATGTTGGAACTGCACCAAGTGATTTCCCGCAAGGACTTCCAGCTCCATGTCCCGGCCAAATTTGAATATAATCAGGTAAAGCTTTTATTTCTTGAATGGATTGATACATCTTTTTTGCGCTATCTTCTGTGGAATCACTTACTTGTACCGTTTTTTCTAATAAGTCCGGACGTCCTACATCCCCAACAAACAAGAAGTCTCCTGAGAATAGCCCCATTGGTACAGAAGAGCCACCTCCTTTGTCTATAAGCAGGAAACTAATACTCTCTGGGGTATGTCCAGGTGTATAAATAACTTTTAAAGTAACATTGCCAACATGAATGTCATCATTATTCTTAACAAATATCGTACCATCCGGCATATTTTTATAGCCTAATGTCTCATCCCCTTCACCAGACACATAAACATTCACATTTAATTTTGCCGCAATATCACGGATACCTGAAGCAAAGTCTGCATGGATATGCGTTTCTGCCGCATGGGTAATTGTTAAACCTTCCGCTTCTGCGACTTCAATATAATCACGAATATCGCGCTTTGGATCAATAACAATTGCTTCACCTGTACGCTGACATCCGACTAAATAGGAGCTTTGTGATAAGTGCTGATCATAAAATTGTTTAAAAAACATAACAATTCCTCTCCTTTGTTTTAAATAAATAGATTATGCTTTGCTTTTTCTGTTTCTCCGATATACGTACCTACCCCGGCAAATTCAACTTCTGAGCGTAATTCTTCTTTTTTGATTCCCATGACATCCATACTCATAGTACAAGCAATCAGTTTAATATCCTGTTCCATTGCTTTCTCTATCAATGCCGGCAGGCTATCAACATTTTTCCGCTTCATAATAAAACGCATCATTCGATTACCTAAACCAAACATATTCATTTTCGATATAGGCATGTTAACAGGCGTACGAGGTAAAAATAAATCAAATAATTTTTCCATCCCTCGCTTTTTCACTTTTGCTTTATTGTTAAGCTTTAGTGCATTTAACCCCCAGAAAGTGAAGAAGATGGTTACCTCTCTTCCCGCTGCTCTAGCTCCATTAGCAATGATCAATGCTGCCAGTGCCTTATCCAGCTCTCCACTGAATAATACAATTGTTGTATTATCCGCAGTTTCTGTTATTTCCATCTCTTTATTAACTTGATCTTCTTTTTGAATAATTGCTTTAATATACTCATGGTTCTTTTCTAAATCAACAATGGAATGTCCCGTTTGGGCTGCCCAGCTTCTTACATCACTGTGAAACCCAAAATCAGTAACTTTAACCTCTATTTGTTTCCCTGCATCCATTTTTTGAACTTCTGCATTTAAACTCACAATGGGTCCTGGGCATTGCATACCGCTATAATTAACAACATTACGATTAGCTTGAATGTTTAATTCTTTCTTTTCGTCAGCAAGCGAGAGATGCTTTTCAGCAAAAGCCGTATAACCACCATCTAAATTGATAATATCAAAACCTTTGTCTGCTAAAAAGTGACTTGCCTTTTGGCTTCTGACACCAGATTTGCAATGAATATAATATGTCTTATCATTTTCAGGATACTTATTCTCCATTGTTGATAAAGGAAAATTATACGCATGCTGAATATGCCCTTCATCATACTCCGAGGATTCACGTACATCTACTAATTGCCCTTTTTCACCTAACTCCTCGAGCTCTTTTTTTGAAAAATCATTCATATGTTTTGTTTGATAAGTTGCCATAACAGCCTCCTCTTTATACCTGTGGGGGTATAATAAATGATAAAGAATCATTTGTCAAATACCTGGTGGGGTATCAAACAAATTGGAAAATTACTCTAATATTAACTAAACAATCTAAATGACGTTATAAAGATGATGGAAGGTTAATGTATATATTATTATGACTTTAACTCATCCTGACTCTCTCTTAATTATTAATTCGTCTACAAATTGTAAAGGTTCATACTCTCAAATAATATCTATCCAAATTTTTATGGCGGTGGCAAATATTAAAAGCGCTAATATTGTCCGTAATATTTTGGTATTCATTCTTTTGCCCGTATTTGCACCAATTGGAGCAGCAAGTAAGCTGGCAATTATTATGACAGCTGCTGGTCCGTATAATACTTGACCAGTGATTATTTTTCCTGCAGCTGAACCAATGGAAGATAGAAAAGTAATTGCTAAAGAAGAAGCAATGGTTACTCTTGTAGGTATCTTTAATATGACAAGCATAATCGGAACAAGTAAAAATGCGCCAGCAGCACCAACAATTCCTGCTCCTATTCCAACAATAAATGCTGATATAATAGCAGTTAAATAGTTAAATGTCACTTCTCTGTTCTCTTGTTCATCTACCTGTTTTTTCGGTACAAACATCATAATCGCAGCAATGGTTGCTAAAATACCATATATCACATTAATGTTACTGTCTGATAACGAATCAGAACCAAATCCGCCTAGAAAACTTCCAATTAAAACAGAAATCCCCATTGTTAATATTAAAGATTTATTTAGATATCCATCATTTTTGTATGCCCACATACCGCCAATTGTTGCAAAGAAAACTTGAACAGCTAAAATGCCGGCAACTTCTGATGAAGATAATGAGCCTACTCCAAGCAGCACTGGGATATATAACAAAAGTGGATAATTAATAATAGAACCGCCAACACCTAACATCCCTGATACAAACGATGCAAAAAGTCCAATTAAAAATAATACAATCATAAAATCTAATTCCATTTAATCACCTGTTTCCAATCGATACTTATTTCTTTCTATCTCCTCCGTAAAACGCAATAGCTATGCAGTTACTGAACGAGCACTGTAACGACATAGCATGGAATACGTATTTCTTCAGGTGATTCTCCGATTTGATCAACAAGTGTGCCTGCCATAATATAACGCGAACCGGCTATTTTTTCTTCTTTGCATTCTGAATGATTTCGAACTGTAAAAAGTCCTTTCTTTTCAAAATGGCATACCAACTATACAGCTTTGCCCATTAATTTATATCCGTATCTGTGATTGGTTTAATATATTCTAAGATAGACTGAAAAGCAGGTCTATCTTAGCGGCTCTTCACTAATAAGTTCACTGCCTGTTCAACATAATCTGTTGTATCTTCTCCCTCTTCTACGGCTTTTTGTACACACTCTGCCAGGTTTGAACTGACAATCACACCCATTGTACGATCAATAGCAGTACGTGAAGCAGATAGCTGCGAAACAACATCGCGACAGTCTTGTCCTTCTTCCATCATTTTCAAAACGCCTCGAAGCTGTCCTTCTATACGTTTAATTCGATTTTTCATTTGATCATTATATTCCATCATATATCCCTCTCTTACGAATTGATTTATATAAAACCATATACCCTTGCAAGTAAGTAATCAACATTGCAATTTAAGCTGGTTTTTGAGCAACAATTTGAATAATATGTCCAGTCCCGCTGTGAAATTTTCCTTCATTACGCTCGACTTCACCCATAAAGAAATGAATGATTTTCCAATCCCTAAAGGCTTCTAATATTTCTTGAGGTGTATATAACATGTCTTCGTCTTGCGGTCCGCCGCTTTGATATGGAATCTGATACATTGAATAAACTTCAGAGACATAATAGCCGCCAGGTTTGATAGAACGCTTCACATTTTCTAATACGTTATGACGTAATTCTGAATGGAAGTGTCCATATATACAAACCACTTCATCCCATTTATTTTCAGCCCAGTCAGCTTGGTTTAAGTCAATATTCTCCGTATCAACATGTACCTTTCGTTCATCGGCGAGATTTTGCATCTTTTTGATTCCTTCTTTAGAGGAATCCCATGCCGTGACATCTAAACCTTCTTCAGCTAAAAATACCGCATTGCGCCCTTCTCCTTCAGCAATTGCCAAAGCTTCACCTGAAAAATGATGTTTATTATGCATTTCTTTCAAAAATTCGTTTGGTGCTTTGCCATACACATATTCATTTGTATTAAATTTCTTATCCCAATGATTCATCTAATCAACCCTTTCTTTAAACAATATACCACTACCCCTATGGGTATGTAAATTATTTAAACTTATAGTACTTTATTTATTATTATGTCCTGAAAGAATTGTGTTTTTCTATGTTTGGAGCGGGAGGCTCGCAGCCAGTTATACTGCGATAAACTATAAAGAGATCTATATAACTAGAGAAAGCCTCCCGCTCCTATTTTATTTATTACCTCATTCATATCTCATCAGTCCGTAATAGAAGCATACCACTTCTTCATCGAGCTAAATGTTTCCTCATCAAACCCAATCAGATAAATCTTCATCTCATTGCTTGATAGAAAGTCATGAATAACGGAAACAGCAACTTTAAACGCTTGTTCCTGAGGGTATCCATAAACACCAGCAGAGATTAGCGGAAACGCAATGCTTTCCAATTGATATTCTTTCGCTAAATGAAGGGAATTTTGATAGCAATCTGCCAACAGTTTCTCTTCATTCTCTTTTCCACCGTGCCAAACCGGTCCAACAGTGTGAATAACATAACTAGCAGGTAACTGATAACCTTTTGTTATTTTCGCCTGCCCTGTTTCACAACCGCCGAGGGTACGGCATTCTTCATATAATTCAGGTCCTGCCGCACGGTGAATGGCTCCATCAGCCCCGCCTCCTCCTAACAATGTGGAGTTGGCAGGGTTCACGATGGCATCTGTTTGGACTTTTGTTATATCGTTTTGAATGATTTTAAATGGCATACGAGCTTCACCTCTATTCAAAATCTTTACTTAAAATATCAACCCGTTCTTCAAAAGATACCTCACGATGCACTTCATGTAACATCCACACATATCCAAAGCTATCTAAAAACATTGCATTGGAAATACCCATTTCTTCCATTCTTGTGACAGGCTGAATCTCCGTTGCATTAGCAGCCATTGCTTTATCATATGTTTCTTGGATATCTGGAACCGTTACATTAAACCAAAAGGATTGGGCTTGACCTTCTTTTGGTGCAAATAATTGATATTCCGGATTTTCATCAAGCATATGGAATCGTGTACCATAAATAGTAAATACCGCTTCGTTATTCCCAACCTTAAAATTGGTCTCCTCTACCACTTCTACATCAAAAATGGATTTATATTGTTCCAATGCTGTTTTGCTGTCTTTAACTACAAAATCAAATTCTACTCCTTGTACCATTCAGCTCTCTCCTTTTTTATAGGTGTATCATCTTTTATAAGAGTACCTTTTAGATGATGCCTTGTTAAACGTTACAATATTTCTTGATTTGTTTGCAAACCATTATTCCTTCTTATAATTGTGCTGTAAACCAATCATTATAACATCTTTTTATTGGATATTTTTTGCACGTTCCAGCCAAGACTCTTTGCCCATGCACGCGCTTCTGATGCTTCCGATTTATCTTCTCCTTCATAAATCGTTCCTAAAAATTCTGCAAAGCCGCTCAATCCGCCAACATCATCACAAACGTTAATTCCTTGTTTATGAATGCATACCGGCTTATGCTTATCCAAAACTTCTGCCTCCGCTATCGCCAGTTCCTCTTCACTAATCAGATTTTGTTGCAATAAATCGGCACAATCCTCATGTTTTGTTATGGTCACCGTCCAGCTATCTCCAAAATCATATTCATAAAACAGTTCTCTGGTAACCGGAAACAGCGTTTCATCATTCATTGGTTCATTTTGTGCAGCCAGCAGCTTATCTGCTTCTAAACGTTCCAACAAACTATCCGTACCGCCCTCCATTGTAAGAGTAGCATTCATTTCATCAAGTGTCAGATCAATTAAAGGTGCTTTTCGCAAGATTTTCCTTTCGGCATCCGGATCCTCTTTCATCCGATCCAGATAGTCCCTGACTGATTCCTGTACCTCTATCATTGAAAAATGATCTAACATCTGCTGTATGTCTTGTTTTGCCGCTTCCGGATGCTCTAAATTTCCGCCATATACATAAGGGCCTGTATACTTTTTCTTCAGCCACGTATTAATACTTCCGCTTCTGTAATCTTCATCCCAAAAAATATCATGCTCTGCTTCAGAAGGCGGTTGAAAGAGATCACCTACTAAATCGGACCAGCCTTTCACCGTATTACCGGTTAATTTTTGATAGACAGACTCCGGCAGCTGAAATTTGCGTAGATGCGAATTCTGCCATCCAAATAATTTTTGGATCGCATAATGCAGATTGTGCAGCGGCATGTCAGACGGAATAAGAATATCCCTTGATATAGATTTACCATCTAAGGACTCTCCATATCTTTTCAACATTCTTTTTTCAAAATCCGACAAGTAATCATCTGTTAATGCCAGATGCATACGGACAGGATCAATTTCTTCGTTCGCCATGTTCTTATTGTTTTTCACTTTTTTCCCTCCTCCAATCTTACTTGTGTACAAGTTTCATATGACTAACTTTATTATATGAAACATTATTTCTAATGCCAACAAGATTACATGCAACCTCGCAAGGATAATTTATACATGAGCAATCTGTTTATCTATAGTATGAAATGCTTCAATAAACTTCTATTATTCAACACCGATTTGCACAGCTTATTCATATTTATTTCGTCTGCTTTCACATACAAAACACTGAGCACTTTATTTATCACGTCTGGTTCATTCAAATTTTCGATATAGTAATCCCAAAAGTCTTTTCGTATTAGAAAATGACGGTTCGCAAGGATTAGCCTTTGCATTTTATCATATTCCGATTCTTTATTAAATTGATTCAATGTGTCCTTGTGTTTCTCTATTATCTCAGCGGTAATCGCTTTTAAATTCCATAAGCGTTCCTCTATTTCCGGATCCAGAGTGTCTCCCGGCTTCCAGAGAATCAAATAATCTATATCACTGATGGTGTACTTGGAAACACCCGTTTCTCTTTCTTTTCTATACTCTGCCATTAATTGAGACACAAGTTCCTGAATGGATTCTTTATTACCATTATCTGAACCCTCTTGTTTTGATTCTTTTTAATCTGATTCTTCTTTCTCTGCTTTAATTCGATCCGATTCTTCCTGTTCTGCCTTTGCCCGATCTGCTTCTTTTTGTACGGATGTCTTTATTGTCTCTAAATCCACCAGTCCCCCTAATGTATTCTCTAATTTATTCACAACTTCTTTCGGAGACAGATTTTGAATCATACTTTTCTGGAAACCATCTGAAGGAATGATGAGTTTTCCAAACTTTGTGTATATCATTTCTGCAAATTCTTGCGCATTATGCTGACAGCCATCCTGGTTGAGTACACAAATCTCACATGCCTTTTCAACAGAAAATCCCATACTGAAAAAATGACTTAATGAAATATCAAAATAAGCTGTTCGCATACCTGATTTTTTAAATTTTTCTGTAAAGCAGGCTGTTATTATATCATCACTAAATTCTCTTCTCACTAATTCTCCCAAAGCAACGTCTACTCCCTGCATGTTCAGATCCATAAAAAATGTCAGGGCGTCATACTCGTTCCAAGCTATTTTACGAATTCTTTTCAGTAATTTTTCGCTGTCAGCCCGCTCTGTCAATTGGACAGGCTTGTTCAAAATAGTATTTGCCCATTCGATGGCATCATGCATCTGGTCAATCGTTATGTCTCCTCTTACAAGAACTTTTTCCGGAAACCTGCTTTCAAACAGACAGGCAATAGCTAATATATACTTATGATATGGAGTTCCTTGCGTCTTACCATCAAATAACCGGTATTTGACGTTCTTTCTGGCCGTCAAATACATACCAATTCATCAAGCGAGCTAAAATATCGGGACATCCTTCAGGCAGAGGATTTCGTTCTCGGTAGTATTCGATATCCCGGAAAAGAATGAAAGATTCTGCCCCATGCATCGTTTTATACTCTCCAAATACACGCCACCCTTTTTGATCGGTACCCAATTCCATTTCATCTGCGCGAGCAGCATATAACCAAGGTATACCATAAGTATCTTTGTCTGCACCAGGACCTAAAAACGGATAAGCCCGGATTAATTTCAGTGATTCCTCATATACTGCTTCCCATTCCTCCTGGCCAATTTCATACGGCAACATATCCATATAAATATAAACACCCATCCTTTTCTCCTCCTCTTATGTTTTTATTCCTGCATAAAGGCAGTTTATAAAAGATAAATCGGTTACAATTTATTTGCACATCATCGTACAACCACTGGCAAATCCTCTCCAATCATAAAAGAACATTCGTTCGCTTTTATTACTATACCAAACTTTTGTTCTTAAAGCGAGCATTTTTTCTTAAAACTACTGTTATCAAAAAAACGCTTATCAATAGATAAACGTTTTGTCTTTTTTATCGATTGTTGAAAATGACAATCTTACCTATCACATTTCTGCTCTCCATGCATTTGAATGCTTGATTCATATCGCTTAATTTAAAATGATGCGATATCGGTATTTTAATTTCTGCATTTGCTACTAAACGGAAAAAGCGAATCGCACTTGTCTTTAAAGAATGCGGACAGCCTTTTTGTCTTTGACCAGAACTATAACCAAGAACGGATTTTGATGTGGTATGAAGGTCATATGAACGGACAGTTCCGCTTTTCCCGGAAGCATGTCCAAAAGTAATTAGTTTGCCATAAGGGGCTAAACAGGCTAAACTTTTTTCAAATGTATGCCCTCCGATGGAATCGAAAACAATATCTACTCCTTTATCCTTTGTAATTTGTAACACTTTTTCTTCAAAATCCACTTCAGTGTGTTGAATGACATAATCAGCACCATATTGTCTGATAAACTTTGCTTTTGTTTCGCTGCCAACAACACCGATAACTTTAGCTCCAATATGCTTGGCAAGTTGTAATAATGTGAGCCCGACACCTCCAGCAGCTGCATGTATGACTGCTGTTTCATCTTTTCGTAATCCGGCGACTTTATGTATAAGTTCATATGCTGTGATTCCCACACTGATTGAAGCAGCGGCTACATCAAAATCAAGATTATTCTCCATAGGATAGAGCAAGTCTTCATTCACACATACATATTCTGAAAATGCCCCGCCAGAAGGAAAACCTGCAACTCTATCTCCTATTTTAAAATGCTTTACTTTCGACCCTTTATCGACAACATATCCTGCACAATCAAAACCAGGAATGAAGGATTCTCGTGATTGCTGATGATATGCTCCTTTAACCGCCAAGAGATCCGCAAAATTCAAACTGCTTGTATATACCTCCACGAGAACCTCATCTTCTCGCGGAACTGGTACAGATACATTTTGGATGACAACATATTGATTATTCTCTTTATCATAGTTGCTTATAGCAGCCCGCATATATATCACCTGCTTTGGGATTTTGTTTTAGTATAACATGCGAATCGTTTTTAATTATTTTGGCTGCTGATTTTGTATGAAAAACACCTCTTTACGAATCACAAAAAGGCATTTTTCTTTCACGTCTATATATTTGATTTTTTATACAATCGATCTGCCCCCTGATTATTCCAATGCCCTTTTTAATACATATAAGCAAGTTTATATCTCTTCATACTTCTATTGTGCAGTGGAGAGATTTGACTTGTATTGCAGTCTCACCCAAGTGCACCTAGCCTTCTATGAAGTTCGTGTTCCTAAGGGCAGAGGTTTGTCGCTTCCTTCAAATTCTGGGGCGCTCCAGACACTCTTGTCTTAAGCTGGCTACTGTTACTGTTTTTGTAGTTCGGGACTTCAACCCTGGAAAGTGTGTGCATGCCTGGCACACACAAGAAGCGACAGGGACCTATTCCCTGTCGCTTCTTGTTACTTATCTTATTCATCTTTATGGTCTTTTCTCTCTTCACCTCTCTGATTTTTTCGTCCTTTAACACTTTTATAAAGATTTCCGGGTGCCTCTGATGTTTTTTCGATAATATCGTACGCTTTCCCCGCTGCGCCTTTTAAAATATTTCCCGAAGCATCGGTCGCCTTTTCAACAAGTCCTCCTTCACCTGAAATTGATTTAATAATTTTACCGGACGTATCAACAGTATGGTCGAAAAACTTGTTCGCTTCCTGAGAGGTCTTTTTAATCAGATTATCATCGTCTTTGCCTCTTTGGTTTTTATCGTTACTCACCGGCATTCCTCCTCTCTAATCTGATCAAGCTTCTTTACTCAAGATATGATGTTTTCGTTAAAAACATGACTTTTCAGAGAAAAAGAGTCGATGTGGCGAAAGGATTTCAAAATAGAATCCTCTTGAATAAATTTCAACATTCAAAACTCTTGTGATACCAATAGTTCAAAGCTTTTCATATCAATATTTTCTACAGATTGATAACATCTTTTATCCCTCTTCATCTTTTATTTCCATTTATATATAAAAAACTAAACTACGAAATAAAAGCCGCACGCCCTCATTTACGCAATTTAGTTTATGATCTCTCTCAGTCATTATTTAGAACGAATTGTAAGTGTGTCACACATTCCACGTGTGTGGTAATTGCTATTGGAACGCAATTCGTTTTCCTCGTTTTCAGTATTGGAATACAATTCATTAAAAGATTCCTTTTTTTTATTTTTTCTCGGAGGTTTAAAACTATTTCCATCTAATGAATCGACTGTTCCAATTTTGTAAATAAATGTTAACTTATATGGATTGTCATTTCCTTCATTATCCACACCACCAACTATTACTTTCTCTATTATACTTTCAAAAACATATCGATCAAAAGTATTTAGACCATTTTCTTTTTCTAGTAATTTTCTAAATTCTAACAATCGTTCTTTAATATCTTTTTCATCATCAAGACTTGATTGTAAATAGGCTTTTCTTCGTTTCTTGTCATCGAGTTTTTTGATTGTCTTATTATATTTATCTTCATATGTTTCTTTATCTAGCCTACCCTCTATATGCATATCAATCAACTTATTTTTCTTTTTCTCTAAAGCTTCAATTTCTATCTCAATTTTAGAAACCTTCTCATATGCTGTATTTACACTTAAACTCTCTTCCATTCTTTCCAAAAATTCTTCTAAGACATCTTGATTATTATTACACATAAGACGATAACTTTCTAAAAATGCTTTTTCAATTATTTCTTCCTGTATCCCTTTACTCTCTGGGCAATATTGTTTTCCTTTTTTTGTACTAGTCATACAATGCCATATTATTTTATGATATGAACTGCCACCATGCCAACTTCGTCTCGACAATATGCTTCCACAATAAGGACATTCAAGCAAGCTGCTAAAAGCGTACTTACGACTATACTTTTCCCTCTTGCCACCATTTCTGTCTACTCTAAGTTTGTTCCGATTCCTGCGTGTTCTAATCTCTTCTGCTTTTTCAAAAATTTCAGCACTGACAATTGGTTCATGGTTATTTTTTATATAGTATTGATCTTCTTCTCCAAAATTACTTAATCTACGTTTTGTAATAGGATCAACTGTAAAGGTTTTCCCCATTAAAAGATCACCTTTATATTTCTCATTCTTAATAATACGAAGTATAGTTGCGTCTTGCCATTTTGTATTGCCTTTTTTTGTTTTATGGCCTAAAGCTTCCAACTCTTTTGCTATCATCTTTCCTCCTGCACCCTGCACATATCTTTCAAATATATATCGTACTATTTCTGCTTCTTTTTCATTTATAGTAAGCGTTTTATCTTCCGGGTTATAATCATAACCAATGCAACCTTGAAAACCTATCAGCTCCCCTCTGCTCATTTTCATTTTTAAGCCTTTTTTTACATTAGCAGAGATATTTTCAACTTCCTGTTGAGCAACCGAACTCAATACTACAAGTAACAATTCTCCATCCATCGTAAGCGTATTAATTTTTTCATCTTCAAAGAAGACTGCAATATCTTTTTCTTTAAACATTCGAACGTATTTAAGCGTGTCTAAAGTATTTCTTGCAAAACGAGATATTGATTTGGTAATAACCATATCAATATCTCCATTCATACAATCATTTATCATTCTTTGAAAATCTTCCCGCTTAACCGTTTGTGTTCCTGTAATCGCTTCATCAGCATAAATACCAGCAAATACCCATTCCGGATTGTTATTAATTAAATCCTTATAATAGGTAACTTGTGACTTATAACTACTTAATTGATCCTCATCATCTGTACTAACCCGACAATATGCAGCTACTCGACGCTGTTCAATAGCTTTGCCTCGCCGATGGCTAAAACGGGAATTGTTTCCTTTTATAATTTCAACCTCTGACATTACAAATCCCTCCTTGGATTTTATTACCAATATTCTACGGCGATTTAAAATAAAAGTCAGCCTGTAATATCAGAGATAATATGATAATCTTTCATTAATTTACTTTTTGCCATTTTATATTCTTCCTCTGAAATTAACTTATAAGTCAGTAATTGTTTTAACATAGAAATTTGCATACTGTATTTAATCAAATTCTTTTTCATAAAAACCTACCTCCTCAAAGAATTTCAAAATAAAAAATCAGACGGCTGTTGGTACAGCTCCACGGGAATTTCACCCCTGCAAGTATTTCTTCCAGCCCTACTCATAGCTTGCGACGCTCCAAACGCTCGAACCATGACGGTAGGGGAGTATCATTATACTGCTAATGAGTCATCGCCAGTAATCCACCACGATTACATTAGATTCTTTGTTTATCGCTCGTTTCAGCAGAAAGTCATGGCGCAAGAATCAAGTAGCTCTTCATCAGCAGAACGTATCTGATTTTCCAATTTATAATGCATGAGATTAATCATGCTTTCTTTATCAAAGAACGTTAAAAATCATTCTCCCACTTTAAGTGACTGCTAAAAGAAAAAGGAAAGTTCCATATGCCACACATCTATTTTTTTAAATAAGAAATGCTGACTTTCCTTTCTCTCCTTCCTTTGCTATTACTACAAATAGAAAGAACCATTTTGCCAAAAACGAGTAAAAACCAAAAAAAGAAATCATAAATTGAACTTGCATGTGTTTGGTAAATGTTCTACATTTGTTAAGCTGTTACGATTAAGAATTTAATACTAATTGGCTATAACGTGTTTATGATATTATGTATTTAAAGGAAAGAATAGGTAGGATTGGAGGAATAAAACTTGAACATTCATGAATACATTAAATTTCTTCGCAGAGCAATCAATAATGTGGAAGAAGTGTATTTTGGAAACCAAAATTGGATTGATTCTATGTTAAATGTTCATAATATTAAATCTCAGGATAAAAAGCGTGAAAAGCTAATGCCATATTTGAGTATGCATAATGAGCGAGTTTTCTGTTATGAGCTTTATCATCAATTGCGTAAAATTATGGAAGAAAATAGGTTGAATGAAAAAGTGATTTTACAAGCTGAACTTCGCAAGGCTCAAGTAAGTGATGAAATCACACAATTATTTGGAGTAAATAGTACAGACGGAGTATATTACCCTGACTTTTTAATACATGAACCGGGTACATATGAAAATCAAGACTTAATTATTGAAGTCAAAGCTAATCCTAAACTTTCTACAACAGATATGCTAAATGATATTAAGAAAATTGATCAATTCATTAATAGATACAACTACAAAAAAGGAATCTTTTTAGCAATAAATGTGAATAAAGAAAGGTATAATCAACTAATGACAAATGATCATCTTCTAAATAGTTTAGAAGAACAAATTAATTCTAAAAATGAAATCTTACTTATGTTTAGAGAGTCAGCAAAGGAGCCCACGATCTCAATAAACCTAGCAAACTTGTTACAATGAAAAAGCTAAATATTAACTTATAATCATCATGGGCTGCAAAACTATCACCACTTCCTTTAATCACCTTTACAAAGTGGTGATAGTTTTAGCTAATAATAATCATTTGTCTTGTAATCCTCCAAATTGTCTCTTTTCTTATTTAAAACATTTCTGATTTGTTCCTAATACAACATTGAATTTTCTCAAAGCTTTCTTTATCAAATATCAACTAGGAAGAACGAGGATTAAAATGCTTAAGAATAAAAACCCTAAGTCAATTCAAATCTTAATATAGCTGTAATTAATTTTGTTTCTAAGCGTCTACGTGTATAATCATCTACTACCATTTGAGAAGCACCAAAATCATCTTGTACTAACCGTAACGATAGTTTATTTATATAAGGTTCATAATGTTTAAGCACTGCGTTTATAGCTTCTACCTCACCCTTTGAAGCTTCTGCAATAATAGAGAAAGGTAACAATTCATTTACTGAATTAAGAGAAATCAATTGATTTTGATCCATCATCATTCCCCTCCAATCTCTGTTTTAATTCTTCTAGTGCCTTCTTTCTTTGATATTGTACTGTGCTTCGAGCACGACCCAATATTTTTCCGACTTCCTTATCTGTCATATTCAAGAAGTAGGATAAAAGAATAACTTCTCGTTTTTTATCAGATAAGTGACAAAGTGAACGAATTAGTTCTTCATTTTTTAAAATGACTTCATATCCTAAAACTTGAAAATAATACCCTTCCAGGACATAATCATCAATAACTGCAAGTTCTTGAGGTTCAAAATTTGATAAAGTTGTAAAAGATACCTCTACTTCACGCTGGCGTTGTAATTGTCTTTGGATGTTAATCACTTCATTTTTTAAAGTTTTCTTACAATAACTATCAAAAGTATGCTTTTTATGCTCTTCATAGGAAGTTAACTTCATAATTTTCAGCTCCTTCCATTTTCGTAAAAGCAGTGATAGCATTAATTCCTCCTCTTCCTTTGTCATTACTACAAATAGTAGTACATATTTTGCCAAAAATGAGAGAAGATCCTTATAAAGACAAGAAAAAACCCGAATAACAAATAAGTTATCGGGCTGTAATAAAGTATTGACTATTTAATCCATATCTATTATTAATTTGTTATTAGCGTCTAATATCTAGTAGAGAGCAATAAAGCAACCCTCTCTTATAACGAAGATACAGGTTGCTTTATTGTGTTATTTCAAATGATATTTAAATTAAATCTTCTTTTCTACTATACCTAGGTTAGGTATTTATTTAATTAAAATATATACACAAAACTTATTTCATTTTGTGCTTTTTTATCACTCTTAAGAATGAATGATACTTATATACCCGCTTATTATTCCTCTCCATTCTGCTGTGCTTTACCAGAAGGTGGAATATGACGTAATCGTGTTGCGGAAATAATTGCTGCTACTCCTGCAATTATAGCTGAAACGATAGCGGCAGTATTTAATCCACTGGTGAACGCATTTTGAGCCGCCATAATCAAAGACTCCCCAAGCGTTTCCGAAACATTAGAAGCTGAGACAATAGCACCATCAATACTGTCTGAAGCTGCTGCTGCAACATTTGGAGGCAAATCTTGAGGTAGTGTATCGACAATTTCACTGCGATAAGCTGCTACTCTAATACTTCCAATTACTGCGACCCCAAGCGAAATACCTAAATCATTAGCTGTTGTCGCAAGACCAGAAGCTCCTCCTGCTTTTTCTGGCGGAACAGAGCTAACTACTAAATCGGTAGTTAAGGCCATCGATGGAGCTACACCAGGATAGGTGACCACAAAACTTGCAATAACAAGTGCAAGCCCCGTACCAGCGTCAAGTTGTGTAAAGAGTATATAACCAATCACTTGAATTGCTAGACCTATTGCAATAACATTACCTGGACGAAAACGGCGTGCCATCATCGGTGAAAGCGTAGAGACTACAATCAATACTGCGGCAGCTGGAAGAATAGCAAATCCTGCCGTCATCGGCGAAAGTCCTTGTACCTGCTGCAAGTATTGAGTGAAAAGAGAATATACTCCACCAAGTGCTGCTGCCGAAAGTAAGAATACACTAAGCGCACCACTAACCGTACGATTTTTAAACAACCGAACATCTAATAAAGGTTGTTTTGCTCGTAGTTGTCGAACTACAAACCAAATTCCCACTAGTATACCTGCAACTAACAAAGTAATTGTTGGACCTACAGCAGCTTGTGCTGCAAATTGTTTAATGCTGTAAATTATCGCTAGCAATGTAGCAACTAATAATAGAGCACTGAATAAATCAAGCTTTCCACTATTTTGATCACGGTGTTCAGGTACTAGAATAGGTGCACCTAGTGCAACAACTAACATAACTGGTACTGCTACTAAAAATGTCGCTTGCCAGCCAAATACTTCTAAAAGCAGACCGCTTAATAATGGTCCAAGGGCTACACCGGCTGAAATTCCACCTGCCCAAATACCAATCGCAACCCCGCGTTGTTCAGCATTTTGAAACAGAACGAAAATCAGTCCAAGTGTAGCAGGTACCATCATTGCTGCTGCTAAACCTAAAACAGCACGCCAAGCAATCATCATGGATGGATCACTTGTTAATGCTGCCAATATAGAAACAACTCCAAACAAGATAGCACCTATTACCATTAATAATCGTTTCCCTACTCTATCTCCAAGAACTCCCATTGCGACTAAGAATCCTGCCATCACAAAACCGTATATATCAAGAATCCACAACAATTGCGTACTGGAAGGCCCTAAGTCAGCTGCCATACTGGGGGCAGCTAAGAACAAAATAGTTAACATCATGAACAGTAATGTTGAAGGTAAAACTAACACGACAAGCCCCCACCATTGTCGAGCATTTGCACGAGGTACTTCAGGATTATTAGAATTAGCCATGTTGCACACCTCCTATATTTGATATGATACTCACCCAATTGTTATTTTTTAAATCTTTCAACATTTGGAATTCCTCCTTCATTATGAAAGATATTTGATTTCATTTTCTATTATTGTGTAGAAAAATCTCTGATTGTTTTTTCATTTAATTTTAAGGTAGTTAGCCGATCGACTTCTATTCCATTTTTAAAAAGAATTAAAGTTGGAATACCTATCACGTTATACCTCTGAACAGCAAATTCTAGGTCTTTATCTACGTCAACATCATAAAACATGACATTTTTTATTTCTTCTGCTGCCGATTCAATAATGGGAGTCACCTGCTGACAACCTTGACACCATCCTGCCGTAAAGTTGAGTACAACAGGTTTTTCTTCCATTTTGACTAAAGTACAAAAGTCATCTGTTTTCAATTCCTTTAGCATAGAGATATCTCCTTCACCATGAAAGATAGTACCTTAACTTTAACCTCTATTATTGTGATGAAAAGTCTCGAACGACTTCCTCACTTGCTTCCGGTGCAGTTACTCTGTCTGCCTCTTCCCCGTTTTTGAAAAGAATTAAAGTTGGAATACTCATCACCTGATATTGCTGGGCAAACTCTAACTCTTCATCTACATCAACATGATAGAATGCAATCTCTTCTTCCAACTCTTCTGCAACTGATTCAACGATAGGAGCTAGCTGCTTACAGCCTGGGCACCAGTCTGCGGTAAATTTCAACACAACAGGTTTTTCTTCTGCTTTTACCAATGTGTCAAACTCATTAGCTCTCAATTCTTTGACCATTACAAATCCCTCCTTTCCTTTTCCTTGTTTAAAAAAGTTACTTTAAAGGATTCGTCTCTATAAATGTCTCTACATCCATGGCAGCCATGCAACCTGTTCCAGCTGCTGTGACAGCCTGCTTGTATCTTTGATCTTGCACATCACCTGCTGCAAACACACCTGGTATATTCGTATTTGTCGTACCAGGTTCAACCTTAACATATCCATTCGGGTAAATATTGATGGCTTCTTTCAAAAAATCGGTGTTAGGTATATGACCAATCGCTAGAAAGACACCATCTGTTTCAATAAGTTGTTCTTCCTGGGTTTCTTTATTCTTAACACGAATTCCTGTGAGCTGATTATTTTGAGAAAGAATTTCCATCGGTATACTGTTAAAAATCCAAGATATTTTCTCGTTATTCATTGCTCGATCTTGCATAATCTTAGAAGCTCGCAATTCGTTCCTTCGATGAATAACCTGTACTTCTTTCGCAAACTTTGTTAAAAATAAAGCTTCTTCCATAGCAGAATCTCCACCGCCAACAACAACCACTTTTTTATCACGGAAAAAGAAACCATCGCATGTTGCACAGGTACTTACTCCGCGACCAAGGTTTTCTGCCTCTCCTGGAATCTCCAACATTTTCGCCCGGGCACCAGTAGAAACAATCACAGATTCCGCTTGAATTTCACCGAGACCATCTGCTTCTAAACGAAAGGGACGACTTGAAAAATCTACTTCTTTTACTAAAGCCGTTTTAAATTGTGCTCCAAATCGTTTCGCTTGTGCCCGCATGGTATCTATCAATTCTGGTCCCATCACTGGATCAGAAAAGCCCGGGTAATTTTCGACCGCTGTTGTCAATGTTAACTGTCCACCTGGTTCTGGACCTTCTAAGATTAATGGTTCCATATTTGCTCTGGCTAAATAAATGGCAGATGTTAAACCAGCAGGACCTGTTCCTAAAATGACTGTTTTATACATAATCCACCTCTTCATTAAAAAAATACTTATATATTTTAAAAGGACATTCAGTGAAGGGTAAAATTTTCCTTCACTGAATGTTAGGCTATCAACCTAAACTTTCCTCTAAACCGTTTCAGCTGACGATTTAATATCAGAAAGAGAAACTTACAATACTAGGATTGCCTTATACGTTATTTCTTCGATGAACTTTTTGGCTGATCTGTTTTTGCATTCTCAGTCTTTGCTGATTCTTTTGGTGAGCAGCAAGAGCACGTTGGTTTAGCCATTTATATCACCTCCTTAAAAATAAGGTGTCATATGATAAACCACTCCTTATCCAACTTCTAAGAGCCGTTTAATCTCCTCTTTATTCATTTCAAACCCTGTCATACTTTTTCTTGTTTTTCTTAGACCTAAAATGGAGGATTGAGAAAAGACAATTCCGGGAACCACTCTAGCCCCTGTTCGACTTTTAAGCTCTTTTTCTTTTTCTGGCTGCTTGGTTAAATCATATTGTTTGTGTGGTATCCGATGTTTTTCCAAGAATTTTTTCAAGTCTTGGCAATCAGAACAAGTTGGTCTTGTATAAATTTCTAATTGATAATTAGCCATTTATCTCACTCCTTCCATTTGATTTATATTAAAATGAGTTACTCTTTTACTTCTAAAATAAATGGATATACATGAATTTCCCCATCAAATTTGAATTCTGCCCAGACTTTATACATCCCTGGATTTGTGAAATGAGCATTAAACGTCGTGGAATCATCTGACGCAGGGTGAACATGGATATATTCTTCTACCTCTTCATCTACAATCACCACATGACCTAAAGCACCAAGGTGTGTTTCCGGTTGTTCCCCTTGCATATCAAAATTCAAAGGAACCTCTTCTCCAGCTATTGCTTCCACTTCTTCTAAGGTCACTGTTTTTCCATCTACTTCTTTTGTCCATTCATTATCCGCATGTAAATGTGCTTTGGCTGTTTCTTCTGTTCCAACCTGTAATAGGTTTGGAGCAGGTGTATAAGCTTTGTTTTCCGGCACAATATCAACAAATGCTTGATACGTTCCATCTTCTAAGGCTTGATTAACTCGAAATCTTCCTTCCTCTTCTTTTTCAGGATGGAGATGATAATACTCTTCCAAATCGTTAGAGATCAGAATAAAATGCATTTCTTTTTCATGCTCGATAGCGAGTTCTGGTGCTGCTCCTGTATCATCTTCCAATGAGATGACAAGTTCTTCATTATCATAGGACACATCCGTTTTTACTTCTGAATCCGTTTCATGTCCATGCTCGTGCTCATGTTTATGGTCCATGTCTTCTTCCTCCTCTGAATTACTTTCTGTATTATGGTCTTCATGATCGGTCCCATCTTCTTGTGAAGCTTCATCATTATTATGCTCCTCATGCCCAGCCTCTTCGTCACTATGTCCATCGTGCTCCATTTCACCACTGGCCAAAGGATTGTTTCCTGTAATCACACTATATCCTGCAAAAACAATGACTACATAGACAATCCCTAGAGATACCCACTTTTTTACGGACATAATTATTGGCCTCCTTTTAGCTTTAATCGCTGTAATCGTAAAGCGTTAAGCACTACAGATACAGAACTGAATGCCATTGCTGCTCCAGCAACCCAAGGAGCTAATAGACCAATTGCAGCAACTGGAATGGAAGCCGAATTATAGAAGAAGGCAAAGAATAAATTTTGCTTGATATTACGCATGGTCTTTGCACTGATTTCCACACTGTCTGCCACGCTGTTCAAATCTCCACGCATTAATGTTATATCTGCTGCTTCAATCGCTACATCTGTTCCCGTACCAATTGCCATCCCGATATCGGCTACAGCTAAGGCAGGTGCGTCATTGACACCATCACCGACCATCGCTACTTTTTTATCCATATCTTGTAGCATTTTAATTTGCTCTGCCTTTTGTTCCGGCACTACTTCCGCAATCACATGATCAATACCAACTTGTTTTCCAATAGCTTCTGCAGTCCGTTCATTATCCCCTGTAAGCATAATGACCTCTAAACCTAGTTGATGCATACGGTGAATAGCAGCCTTAGACGTTTCTTTCACTGTATCAGCAACCGCAATGACACCAGCTAATTGGTTGTCTATTCCAATTAACATCGCTGTCTTACCTTCTGATTCTAACTTTGTCATTTGGTTTTCCACAGAATCAACCGTTATATTTTGCTGTTTCATTAGTTTTCTGGTTCCAACATAAATCATTTTTCCATTTATGGAAGCTTGAATACCGTATCCCGGGATTGCTTCAAAGGAATCTGATTCTTTTACTTGAACCCCCATTGCTTTTGCACCTTTAACAATCGCCTCTGCAAGTGGATGTTCTGAATTGTTTTCAGCCGAGGCAACGTAATAAAGAACTTCTTCTTCCGTGAAATGTTGATTCGGAAGAACATCAGTCAATTCTGGTTCTCCTTTGGTGACAGTTCCTGTTTTATCTAACACAATCGTCGTTAGGGAACGGGTATTTTCCAAATACTCTCCACCTTTAAATAGAACACCGAGTTCTGCTGCTCTTCCTGATCCAGCCATCACAGAGGTTGGAGTTGCCAAACCAAGTGCACATGGGCAAGCAATCACAAGTATAGTGATAGCAGGAACTAATGCGGAACGGAGATCACCAGGTGCAACGATAAAATACCATACTAGAGACGCCGCAATAGCAATTAACACAACAATGGGAACAAAGATACCCGATACACGGTCAGCTACCCTTTGAATATCAGCTTTACTTCCTTGTGCCTCTTCAACCACTTTAACAATTTGAGAAAGAGCTGTATCTTTACCAACTTTGGTCGCTTCAATTGTCAGCAGACCATTTTTATTAATCGTTGACCCAATAGCTACATCCCCTGTTTTCTTATCAACCGGAATACTTTCACCCGTTATCATTGATTCATCGACTGCGGATTCCCCTTTGACAATTTGCCCATCAACTGGAATCTTTTCACCTGGTCGTACCATGATGGTATCACCAACGATAACTTCTTCAATCGCAATCTCTTGTTCCTCCCCATTTCTGATTACCCTAGCTGTTTTTGCCTGCATACCAAGTAATTTTTGAATAGCCTGACCAGTACGTCCTTTGGCGCGAACTTCGAATAGTTTTCCAAGAATGATCAAAGTGATAATCACTGCCGCAGCTTCAAAATAGAGTTCTGGCATACCGACTTGCCCCTGTACTTGCCACTCGTAACCCAAGAAAATACTATAGAAGAAGGCAACGGATGTACCTAATGCAACAAGAACGTCCATGTTGGCACTGCCATTCTTCAAGGCTTTATACGCAGATTTATAGAACTGAGCCCCTACAATAAATTGTACTGGTGCTGCTAAAGCTAACTGTACCCATGGGTTCATTAACATATCTGGCGAATAAATAAAGGACGTAAATTCAAAATGTGTCACCATCGTCCACAATAACGGTAAAGTTAAAATGGCTGAGAAAATAAATTTCCCTGTCTGATGACGAATTTCTTCATCCTTACTATTGGCAGTATCTTCTTTAGAAGTTTGTGTTTTTAAGCTATAACCAAGCTTTTTGACCGTTTCAATCATATCGTTTACCGTCACTTGACCTTGATCATAATCCACTGCCACGTTTTCTAATGCAAAATTCACGGAGGCACTTGCTACACCTTCCATTTTATTTAATCGCTTTTCAATTTTAGTAGCACATGCCGCACAAGTCATACCGGAAATATCAAAGGTTTGTTTATCATGTGCTACATGGTAACCCAATTTTTCAATTTTCTCTTCAAAATCCTGTACACTTGTGACAGATGGATTATAAGTAACTTTTGTCTTCTCTATTGCAAAGTTGACATTGGCTTCTGCCACACCATCCATTTTATTTAAACCTTTTTCAATCTTGGTGGCGCATGCTGCACAAGTCATACCTTGAATCTGTAAACTAACTTCTTTTTGTGTTTCCATTTTTTTATTTTCCTCCTTCCTCATACCAGGACAGGGTATAATATAATTGAAAAGGAAATCGTGCAGGTTTTGCACGATTATCCTTTTTATTTAACGAAAAAAATGAAGCATGTTTTGCTGCACATTCCTTATGCAACATCATATCCTTGGTCTTCAATCGCTTCTGTGATGTCTTTCAAGTCCACTTTATCTCCATCAAAAGTGATATCGACCTTTCCATCTTGTAAATGAACTTTGACGGATTCAACACCGTTTAATTCACCAACACTGCCTTCAATGGAGCTGACGCAATGCCCGCAAGACATGCCTTGTACGTTAAGTGTTTTGTTTGTCATGAATCATCCCTCCTTTCTGATTACATTTATATATTACCATACCCTAGTTAGGTATTGTCAAGTGAAAAATTTATTTCATTATTTTAGAAATCGTCGTCATGAATTCAGATATAACTTCTGGATCTTTTTTTTCCAATTTTTCAATGACACAAGTATGAATATGACTTTCCAATAGTAATCGAGAAACAGCATGTAATGCCGATTGTACGGCAGCCATTTGATTTAATATATCATCACAATATACATTTCGGTCAATCATTCGTTTTACTCCCTTTACCTGTCCTTCAATGCGACTCATTCGATTCATCAGCTGCTTTTGAATATCATCTGACATAATTACCTCTCCGTCTTTACAACAGTTTTCCTTTTGATCCATATGGGGGACTAGTTGAGCAATCTCCTTCATGTAAACGCTCCCTTCTAAAATCAAATAATTACTTTATATTTCCTTACTGCCAATATACCATACCCCCAGAAGGTATTCAAGTATTTTATTTAAAATAAATAAAAAGCTTATAGAGAAAGTTATTTCATTTTCTCTATAAACTTTTTATGAAGGATTGTTCTCTTATATTATTTAGAGTACTGATTAATAACTGCTAACAATTCATCAATAACTTCTTCTTCATTTCCATCCTTAATAGAATGAGTCATACATGTTTTTGCATGTCGTTCCATGACAGAAAAGCCAACTTTCTTTAAAGCTGACTGCACGGCAGATAATTGAATAAGAATATCCATACAGTAACGATCATTTTCAACCATATTTTGAAGTCCACGAACTTGGCCTTCTACACGTTTTAAACGATTAATTACACGTTCCTTTTCTTTATCTGTCCGTGGCTCCACTGCCTTTTTTCCTTCTGTTGCATTTTGTATTATTCCTTCTGATTTCATCATTATAATCGCTCCTTTAATTTATATTTATATATTATCTCGCATTTAGGTATCATTACTCTCTTTTTAAATAATTCATAGTAACGAAAACCTGAGTACACATTGCTCATAAAAAGTGGCGGGTAAAAAATGAATCACACTTTAGCTTTTTAGTTCGATTTTCTTTCATGCTTACTTATACCCCATCAGCCAGTAATACATTATTTCTCTCCCCTTTTTTACAATGCTTGTTGATTCCCAAAAACAGAGGAATACGTCTTCCATCCGCCATCTACATTTTTCACTTCAAATCCATTATTTTTTAGAATACGACTAGCTAGATACCCTCTTAAACCAACTTGACAACTTACATAAATGGTCTGATCTTTTGGTATAGTATCAAGAGAATTTCTTAACTCATGTAGCGGAATATTAACAGATCCTTTGATATAACCAGATTCACGTTCCCCTGAGTTACGAACATCAATTAATAACCTCCCATCAGCAACAATCTGGTCTACTTCATGCCACTGGATATGTTCTAATTCCCCGTCTATGATGTTCGCAGCTACATACCCTGCCATATTCACTGGATCTTTTGCTGATGAATAAGGCGGTGCATAGGATAACTCTAAATTTGTTAAATCTTCTACAGTTAACCCGCCTTTTATGGCTGTAGTGATAACGTCCATGCGTTTATCCACGCCTTCTTCTCCAACAGCCTGAGCACCGAAGATTTTTCCTGTTTCTTTATCAAAAAGTAACTTTAGGGAAATTGGTACAGCTTCTGGATAATAATTAGCGTGAGAGCTTGGATGAACATGGACCACTTCGTAGGGAATCCTTAGCCGTTTAAGTGTTTTTTCATTATTTCCTGTGGATGCAACGGTCAAATCAAACACCTTTGCAATGGATGTGCCTACTGTCCCTTGATATTTCTCTTTTTTACCCATTAAATTGTTAGCCGCAATACGACCTTGTCGATTCGCTGGTCCAGCAAGTGGAATCATTGTCTTTGTGCCTGTGATATAATCTGCTACTTCGACCGCATCCCCAACCGCATAGATATGATCATTGGATGTTTGCAGATAGTCATTCACGATGATTCCTCCACGTTGCCCTAATGAAAGTCCTGCTGATTTCGCCAGTTCATTTTCCGGCATAACACCGATAGAAAGAATCGTCATATCTGTTTGAAGTTCCGTCCCATCAGAAAGTATAATCTTCTTTCCTTCCTCTGCAAATGATTGAACTCCATTGTCCAGAATCAATTGAACCCCTTTTTCTCTTAAATGCGTGTGCAGAATAGCTGCCATTTCCATATCAATCGGTGCCATGATTTGATTGGCCATTTCAACTATGGTAACCTTTATCCCTCTGTTAGCAAGATTCTCCGCCATCTCAACACCAATAAATCCACCACCAACAATGACAGTTCTTTGTGGCAGGTGATTATCCACATAACGTTTGATAGCATCTGTGTCGGGAATATTTCTTAATGTAAATAACGAATTATTTTCCTTTAACCCTGGTATCGCAGGTACAATTGGTTTGGCTCCCGGTGATAACAATAATTTATCATAGGATTCTTTGTACGTTTCTCCGCTTTTTAGGTTATTAACTGTCACCTGTTTTTTATCTGTGTCGATGTTCACTACTTCACTCAAATTACGTATGTCGAGATTAAATCGTTCCGACATACCTTCCACAGTTTGTACTAATAATTTATTGCGATCCTTAATTGTTTCTCCGATGTAGTAAGGTAATCCACAATTCGCAAATGAAATATGTTCTCCTCTTTCGAAAAGCACAATTTCTATTTCTTCACTTATTCTTCTTAACCTTGCGGCGGCTGTTGCCCCACCTGCTACACCACCTATGATAACAACTTTTTTTGTCATGATATTTCCCTCCCAAGTCATTTATTGAAATCTGGACCTTAATCCGTCCATAACCAGTTATAAAGTAACATCTTTTTTTGATTAAAAATGACATTTTAATAATTATTAACACATTCATTCATGTTTGGTTGTTTTGTCTTTGGATGACATTGACATTCTACTTTATCTTTAAATGACATCTTCTTTTTGGATTTAATCCATTTGTCTTTTTCCATTCTGTACCACATAACAACGGCGCGTATCACGATATCAATACCGATTGCTACCCAGACACCTGCTATCCCTAACTGCATTTGAATTGCTAAGAGATATACAAAAAGTGTTCGAATCAACCACATCACAATCGTTGTTAAATACATAGGGTATTTTGTATTTCTAGCACCTTGATATGCTCCTGTAAGAATAAGCAATATCGCTAGAAAAGGCTGGAATAATGCTGCTATTTTTAGTGCAATACTTATTTCAGATACAACTACTGGATCTTCACTGAAAAAACCGCCTATCCATTCTCCAAGAATAAATAATAATACTCCCATGAAAACCATAAATACAGCTGATAGAATGGAGATTAATTTTGCATAACTTTTAGCTTCTTCATAATTACCTGCTCCTACTTGTTTGCCTACAATAATAGTTGCGGCAGCAGCAAAACCATAAGCAATCATATAAGAAAATGTCTCGATATTCCCTGCTATTTGATGTGCTGCAAATGTACTTGTACCTAATGCAACAATGAAGCCAAAATAAACGACCTGCCCTATTCTCATTGCCAGGCGCTCACCTGCTGCTGGAGCACCTAAACCTAAAAGCTCTTTTTGATAAACCTTATCAAACCTCCACCAGTTCTTTTGAAACATAATCTGATTATTTTTCTTAATATATAAAATAAGCACAAATGTACCAACCAGACGTGCAATTACTCCGGCTAATCCAGCCCCTACGATACCTAGTGCAGGTATAAACAAGAAGCCAAAGATAAAGATATAATCCAAAATAATATTGACAATATTTGCAATAATAACTGCTTTCATTGGTGATTTTGTATCTCCAACTCCCCTTAAAATACTACTCATCACAAACATATAAGCCATGAGTATAGAAGGAACAGCAACAATTCTAAAGTATACTACACCAATCTCTAACACTTGTTGTTCTACACCAAGAAGGCTTAAAAGAGGTTCTGCAAAAATCAGTGTTAACATACCTGTTAGGCCACCTACAATAGTGGTCAAAATTACTCCTTGCTGTGCAACTTTTGAGGCACGTTCATAGTCGCCTGCACCAGTTGCATTAGCCATTAACACATTGACACCAACACCTATTGCCATAAAAATTGCAAAATAAATTGCTAGTATAGCGTTCGTTACCCCAACTGCAGATACTTCATCCAAACCAATTTGAGCAACAAAAAATGTATCTGCAAATCCTAGCATCGTCTGAAAAAAGTTTTCTATTACAGCCGGAACCGCTAATATAATAATTATTTTTATCTTATCATTGGTACTTAGCCCTTTCTTTAATGTTTGATCTGCAACATTCATCAAACAGCCCTCCATTCAATCTAATTACAGGAGCTTTTCATTAATATATTTAAAGTTTCCTTAAAAACATAATATCATACCCCCGTATAGTATTCAACAAGAAAAAATTTACAGAAAATAATTTTGCATTACTTTCATTTCTCATTGTCCTCAGCGTTGAATTTTTAATAATTTTAACAATTCTATGAACATGAACTTTTTATTTTATTTAGGTGTTATAATAATGCTATATATTTTATATGGTAAGGAGTTGTCTATTTGAAAAATCAAATAGTGTTTGTTTGTTTGTTTCTTTTGGTTATTTTAGCAGCTTGTAACAGTAATACTAATCAATCATCTGAAGTAGATGTTAAATCATTAATACACGATTACAGCACAGATCAAATAAGTGCTACCTCTGCTTCAGTAGATACTAGCCAATTAGTAGTTGAAAAAGATAATAAAGAAGTCAATTATGATTTACCTGATGATGAGTTTTATGTATCGATTGCTCCCTTTATCAATGAAACACACCCATGTACATTCCATAGTCTTACAGGATGTCAAGGTGAGCTAGTGAATACTCCATTTGAAGTTTATATCGAAAATGCCAATGGAAATGTACTTATTGATGAATCGATTGAATCCTTTGACAACGGCTTTATTGATTTATGGCTACCAAGAGATCAGGAGTTTAAAGTCATTATTACTTTAGATGACAAACAGGTAGAATCAACCATATCTACATTCGAGGATGACCCAACTTGTATTACGACAATGCAACTTATTTAAATTTGATAGAAAGCATTTGTGAGTTTGAAAAACCCTAGAGCTAGGGTTTTCTTTTAATAATAAGAATATCATTAGAAAAACTTTAGATTGGGCAATATGTGGCTTTTAAATAAGGTTTGATTAAAAATACCATGTAAACTCGTGTTTTACGTTAAATAAAAGAATCCATTTTGGAAAAAGATTAATCAAAATGGATTCTATAGTTCGAGTAAAGCATAAAATAGTGAAGTTATACTTATTCAATTAATTGAAGCTATTATCAATAAGGAGTTTTTACCCGGCACAGCATGATAATTTTGATACATCTTTATCAAATGTAAGAGCAGCTAATTTTAAACCCTCTGCCATTGTTAAATACGGTGCAAGACTTTCTTTTAAATCCTCTACGGTTAATCCAAACTTAACGACTAATGTAGCTGCATAAATCACATCTCCTGCATTTTCAGATACAATATGAACTCCAAGCACTTTCAATGTTTTTGAATCAGCAACAAGCTTAAAAACCCCTGTTGTTTCATGATTTACTAACGCTCTTGGAATGGTGTCTAAAGGCAACACAGATGTTTTGACTTCATATCCCTTTTCTTTTGCTTGTTTTTCTGTTAAACCAACTGTTGCAATTGCCGGATTTATAAACGTTATGCCAGGAACAACAGACAAATTTAATTTTTTATTTAACCCACGAATCGCATTGTCAGCAACAATTCCACCTTCATAGGCTGCTACATAAACAAATTGAGGTCCCAATGTTACATCTCCTGCTGCATAAACCTTCTCATTACTTGTCCTAGCATAATCATTTATCACGATTTCTTTTCGTTTTCCAACTTCAATACCTGCTGCACTTAAATTTAAAGAATCCGTATTTGGTTTTCTCCCTGTTGCCACAAGTAACTGCTCTGATTCCACAACTTTTTTCTTACCATTTACCGTTACGTAAATCTTTTTGTTTCCTCCAACTTGTTCTACCCACTCAAAGGTTGCCCCTTTCACAAGATTTATACCCTGTTCAACTAAAGCCTTTTCTACAGCTTCTGAAATCTCTGGGTCATATTCTTTTAAAAGACGTTCACTTCTTTGCATAAGCGTTACTTCTGAACCTAAATTATGAAATAGTTGCCCAAGCTCCATTCCGATATATCCTGAACCAATAACCGTTAAGCGTTCAGGCACCTTTTTTAATTCAAGTAGTGTTGTACTTGTTAGATAATCCACTTCTTTAAGTCCTGAAATTTCCGGTAAAGAAGGAGAAGCACCTGTTGCAATTAAAAAGTGCTTTGCAGAAAGTTTCTCTCCGTTGACTTCAATTGTATTTTTATCAATAAATTTAGCTTCACCCTTAATTAAATCAAAGCCATATTCATTAATTAAATCAATGTATTTTTGGTGCCTAAGCCTATTAACCAATTCATTTTTTTGCCTGATTAAAGGTGCTAATTCTACATCTCCCGCGGAAATTTGCAATCCTTTAAATGGATTCACCTTAGCCAAATGATTGATTTTCCCAGCTCTAAGAAGTGTCTTTGATGGAACACAACCTGTATTCACGCATGTTCCTCCAATGGTTTCACGTTCAATCATGACTACTTTCGCCCCATATTCAATTGCTTTAATCGCAGCCGAAAAAGCTGCACCACCAGAACCAATGATAAGTAAGTCATAATCCCCTTCATTACCTAGCACCATATTTTCTTGTGATGGTACTTCTTCTATTTCTCCAGGTTGATATTTTGCTTCTTTAATCGCCTTGTTTGCAGTTTTAACTCCAATATTCTCAGGTAACTCAAATACTGCTTCACCACGACGAAAACTAGCTTCAACATTATTAGCTCCTATATTTTGAAGTGCTAATGCTACATGCTCTTCACAACCTGTACAAGTCATTCCGTGAATGTTTATCTTAAATTTATTCATTTACTCATCATCCTGTTCTATATTTTTTCTTATTCCTTTTATTGTTCCCCAATCAGTGTTTCAATTATTGGACATTCATGTAGTTGTTTTTCATCTGGGCACCGTTGTTTTAAATCTTTTAGCATGACTTCAATTCGCTTTAAATCTTCTATTTTTTTTTGTACTTCCTTTTCTTTTTTGGAAACAAATTCAAACATATTTTCACAGCGAACTTCATCTTTATCTACAATCCCAAGTAATTTATAAATTTCATTTAAAGAGAAACCAAGCTCTTGAATATGTTTAATAAAACCTACTCGCCTAACATCATTATCTGAGTATACCCGATAACCAGCATTTGTTCGAGAAGGTTCCTTTAATAATGATTTTTGTTCGTAATATCTAATTGTCTCTTTATTCACTCCACATTTTTCTGCAAATGCACTAATACGATAACTCACATATTTCACCTCCTATAAAAATAATAAACCGTGTATCTAGATACACAGTCAAGTATATTATTAAATTTTTTTTAAAGTATCCTACCAATTAGTTTAAGTACATTTATAAAAATAATATATGTAATTTTTGATAAATTCAGTATACAATTAACTGTTTGATTAAGTAAGTCCTTTATAAGGAACATCCGTTTAAATCAAAATCCAAATGGGGAAAATTACTCAAATATTTTATAAATATCACGTCTTTTTTACAATGGAGCGAGTAAAAAGTTGGGCATAAATTGAACATCAGACTTGATAGATATCATGTAACATGGAAAAAAGTAAAATACCCCTTTTTCATCGATTAATGAATTTTAAAATTGCCAGTATGAACTAATCACACTGGCAGCTTAATAATTCTTTTTTACATGTCTAACGCTATATTATGGACCATACTCTATTCTACCTTCACCTGTCCCATCATGCCGTTGTCTTCATGTTCAAGAATATGACAATGGAACATATACACGCCTTTTTGCTTGAATTGTATAGCTATTTTAACTGTTTCATCTGGTTCAATAGAAATACTGTCTTTCCATCCCCGCTCATTTTCTGGTGGTTCTTCTCCATTTCGAGAAAGTATTTTAAATTGAGCTCCGTGAATGTGAAATGGATGAATCATTCCGCCCATCATGTCAGGTTTATTGTAAATTTCCCACACTTCAGTGACCCCTTGATCTTGTGTGAAATCAATTCTTTCCGGATCAAATTTCTTTCCATTTATCGTTACCATATCCATCATTCCAAAGAGTTCCACGTTTTTTGTTACTGGTAAGTTCATCTCTTCTTCTGTAATTGAAATATCATTCATCTCTTCTGGAATACTGCTATCCTCTCCACTTTGACCAGAAACTTCAAATGGTAAAAGGATCGAACCATCCTCCTCATTTATTAACGCCAACCCATCTTCAGAGTTAAGCTGCGAAAAATCAATAATTATTTCCGCCCGTTCTGATGGGGTCAGTGTAATTTCATCTAGTGTCACTGGTTTATTCAGGAAACCTCCATCCGTTGCAACTTGCACAAAGGAATCCCCTGTATTCAATTTAAAAGTGTAATTCCTCGCATTGGACCCATTTAAGAGACGAAGACGAACCTTTTCTTTCCCTACGGTCAACTTCGGATTTAACGTCCCGTTTACCAATGACGTATCACCGATTGTTCCATCATCATTCATAGCAGCACTGTAATTCAATTGTTTCTGATCATCAAATGTTTTATCTTGGAAAATCAAGGGAATATCATTCTTTCCATACTCATTTGGCAATCCAAGACTCTTAGAGTTGTCATCTTCTATATAAATCAATCCTGCAAGTCCATTGTAAACCTGTTCAGAGGTTTTCCCTTCTGGATGGGGATGGAACCATAACGTCGAGGCTTCTTGTGTCACTTCAAATTCGATCAGCTCTTCTTCTCCTGGCTTTAATGAATTATGTGGCCCACCGTCTTCTTCACCTGATACTTCCAGCCCGTGCCAATGAAAAGTTGTCTCCTCATCTAACTCATTTATCGTTCTAATTTTCACCGTATCGCCTTCTTCAAATTGAAGCACTGGTCCTAAAAATGACCCATTGTATCCATATGTTTTCGTATTAGTACCATCGAATATTTCAGTCTCTCCTTCTTGTGCTCGAACAGTGTATACAACTTCTTCTTCATTATCGCTTTCAAGCAAAGGAGGTATTTTCAATTCATTTTCCCCTGTTGAACCATTTAAACTTACCACCTCATCATGACTCATATGACCATTCTCAATTGCATCATCATCCATAGATGAATGATCCATTCCTTCTTCCATGGAATCAGACTCTTGTTCCATATCTGAGTTTTCTTCAGGTGGTGATTCAACATTCCCTGCACAAGCCGATAAGACAAGTATTGTCAATAAAAAAATTAAACTTATTAATAATGATTTTCTTTTCATATACCATAACTCCCATTAAGAAAATTTTACATATTAATCCATCTTTAAAGGCTAACATTCAATAACACTTGACTATTAGCCAATTTACTTGATTCAAGAATTATATTTGATTATTGTTTCATCACTTAAATTACGATTATAGATGTTAACTTTTCTCCTTTCATTAGATACTTGATACCAATTTATGTTAATGATTCATTATCCTTATGACGTAACTATATTTTAAAACTATCGAGAATTTATCAAGAAAAAGTTAATGTTTGATGAATTACATAATTAAATATAATCATAAAATATCTAAATGGAGAATCATTTACAGTTTTAAACCCTTCACCTTAATGATAAATCTTTAATCATATATGGGGACTACAAATATTATGCAAAACATAGATGTACATTTCTTTATCTATTCCGGAAATCAACTAGAACGTTAAAAGTTATTAACAATCAACCTTTTTCCATAAAGGCGTTAATATACTTTGTGGATCAGAAGTGATTCGTCGATTGTATTTTACTCATTTACATTATCCATTAAAACGAAATCAGCTATTGCAGCGGTCACCTTTACCCAAGTCAGCTTTTTCTCACATTACTTTAATCTTTCAACTAGAAAAAACTGATTTTCACCTAACGGAAAACCAGCTTTTTCATTTTTATATTTAGACACTAAATTCATAACCTTAATCTTAAACAACTTCTTTCAAATTTTACAATGAAACTTTTGAACCTTTACATCTAAAGTTTTTCTTTACAGATTGAGCTTTTTTCCGAGTATAATAATAGCATTATACTATTAACACTTAACCTATATTTCATTTTCATACTAAATTTTAATCAATCTTCAACAATTGGGCATTAATTGCACAAATAATTGTACTTAATGACATGACAGCAGCACCAATAGCTGGTGTAATAACGATACCGACATTATATAATACACCTGCTGCTAGTGGGATGGCTATCACGTTGTAACCTGCTGCCCATCCTAAGTTTTGTATCATTTTTCTATAACTAGCTTTCGATAACTTCAAAATATTTAAGATATCAACAGGATCACTATTTACTAAAACAACATCCGCTGTCTCAATTGCAACGTCTGTACCAGCACCAATCGCAATACCCAAATCAGCTTCAGCTAAGGCAGGCGCATCATTGATTCCGTCACCAATCATGGCAACCTTTTTGCCACCTTCCTTCAGTTTTTTCACATTATCCGATTTATCATGTGGTAGAACCTCTGAAATAACTTTTGATAGTCCAAGTTTTTCACCTACATAATTTGCAACACGATTATTATCACCTGTCATCATAACTGTTTCAATGCCACTATCTTTTAATTGCTTGATAACTTCATAAGAGGATTCACGAATGATATCCGCTAAAGCAATCATTCCTTGCAATACATTGTCTCTTAATACAAAAACAACTGTTTTCCCTTGTTGGGCTAGCTTTTCATACGTTTCTTCATCGAAATCTATATTATTCGCTTTCATCGCTCCAGGGCTAATGACTGCGATTTCAGTTCCTTTCACATCAGCAGTTAATCCTTTACCAGTTAAATTTCTATAATTCGTTACCTCATATAGCTCTAAATTACGATTTTTTCCTTCCTTCACAATTCCTTTTGCAATTGGATGATCGGATTGGGTCTCAACTGAATAAGCTAACTTCACTAATTCATCTTTACTTACATTGTTACTTGGATGAATATCAGTAACCCCGAAGTTTCCCTCAGTAAGGGTGCCTGTCTTATCGAATACAACCCGATCTAGCTTTCGAGCATTTTCAAATGGGGTACGATTACGAATCAACAAACCATTCTTAGCAGCAATAGACGTTGATCTTGAAGTAACTAAAGGCATAGCCAGACCAAGTGCATGCGGGCAAGCTATAATCAGAACGGTAACCATTCTTTCTAGCGCAAATTCAAAATCCCCTGTCGTACTCCAGTAAGCAATCGTGATGATTCCAGCAACCACCGCCACATAAAATAGCCATTTTGCTGCAATATTAGCAAACCCCTGTGCTTTTGATTTGGTATTTTCCGCCTCGCTTACTAATTGAATAACTTGAGATAAATACGTGTCATTTCCAATTTTATTTACCTTAATTTTTAATACACCTTCACCATTAACGGCCCCACCTATTGCTTTCATTCCAGGTCCTTTTTCCACAGGAACGGATTCACCTGTTAACATAGATTCGTCGACGGTAGATTCTCCTTCAAAAATTTCCCCATCAATGGGTATTTTTTCTCCTGATTTAACTAGAATCTCATCTCCAGGGTGTAATTCTTCAACAGACACTTCTACAATATTTCCGGACGCGTCAATTTTATGTGCCTCTTTTGGCATTAGTTTAATTAATTCTTCGAGTGCTTTTGAAGCACCCATTATGGACCTCATTTCTACCCAGTGACCTAACAACATAATGACAATTAACGTAGCTACCTCAAAATAAAAGTCACTGCCATCAATCAAGAAGGCTGTTAAGGTGCTATAAATATAGGCTGTTACAATGGCAAGTGAAATTAACAACATCATCCCTGGTGTTTTTGTTTTTATTTCATCCCATGCACCAAGTAAAAACGGTTTTCCACCATAGAAAAACACTATGGTAGAAAGTAAGAAAAGTACTATCGTGTTACCCGTAAAGTTTACTTCATAGTTGAATAACATTTGGATCATCGGTGACAGATAAGTAATCGGTATCGCTAACACTAAAGATACCCAGAAACGCTTTTTAAAATCATCTATCATATGCTCATGATGACCGGCATGTCCTCCTCCATGTCCGTGTCCCGAATGGTCATGACCATTATGATTATGATGCTCACGGTGATCATGGCTATGGTGTTCATGATCATGATGCTCGTGGTTATGATGTTCGTGATTATGGTGCTTGTGCCCATCGTGTTCACTATGGCTTTGGTTATTCTTCTTACTATCGTGATTTGCCATGCTATCAATCCTCCTAGTGAATAATTATGTTAAGATCATTTTCTATATAGTGTGCAATAGGTAATTTTCTTATTACTAAGACATCATACAAATTCCCCTGTCAAGGGTTATTAACCCACTTATATCCTACACCCCACACAGTTTTAAAATAGTCATCTATTGGAAATCCTGTTTGACGGATTTTCTCTCTCATATTCCGCACGTGTGAATCAACTGTTCTTCCCCCTGTTTCAGAATCAAACCCCCAAATCAAATCAATCAAATGTTCCCTAGCAAATACTTGATTCGGATTCTTCATAAAGTGTCCAATCATAATAAATTCTTTAGGCGTTACCTTGATTGGGTTAGTTTTATAGGATAATTCAAACTGATCCCTATTCCAAATTAAACCATTCACCTCAATATAACTCTTTGGTTCTCTTCTACGTAATATAGCTGACATCCTAGCCAATAATTCTTCTTCGTTAAATGGCTTTGTGATATAATCGTCTGCACCTAACCGCAATCCTTTTACAATATCCTCATGTTGGTCACGGGCAGTTAACATTATAATTGGTACATCAGAAATGCCTCTAATTTCTTGGCATAATTCCCATCCATCCATCTCAGGCATCATAATATCTAGTAAAACAATGTCAAATGTTTCTTGATTTATATAGGACAATGCTTCAGTAGCACCTAATGCTTCTTTACAAACATATTTATGAGGTTGTAAATACAACGCAATTAAATCTAACATTCGCTTCTCATCATCAACGATAAGAACTTTATTCATTTCTTTTCCCCCTTGCCAACTTGATAATGATACTTGTGCCCAGTCCTATTTCGCTTTTTGCTTCAATACTACCACCATGGGATTCAATAATTTCTTTTGAAATAGCTAGACCTAGCCCAGTTCCTCCACTTTGTCTTGAACGTGATTTTTCCACACGGTATAACCGGTCAAATATATATGGAAGATCTTGTGCAGGAATTCCTTCTCCATCATCTGTAGTTGTAATAATGATATACTGATCAGTCTGCTTTACCTCTATTAAGATTTTTGAACCTTCCTTAGAATGCTTTTTCGCATTATCTAGGATATTTATTAACACTTGTTGAAAACGTTCTGGATCAATATAAGCTTTTATTTCATCAAGGCAATTCACATGAAGTAATATTTTTTTCTCAGCTAACGCTGGTCGAATACGTTCAATTATTCTTTGAATAAGCTCACATAAATTCACTCGTTCGCGTCTAATCCGAAAATTATTTTGATCTATTTTAGCTAATTCAAATAAGTTCTTAATTAATACCGTTAATTGCTCTGTTTCTTCTCGAATTATTTCAACATATTCTTTAACTTGTTCTTCAGACGTACCTTGACGATTAATGATATCTGCATATCCTTTGATATATGTTAATGGCGTCCGCAGCTCATGTGACACACTGGCCAGGAACTCATTTCTAGCCTGTTTTAGTTCTTTCAACTCCTGTGATAGCTTGGTGATGGAATTAGCTAATTCACCTAATTCATCTTTCCTTTTTGTATGTAGTGCTATATTGTGTCTTCCCTTACTTAATTGTTCTGTCTCTTCTTTCATTTTAATTAACGGTTGTGTAATAAATCGAGACAAAATAAATATAGTCATAATTGTTAACAACACAGTGATAAAGCTAATTATCAAAAACTGATTGCTAAGCTGATCAACTGTTCTTTTTACATAACTTGTATCGGCAAACATAAACACATGCCCCTTATGTTCCCCGCTTATTGTAATCGGACTATCTGTCACGATATAATTTCCTTCACTCCACCTATCTTCAACTATTTTACCTTCTGTAGGTATTTCTTCATCATTAGTATGTTCTACCACATTAATCATTTCTTGTTTTACAGGGTCAGATGAAATAATAATCTCACCTTTCTCATTTGTAATGATAACGATAAATTCAGACGCTGATTCCATAATACCGACATGTTCTAATGTAGGTTGATCGAAATGATCTTCTAAAACGTCACGATGTGTGTTCCCGCGTGCCAGCAGACTATTCATAACTTCATCAATACGATCATTTACTAGGTTCGTATATAAAATAAAAAACAAAAAAGATTCAATAACCAGAATAAATACAAAAAACAGTAATCCAATTTTAAAAGATAATTTATTAAACATACTACACCTCTATAACCAATAAGTAAGTGTATCCAACACACCAAGAATTAAAAGTAACAAACCAGCAATCTTTTGGGTGACAGCTCCTATTTTTCTACTTCTTTTTAATATGGCACCACTTGCACCAAAATACCAAATTAAAAATATAACAATCAATAGCGGAAGAGAAGTGCCAATTCCAAACACAGCTGGAAGGACTGCACCATACGAAGTTATCAATACAATTGGCATTAATGTTAAAAGAAAGAGCACAAACATGGTTGGGCAAAAAGCTAATGTAAAACTTACTCCCATTAAAAAGCTGCCTAAATAACTATCTTTAAGTACCTTTGTGGGAAAATGAAAAATACGCCATGTTTTCTTCCATTGAAATATCCCAATCATAAATAACCCTACTATAATTAGCATTGGACCTATTGCTTTACGTATAATGGGTAGAATTTGTGAAAGCGTGCTATATACCTCTCTACCTAACAACCAAACAATAATCCCTAGTATAGAATAAACTACGACCTTCCCTAAGACAAATAACAATACATGCAACCATGGAACTTTATCAACTAATGATTTATTACCATAAATCGTAATTGCACTGAGGTTACTTGTAAGCTGACAAGGTGCAAGAGCTCCAATCACCCCAAGAAAAAAGGCAAATAATAATGGTAAATGTTCTAAACCATTAGCGAGATCTATTATTGGTTCCATTAATGTGTTACTTATCTGGTTAAATAGTTCAAACATATATATTCAACTCACTATATAATAATTTTATCACTTGACCTTGGTAATAATTAAATGATTTTTTCTTTAACTTCTTGATATATGTGTCGCTCCGAAAAAATGAGAATGAGGCTATCTTGATAATATACCGTTGCAAAGACATGTTTAAGAAAAAGTATATTTGTTAGGATGGTAAAGCTAACTATCTACATCACCTTCACTTATACTACTGTTCACTTTCAAATCATTACTCTTTTTTTCCTTTATTATTGATTTTAGTCGTTCATATTCCAACTCGTTAATTTCACCTTTAGCTAAGCGTTCTTTAATTATTTGTAATGGTGTTCTCTTTTTATCTCCTTTAATAAAACTTGCTATTAAAAAAATACCAAAACTAATTAATCCTATCCAGAAAATAATCATTAGAATCACTGTCCAAAATGATCCATACCCATTCATCATATGCAATTTACATCACCTTCTCATTTGGTCTATTATCATTTATTATAGCTTTTATTTATCAAGAAAATATGCAGGCCTGCCAAGAAAAATGAATTCCCCTGTTTTACAAAGCTGAATCTTTACTTTATATCAGATAAATATTAAATAATCTTTAGAACTTTAGACAATCTGCACATAAACTGCAAAATAATAGGGTACTGTAACAATGAATTCAAAATAATGAAAGGAGCAACATTAAATGGCAATTAAAAAAATTATAATAGGGTTAGTATCTTTATTTACAATCTCCGTACTATCCGCATGTGCGGGAGAAACGGAAACGGAAGATACAAATAATGAAAATAACACGGAACAAAACTCCGAGGAAAGTACACAGGACGATATGGAAGGCATGGACCATTCCGAAATGCATATGTCTGGCTCTGGAGATGTACCCGAAGGTTTAAAGGAAGCAAACAATCCAACTTATGAAGTTGGCAGTCAAGCTATAATTGAATCGGATCACATGGAAGGTATGAAAGGTGCTGAGGCAACAATAGTAGGAGCCTACGATACCACAGTTTATACAGTTTCTTATATACCCACAACAGGTGGTGAGAAAATAACCAATCATAAGTGGGTCATTCATGAAGAATTAGAAGACCCTAGTGAAACACCGTTAGAATCTGGTGATGAAGCTATTATAAATGCTGATCATATGGAAGGCATGAATGGGGCAACAGCTGAAATTGATTCAGCAGAAGAAACCACGGTATATATGGTAGATTTTGTTTTAACTACAAATGGAGAAGAAGTCACAAACCACAAATGGGTAACAGAAAGTGAATTATCCTCAGTAGAATGAAATTAGAATTAACTAGCATATAATTTCTAACTCACCTTTTTGTAAACAATACAATCCCATTTAAAAATATATTCAAGAGGAGGAAGATGTCCCCTCCTTTTGAAGGGTTATAAGCAAATTACAGAAGAAATCTTCTATAAAAGATATCTTCTGTAATTTTTTGTCTTCTTTTATTGAATACGATAAAAGGATTTGATATTTGACAAGAAAATTATTTCTATAATTTTTTATTCTGCAAAGAATCTGCATAACTTCCCATTACTATTAAAAAAATATATTCAAATGGAGTGTTAAATTTATGTACGATTCATGTCCTATAAATGAAAAAAATCCCCAAATAAATCCAACTGGATTACATTGTATGATAACCAGTAGTTATTCTGTTACTATTCCAAAACCCATTAGAGATATTTTAAACTTAAGCCCTGGAGATGAGGTGATAATTAGTTCAAAACATAAATCTAATGAATTAATAGTGCAAAAATTTAGTGGAAATTCAATAGAAAATATAATGATATTAAATGAAAGAGGCTCATTTAGAGTACCAAAAGAATTTATTAAATTTCTCAATTTGGAAATAGGCGACATTTTTAGCCTATACCTTAATAGAGAGAAGCAAATCGTTTTGTTGAGAAAACAATCATGAGATAGGCAATTCAATCGTCAAGCTAAAGACAGTTGTTTTCAAAACGTTTCCTTCTTCTATCAATTTTTTAGAACTTTACGAGGTACACGAAAGAGGCTTCATAAAAATAAAATACTGTCGATTATTGTTATAATCTTTATACAATACTGTAACATATGATCACATTTTGTAATCTTTATGTAATTTTTTTATGATTTCTATTGTGATATGCACATGCTAAAATCTATTTAAGAGCGAAAAATCTATTACATAGAATTTCAAACTTAACTACAAAATAACTAGAATTTCTAACATTAAAAGGAGGAACACTTATGGCAACACCCAATCTTAGAGTGAAAAAATATGTACTTTCAAGTGCACTTGCTACTTCTATAGCATTAACTCCATTTTTAGGAGATAGTGTGTTTGCAAGCGCTGGCGAAGGCTCTTCTAAAGGCGATATTTCTATTGAAGAAAGCAACTTATCCAATTTTCAAGTAGAGCAGCAACCACCAACTACAACTGAAATTGTAAACACATCTATACTCCAACAAGGCAGTGTAGGATCTGAGGTAGAACATGTACAAAATACTCTACAATCACTTGGTTACTATTCTTATCAAGTAGATGGGGTTTTTGGTGATATTACTGCACAAGCAGTGAGAGATTTCCAAGCGGATCAAGGTTTGCAAGTAGATGGTATTATTGGGTCAAATACAAAGAATGCATTAGCATTACCTGCTGATACACCTTCTTTACCTCAAGACACCATATCTGAGACTAATGATGAGGAACTTGCCCTTGAAGAGACTGGAAATTCCAATGAATTAACTAACACAAATGTATCTAGTGAATCAAGCGAATCGGCAGCTATTTCCCCTAGTCATGATAATATTGTTGCTGCAGCAGAGAGTGTTCTCGGAACACCTTATGTATGGGGTGGAACTACTGCTTCCGGATTAGATAGTAGCGGTTTTATTCAATATGTATTTAATCAAGTAGGCATTGATGTTGCTCGTACACACCGTGATAATTGGGTAAATACTGGTGTACGTGTTAACTCTCCTAGTGTGGGGGATGTTGTATTCTTTGAAGGTACTTATGACGTACAAGGTGCGTCCCATAGCGGTATCTATATTGGAAACAATCAAATGATTCATTCCGGAGATAATGGGGTTGTCGTAGCAGATATTAGCATTGATTACTGGCAAAGTCACTATATTGGTGCAAAATCTTATAGATAATAAAAAACGATTGAAACAAAAAATGAGCCATCATAATTTGATGGCTTTTATAATACTCTCACACTTTTGTCAATTTTCTATTTTTATTTGCTTCTCTATACAAATAATACTATTCATGATAGCTCTCTGCTCTTGTTCTAATAAGTTAATTATTTTTATTAATTCAGGAATAGCATGATCTACCGTATACAGGTCATCTGCCATCAAACAGTAAGTGACCTTAACCAATTTTTCTTCCATTTCCGCAAAATACAATTTCCGATTCAATTCATGTGTTAATAAGCGGCCTTTTTCATTATCTTTAACCATCTAATTCCTCCTTCAATTAACCTATTTCCTAGCACATACACATAATTTTATTTAATTATATCGTGCCTTAAAACGGAAAGTCAGCATAAAAAAGGAATTTAAAACAAGTATTCGTTTAACTGCATAAGGCAGACCTATAAATAAAAAACAATGAATCCATGTGGGTTTCCTATTATTAGAATCATCTTTTTTATCTAGTTATAACGAAGAATAATAAAAAATGATTATTTTCACTCTATAATCAACCAGTTCCTATCTTTCTCCAAGGTCAATTCATACTGTGAAAATTGCACTGCCTTTATTGTCTAATCTAAATATCTCACTGTTACCCAGGCCTTTATTTGGTTCTCTTTATACAGGGTTGATTAACTCAGAAAAAGCATATTCTTGATCAATTAAGGGCAAAGCATTATCTTTTACATAATAGGCAAGTTCACTAGATAACATATATTTTTTATGAAACGATTCCTCTTTATTCTACAATCATCTAGTTTTCACCTTTCAATATGAAATAAACATATACATATACTATTCTCCTGTTTCAGCAAAACGTTTGATTCTTTTCCCTATTTCATCACGAACCCGTTGAAATACAATCCATTTTTCTTCTTCATTCCCTTGAGCTTTGGCTGGATCATCAAAACCCCAATGGTCACGTTTCACTTGTGGCGGTGTCATTGGACATTTATCCGCAGCGTCTCCGCATAAAGTGACTACAAAGTCCGCATTGTTTAAGATTTCCGGGTCGATAATATCAGATGTTTGGTTCGAAATATCAATATTGACCTCTTGCATTGCCTTTACTGCATTGGGATTTAAACCATGTGCCTCAATACCTGCACTTTTCACTTCCCAAGCATCTCCAAGATATTTTTTCGCCCAGCCTTCAGCCATTTGGCTTCTGCAAGAGTTTCCAGTGCATAAGAAATAAATTGTTTTTTTAGACATAATCATTCTCCTTGTTAAAATAGAATCAGTGTTAAATATAGTCCTACTAATGTAATCAATAAGATAGGAAGGGTTAAAATAATACCTGTTTTAAAATAAGTTCCCCATGAAATCTTAACGCCTTTTTGTGATAATACATACAGCCATACTAATGTTGCCAGAGAACCAATCGGTGTGATTTTGGGACCTAAATCTGATCCAACTACATTCGCATAAATAAGTGCTTCACGTAACACACCAGATGTATTTGTTTCCGCAATGGCTAATGCATTAATCATTACGGTAGGCATGTTATTCATAATGGAGGATAGGAATGCTGCAATAAATCCCATGGCAACCGTTCCAACAAATAAACCTTGGTCAGCTACGGTTTGAATCATACTTGCAAGTGCCGATGTAAGCCCTGCATTCCCTAATCCATAGACCACCACGTACATTCCAATGGAGAAGAATACAATATTCCATGGTGCCCCTTTAATTACTTCTTTTGTATTAACAGCGGTACTGCGTCTTGCCATCAAAATAAAGAAAATCGCAATGACCCCAGCAATAATAGAAACAGGTACATTAACAAATTCACTCGTAAAGTACCCAATTACTAATATACCAAGTATAAGCCATGATAGGCGAAACATTTTTAAGTCCCTGATCGCCTCATTTGGTGTTCTTAATTTTGATACATCATAATCTCTAGGTATGTTTTTTCTAAAATAAATTAATAATACCGAAATCGTTGCGATTAAAGAGAATAAATTTGGAATAATCATTCTTGAAGCATATTCGACAAAACCGATACCAAAGAAATCGGCTGAAACGATGTTAACTAAATTACTAACAATAAACGGTAAAGATGTCGTATCAGCGATAAACCCACTTGCCATGATAAATGGAAAAATCATTTTTTCTTTGAAATTCAAATGACGTACCATCGCAAGTACAATCGGTGTTAGAATGAGTGCTGCACCATCATTCGCAAATAAAGCTGCGACAATTGCACCCAAAATGCTAATATATACAAACATCTTTATTCCATGCCCTTTTGCTATCCGTGCCATATGTAATGCTGCCCATTCAAATAATCCAATTTCATCTAATACTAATGAAATAAGAATAATGGCGACAAATGATAATGTTGCATTCCAAGTGATGCCAATAACTTCAAGTACATCACTAAATCCCACTACTCCTACGAGTAAAGCAATAATAGCTCCTCCCATGGCAGACCATCCAATATTTAAATTCTTTGGCTGCCAAATGACTAGGACTAGGGTTAAAACAAATATTATAATGGCGAGTATAAGTGTTGCTGACAAAATAAGACCTCCAAACCTAACAACAAGAAATTCGTGTGCCTTTCTCTTCCAGTTCTTTTAATTTATCATCTTGATCGGGTAATTGATTCAAAATCGGTTTGATAAATGAATAATACTCACTCTTACTATTAACCGTATAAAATATCCATTGTCCTTTTCTTTCTTCCTTCACTAACCCCAAATCTTTCAGTTTGCGTAAATGTTGGCTAATGGATGGTTGACTGGACTGAAATATTTCAACGAACTCACAAACACAACAAGTTTGTTCATTAATTAATTTCAGCATAGTCAGCCTTGTTTTATCGCCAAGTAATTTTAAAATACCAGCAGCTTTCTCCAATTCAATTGTAGTTTGCAGCATTTAAATCCCCCTTTTTATGAAATAATAATATAAGTATATAACTATACACTTATATATTCAAATAAAAAAATTTAGTGCAATCTTATTTCCTATTCTTTTAATTCCTCATAGGCTTCCATAAAATGTTGAAAAGAAATGTTTCCAAACGTATTTTCATCATTGCGAAATAGACGATCAAACGTGATTTCCTTTGCCTTCTCTAAAGTACATTGTCTGCTGTTCATAAGCAAAGAAAAATATGCCATAAAGTATTCTTTGCTTAAATCTCCGCCTTTATTAATAATCATTCAGACCACCTCCAAAAAGGGAGGGAAAGTAAATGATACTTTCCCTTTGTTTTTTATTTCAGCAACACGAATTGGCAGCATTTAAATTCGTACTACATACACCAGTTTCAGGTAATTCCAGTTCGACTTTCTCAGAGGCTTCATAATCCCCCGATAAATAAGCTACAATGGATCGAACCTGTTCATGTCCAGTTGCCATTAGGAATGTTGGTGCCCGACCATAACTTTTTGCTCCCACGATATAAAAATCCTTTTCAGGTTGTCGCAATTCTTTTTCTCCATGCGGGCGTACTGTTCCGCAACTGTGTATATTTGGATCAATTAAAGGTGCAAGGTCTTTAACACTTTCTGTTGCTGTATCAATACGGGTTCTCAGCTCACTTGAATTGGAGAAGTCTGGACGATTGCCAGTATTAACAACCATCTCATCTATATCTGAAATCGTTGTTAACTCTCCTTTCGATTCTCCTATAAGCTCTATTTTGCCTTCTTTTTCATGTATACGTTGAATTCTAAAAGGAGTAATTACTTCAAATGTATTTGCATCTACTAAATTGTGTATATGACTTCCTAATGCTCCTCTTGCCTCAAGTGCATCCAGTTCTTCTCCTCCAAATGCATCTTTTACGCTGTTTTTCCTTAAAATCCATATAATTTCCGTTGCAGGATGTTCTTCTTTTAATTTTGCTAATTCCAATAACGAATTAATAGCAGAATGACCACTTCCGACAACAGCAACACGTTTGTTTAGATAACGGTCCTTATCTTTACCAAGAATATCTGGAATGCCATAGAAAATTTGATTTTTTATATCTTTCTCTTCTTTTAACCATATTCCATTTGAATTTGCAGGATTAGGGTTTCCCCAAGTTCCGGTCGCATCTATGACTGCTCTTGCTTCAAATTGTACCAGTTCGTTACCTTGTTCTGCATAAATCACAAAAGGTTGTTGATCTCGATTAGCTGTTTTCATTTTATCTGTATTTTTGCGGCTAATGGAAATAACCTTAGTATTCATAAACAAAGAATTTTTGATTTCTGGTGTATTCGATAACGGTTTTAAGTATTGGTCAACTAACTCTTTACCAGTAGGTAATTCATTTTGATTCGGTACATTCCAATCTTGTTTTTTAAGAAGCTTCAATGCCGTCTTATCAATATTATATTTCCAAGGTGAAAAGACTTGGACATGCCCCCATGTTAAAATATTCTCTCCCACTTTAGAGCCGGATTCTAATAAAATAAAAGGTTGGTCGTAACTAACTAAATGGGCTGTCGCGGCAAGACCTACTGGTCCAGCACCAATGACTGCAATAGGTAAATGTTTGTTATATTGATGATTGCTTACTTGTTGTAGTTCTTCTTGCGGTTGACAACAATTTGTTTTAATTTCTATAGGTTTCACGTTCATCATCCTCCTAAATTTTCACTAATTATTTCTCCATTGTTATCCTATCTTCTTTATAAATTCTGTTTTATATGCTTTATTACGAACTTACTATCAGAGCCTCCCCCTCTTAATGTCGCAGAAGAAAAAGATCGTTGCCCTTCAAGTCCAACATAATAAAGTCCGGGAGTATTTTGACTGATACCAGCTTTCTGTAGTGGTCTTCCCTCCACATCAAATTTTTCTATTGTCTTTAGATATCCAAAATCAGAACGATATCCTGTAGCGAAAATCACAGTGTCTACAGGCTCTTGGTTGCCTTCTGACCAGACAACACCATCAGAATAGAAACGTTCGAACATCTTTTTTTGATTAGGGTTACCAACTTCTAACTTTTCTTTGTATCCAGCCAAATCAACTGTTGAGCTAGGAATTGGAACTGCTTTTCCGAACCTCCAGAAAGGAAACTTATCAAAGCCGATTGCCTTCACCCAATAGTGTAAATCTATTCCTAATATTTTTTGTTTTACTAACTGCACAGACTTACGAACTGCAAGTGTAGTGTTACTCACTTCTGATAATTCCATAGCAATCTGAACAGCTGAGTTTCCACTTCCAACAACGATTACTCTTTGACCAATATACTGATCAGGCTTTTGATAGGAAGAAGAATGAAGATAATTGCCACGAAAAGTATTCATGCCATTCATTTGTGGTAAATAAGGATTATGAAAAGAACCGGTAGCATTAATAATCGTTTTTGCTTTATAGGATTTTCCGTCAGAAGTTTCAATAGAAAATCCTTTTTGGTTACGACTGACCTCATAAACCCGTTGATTAGTTAAGATGGGCAATTTAAAACGTTTGGTGTAGGTGTTCAAGTAACTTATAACATCTTTTTTGGTTGGATAACCTCGCTTGTCATTTTTCATTCTCATGCCTGGTAAAGAAGATAAACGTGCAGGAGAAAAGAGCTTTAAACTATCATAATAATAAGACCATGAACCAGTTGCTTGCGTATTTGCCTCAAGTATTAAATAATTCAATCCGTATTTTGTTAAGTAATACCCCGACGCAAGGCCAGCCTGTCCTCCACCAATGATGATAGAGTCATAAATCATTTTGTTCCTCCTTTTATTTGCAAAATGCAAGCATTATTTTTTTATAAATTTATCTATCTTGGAGCAGGAGCACAGCAAGAACCAATTTTACCCATTGTATTATTAAGTAGCTGAATAGAGCGAAGCACCGTTTCTTTTTCAAAATCAGTCATATGGGCAAATATTTCTTCTAAATAAGTATTTATCTGTTCGTCAATGATTTCAGCTATATTCGTTCCTTCCGCCGTTAACTCAAGCGTATGAATACGGCGATCATTTAGACTTGGTGTCTTATTAACTAAATTCATTTTTATTAAAGATTGAACCTGACGACTAAAAGTAGTAATATCCGTCCCTAAGGCTTCTGCAACTTCTTGGACAGACGGAGCGAGTTGACGATTGATTTCATAAAGAATATGGCTTTGAATTAATGAGATATCAAGTCCATCTGCTGAACAACAATTTTTATTCAAAAGACCAAATCGACGTGTTATCATTTGAAAAAGGTCACGAGTATTTTCCATATTTAAATCACCTCTTTTATTTGTTATACAATATTTATTTGCAAAATGCAAGTAAATTTTATTAATTGAACTTTAATAGGTTAAAGTTTAACATAATCAAGTTGCCATAGCATGTAAAATGTAATTTGTAAAACCATGATCTTCGATTGTATAACCTTCTGCGGTAATATGTGCATTGACTAATTTTATTTCTCGTTCGGCTTTTAAAAATTGTTCTTCAACTTCTTACTTCAATATCATCCGCTCGCTAAATATCCCAATAAAGGTTATAGCGTCGAAAAAATGTTTTCATATGTAAGTTAATGCAACTTTGTTCATCTGACCTTCTCCTGCAATTCCATAGTTCCAAAGTTTTTTTCCATGTTCGGAATCACATATTTTAATTACATCTAGATTACCTCTTTTCTTCATAATTTTATTTTTCATTTAATAGAGCTACAAAAAAACTAGAACAAGGAGAGGACGAGAATGAGAAACGTTCATTGTAAATCACTCCTATTATTTTTTAGCTAACATCAAAAAAGCCATCTGTCGGTTAATACCGATCAAATGACGTTTTAAGTGTATTTATTGGTTTTGTAATAAAGGTTTATAATTCTATAAAAACATGTAGTCTGTTTTGATTACTATTGTTTTTCCAATAATGAATTTCTATAATTAGTTGGCGAGACTCCCTGATGTCTTTTAAACTTTACAGAGAATTGAGTACTGTCACTATACCCAACTTCTAAGGCAATATCTGTTATTGATAATTCTTTAAAGAAAAATAACCTTTTGGCTTCTTCCATTCTTAGTTCGTGTATATAATTTAAGGGAGTTTTTCCCTTTATTTCTTTAAAACTACGTTGTATATAGTAGGGATTTTTATTCAAAATATTACCTAGCAATTTTAAAGTTATCTTTTCTTTATAGTGTTCTTGTATATATTTCAGTACATCTTTTGTGATTTCCTCTTTATATCCTAGCCAATCCATTTGATTTGACTTACATCTAGTACAAGGTCTGAATCCTTCGTTAATAGCTGAATTTAAATCTTTATAGATAATGACATGTTTTGGGTTAGGAGTTCTAGCTGTACAAGAAGGACGACACACTGTTTTGGTTGTCGATAAGGCATAATAAAACATACCATCATATTTTTCATCGTTATTTTTGATTGCTTTCCATTGTTCCTTGTTCAATTCAATCTCTCCTTCTAAATTCGGAGTCAATATCTATAATGCTATATTTTAAAAGTTCATGTACAGTTAAAACAAAAGGTCGGTTGTGCACATCTACCTCCATTATGTGAAGGAGATTATTATATGAATTTTATTGAAAAATTTCAATCCGTAGTGATTTTGATAGCTGTAGGAGTAGGACTATTTTTAGGACAGTATAGTATCTTTGAAAAGAATGCAGAAACTTTTATTCTTCCATTTTTATTATTCATGCTGTATGGGTTATTTTTAACTATTCCATTACAAAACCTTAAAGCTGCTTTAAAAAACGTAAAATTCTTAGGTACAAGTACTGTACTTAATTTTGTATGGACACCAATGTTAGCATGGGGATTAGGAGCAATTTTTTTATCTGATCATCCAGCTTTATGGCTCGGTTTTATTTTATTTCTTGTTACTCCATGTACAGATTGGTATTTAATCTTTACATCCATTGCGAGAGGGAATATGTCTCTTTCCACATCGGTATTACCAGTTAACTTAATTTTGCAAGTTATGTTGCTGCCGGCTTATTTATTCATTTTTGCAGGCACAATGGAGACAGTTGGGTTATCCACTATAATAGAAAGTATCATCTTTGTCTTATTTGTCCCATTTTTACTAGCCAATATAACACGTTATTTATTTAATAAGAAGAAGGCATTCTTAGAAAAGAAATTAATTCCATTTTTTTCCTTATCACAAATTGTATTTTTGTGTTTAGCTATTGTAGCAATGTTTGCCTCGCAAGGCTATTATTTAATAAATAATTTGGAAGTGATCTTTTTAATCCTTATTCCACTTTTACTATTTTTCATAATAAACTTTTTTGTTGCTCAAACGGTAGGAAAAGTATTTAAGTTTAGCTATGAAGATACAGTAAGTTTAAATATGACAACTATTGCAAGAAATTCACCTGTTGCTTTAGCAATAGTAGTAACAGCTTTCCCAGACCAACCACTAATTGCTCTTGCACTTATAATTGGTCCCTTAATAGAATTACCAGTATTGGCGATAGTATCTCAAAGTTTATTGAGAATTAGAAAACTAGTAAAGTAAATGTTCTTTAGTTTAATGTAAGAATAATCTCCTTTCGAGGTTCTATATTTTCTTATCTCATCTTTCTATTTATTAAATTGCATAAAAAGAGAGAACCGATAGCAAAGAAAGTTCACATTAAATCACTTGATTTCTCATTAGATAATCACACTTAAAACGTCATTTGAACGGTATTTACCGACAGATGACGTTTTAGGTGTGATTATAGATATATGTAATTTTCTTTACATCTATTCAAATCTATAGCTTTTACTGACCTTAAGTTACTGCCTATATATACATGTTATAATTAATAGCAAATTTAACTATAATGAAAGTTTCCTTAATTTGCTCATAATAATATCTCGATAGTTTTTGCTTTTACATTTCTTGCTGCTGAATTTTTTCAGCTATATATTTTGCATCATCACTAACACCATATAGAAGGGCTGAGCTTCTTTTACTCTGCCAGCTTAGCCCTATGAAATACAATCCAACTACATTAGTAACACCAAAACAGTGTAACGGTCTCCCGTGACTACTTAAAGCTCCTTCGATTTGTATCCATGAATAATCATTGCGATAACCAGTTGCCCATATCACATTTTGAACCTGTTTAGATATACCATTATTAAAGCATGCCTTACCTTCTTTAATTTCTATTAGCCTGCCTACGATTTCTACATTTTTTTTAACCGTTTTATAGTCATTTCCTATTAACGGCTCTCTTTCCCTTAATATTTTTCCTATAAAAGAATTTGGCTTTGCCCGACCAATTCGGAATTTTTCTAACCACCAAAAGAGACTTCTTCCAGCAATAACCTGAGGAACACTTTTCATTGGTTTACTTTGGGACAATGTAACCTGATGTGTTTTATTTAATTCCGCCGCAATTTGAACGCCTGTATTACCTGCACCTATGATTAAAACATTACCTTTAGGTATTTGGGAAGGGTTACGATATTTAGAAGCATGGATATCAAAACTTGCTGTACCATCATGAATGTTTGGAACAAAAGGATTGTAAAAAGCTCCAGTGGCAACAACTATTTGTTTAGCTTTATACGTTTTACTTTGAGTGATTACTGAGAACTTTTTCTCCCCATTTTTTGATAGTTTTATGACTTTTTCATTATGAACTATCGGCAAGTCATTCTTTATTCTAAATACGTTTAAGTAATCTGCCATTTCATTTTTATCTGGAAAGCCTTTTGGATCTCCTCGAACATGAAACCCATGTAATTGGCTGTAATTCCTAGGAGTAAATAAGCGTAATGAATCATAACGTTTTCGCCAAGAAATGCCCGTTTGCTCATTCTCATCAATAATTATAAAACTTACATTTTTCTGTTTTAGCGAATATCCCATAGCTAACCCTGCTTGCCCTCCACCAATTACAATAACTTCATATTCCATTGAATATCTCCCTATAAGAAATATTTTTATCTTCTAATTTGAGAAAATCGAAAATAATGCGCTGAAGGTGCCATTCTCCATCATAATATAAATCCCTAAACCTATGAAAACAATCGGGACAATCCAGCGTTCATATTTCTCAATTTTCTCTGAGATATATTTCATAGATGCCATTTGATAGCTGACATAACATAAGACCCCCACCATGATGAAAAAGACGAGACTGACAACTGCAATTTCAACTATATTTAATGTTGTAAAATACGGAATATAAATGGAAAAGTCATCAGCACTAGAAGCTAATACAATAAAGGTGACAGTTAGAAATAGTTGATTAAATCGTTCAGATGATAAAAGAGATAAAATGTTGCTCTCATCTGAATCTTCCTCACCCTTAAGCCATACTTTTATACCTAAATATATTGGTAATAGTCCAAGCAAGCCTATAACCCACTGTTGTGGAATAAAGTTTGCACCGAAAGCTGCCAACAAACTTATCAATATAATGATTGCTGTACCTAAATATTGCCCTACAATGATATGCTTTGTTTGCTTTTGTTTAACTGACTGCGTAAACAAAAGCATTAAAATAATTAAATAATCAATTCCTGTCGCTATATAAACTACAATAGCAGATAAGACTGTTGTACCCATTAGCATGCACCCGCTTAATTTTAAATATAATCTTGAAGGGCTCCCGATGTATAGAGAGCTCTGTTCATTTTATTCTTTTACCCTCATAAGCCTCAATCCATTTAAAGCAACTAAAAGGGTTGCTCCCATATCAGATAGAATGGCAATCCACAGAGTTAACCAACCCGGAATAACCAACAGTAAGGCCACTATTTTAATAGCAATAGCAAAGGTAATGTTCGCTTTGATGATATTTAGTGTTTTACGACTGAGTTTAACAGTAAACGGAAGCTTTCTTAAATCATCACCCATAAGAGCAACATCTGCCGTTTCAAGTGCTGTATCTGTACCAGCACCGCCCATTGCTATTCCAACTGAAGAAGCTGCTAATGCTGGGGCATCATTGACACCATCACCAACCATGGCTACATTACCATACTCCGCTCTCAATTGTTTAATATAGTCCAATTTATCCTGCGGCATTAATTCTGCTTGAATATCAGATACGCCTACGTGTGTACCGATTGCATCAGCAGTACCTTTATTATCACCAGTCAACATAATTGTCTTTTTGAGACCTAACTGATGTAACTTTTGAATCACATGTTTGCTGGTTTCACGTACTTCATCAGCAACTGCAATAACGGCAAGTATATTTTCTTCCGTTCCAATAATCATGGCCGTTTTCCCTTGATTTTGAAGATTTTTAACCTTATCTTCAAAATCTTGGCTAAAATCAGGAACAAATAATTCCTTGAAGAGTTTTGGGCTTCCTATATAATAGGTTGTTCCTTTTACAATTCCTTTTATACCCCGGCCTGTAATAGAAGAAAAGTCTGTTACACTTATATCTGAGTACGGGATATTTTCTTGCTCTGCTTTTTTCATAATTGCTGAAGCAAGAGGGTGTTGCGAACGGTATTCAAGCGCTGTAATGATGGAAAGCAGCTCTTTCTCTTCTACCTGTTTATTTAATAAGTTAAAATCTGTTACAACGGGAACGCCTTTCGTGAGTGTTCCTGTTTTATCAAATGCAATGGCTTTTAATCCGCCTATTTCTTCTAAGTAGACACCGCCTTTGACCAGAACACCTTTTTTTGCAGCATTGCCGATTGCTGAAACAATCGAAATGGGAGTCGAAATAACCAACGCACAAGGACATCCAACAACCAGCGTGGCTAGACCTAGGTACACCCAGTTCCCCCAACTTCCATCAAAGAATAAAGGCGGCACGATAGCTACTAATGCTGCAATAACCATAATGCTTGGCGTATAATATTTAGCAAATTTATCCACAAAAGCTTGAGACGGCGCACGTTCTCCTTGCGCTTCCTCCACTAAATGGATAATTTTTGATATCGTTGTGTCTTCAACAAGCTTTGTAATTTTGACCTCAAGCAGCCCTTCTTCATTAAGCGTTCCTGCAAATACTTCATCGTCAACGGCTTTTTCAACAGGAACCGATTCGCCTGTTATCGCTGCTTGGTTAATAGACGAATATCCATTTACAATGACACCATCCATAGCAATTTTTTGCCCTGGTTTAACAAGCATAATATCCCCAATTGCAATATCATTTACATGAATAGTTATTTCTTGTCCATTCCGTCTGACAATAGCTTCCTTTGGTGCAATATCCATTAATGAATGGATGGATTGCCTTGCTCTATCCATGGAAAACCGTTCCAGCGCTTCACTAATAGCAAAGAGTATAACGACAATGGCAACCTCCGCCCATTCCCCAATAATGACACCACCGATTACAGCAACTGTCATGAGGGTTCTCATGTCAAACTGGAATCGAATTAAGTTTTGCAAACCCACTCTAAACAGCGATAATCCGCCTACTAACATAGATGTGATAAATAACAATGCTGTAACGATATTTTCATTTCCGTTTACAAACATAGAAAGGAAACCGAAAGCCATAAATAAGGTCGAGTACAGTAATGTACTATGTTTTTTATAAAATGGAATTTTTTCCTCCTTATCAAGCTCTTCACTTTTTGGGTCTTTCCCTCCATATTCAGCAGTCACCTTAAGATTTTCAAAAGCTCCTGCTTTTTCTAGATCCTCTGTTGTTGCTTCCCCGTAAACGGAAATTTTAGAGGCTCCAAAGTTTACTTTGGCCTCTTGTACACCTTCTAATGCTTTTACGTTATCTTCAAAGGTTTGGGCACAGCTTGCACAACTAAACCCTTGCACACGATAAGTGCTCATTGTTTCTTTCGGTAATGATTCAGACATTTGCTTCCACTTCCTTCTTCTGAACCAGCGTAATGGCCATTAATTGTTTAATTTGTTCATTCTCCAATGAATAAAATGCTAATTTTCCTTCCTTGCGATATGTCACAATTTCTTGTTTATGAAGAGTTCGTAAATGATGAGAAGCTGTAGCTATCGAAGAACCAATAATGTTGGCGATGTCACATACACATAACTCGTCCTCTTGACATAGAGCATAGGAAATCTTTGCTCTATTTTCATCTGCAAGTATTTTAAATAATCGAGAAATACTATAAATATCATGTTGTAGCAAATCTTCTTGTATTCGATTGACTTTTTCTTCGTCATAACAAAAAATTTCACACATATCTTTATTACTCATTTTCTTCACTCCATTACATTCAAATGTTTATTTGATTATAGTATAGTCCTTTTCTTCTAATCATTCAAGTATTTATTTGAATATCATGAAGGATAAATTTCTTTCAATTATTAAATCTTGGAATATGAGTTTCCTACCCAACCAAAATAAGTATTGATAATTTGCTTTATGACTCCTCACAAATGGCATATTTATTTACATTAGAATAAATCATTGATTTTAAGTAATTAAGATGTTAAGAAAATATATGAAATTTGGTTGTATAAAGCGATCACCACTTGTCTAGTACCAAACAGAGCAAGTGATGATCGCTTATACATTTTTTCATACTCTTTATACAAAATTTCTTTTATTTCTATATTACTATGCTCGACCATCAGAATCCTCTAATCGTCCAATTTCATTCATTATTGCCCGTTTTTCTAGTTCTAATTGGTCAATTATCTTAATTAATTCAGGAATAGCATGATCTACCGTATATAGATCATCTGCCATTAGGCAATAGGTGACTTTAATTAATTTTTCTTCTATTTCTGCAAAATATAACTTTCGATTTAACTGATGAGCAAGTAGATTCCTTTCTGTTTTTTTAAATAACATCAAATCCTTACTATTTTTTAATCATACATTGTGAAAAAATGTTTAATCAATTATACTGTGCCCTCTAGTATAAAGTCAGCACTTAAGGAGATTTTGATATAACCACACTCTATAATCTATAGACAACAATTTAGTGTTAAAAAACTATCCATTCACTAAACTTCATGGTGAGCATTTAAATCTGATAATAACAAATGGCAATCATCACCTATTTATTGTAGATTGAACAGGTAGTGATTCTTTATACTTTCCGGCTAAAAATCTTCTTATTCAACAACCATCCAGTTAGAATCTTTCTCTAATGTGAGGTCATATTGTGAAAGTTGTGTTGCTTTTGTGGTATTATCCAAATACTTTACAGTAACCCATACTTTAATTTGATTATCTTGTTCTTGAAATACTGGATTTACAAGCTCAGAAAACGTATAATCTTTTTCAATGGCTGGTAAGGCATTGTTCTTCACATAATAAGCAAGTTCTTGATTCGTTGCTGTTGGGTAAGAGGAAAAGAACGTCACTAAAAACTCCATGACTTCTTCTGCCGTTTCTGATTCTACCGTTCCATCACTTTCCACTTGTTCTGGTGTAAAATTAGATTTTTCGGGCTTATTCCACAGAGTAGGGTTTTGCGTAATGACCAGATTCTTTTGTTCATCTTGATAGAGTACAATACGATAAGTTGAACTTGTTAATGAGCTGTCTTTATCTTCCATGATTTCTTGCTGTACGGAATAAATGACGGAAAACGTATTTTCTGTTTCTTCCGTTATTGACCAAATATTTATATCTTTTACAGTAGAACTAGTAGGAATATCCTCTCGAATCATATCACTATTTAAAGCTTGCAATTCTTCGGTTAAATAATCTTTCAATTTTTCGGTTCGTTCTTCCAATGCTTCAGTTTCATTTTCCCAAGAATAGTAGTCTGTTACAAAGTTTCTTGTAAAACTTTCAATGGCAGTTGTATCTTGAATACGGCTTTCTATAATTTCTCTTTCATGGATCGTATGCTGGTCAATCGCTGTAAAGTTTTTGTAGATCCCAAACGCAAGACTACTAAGAAGCAATATCCATAAAAACAACACGGATTTTTTTCGTTTCCCAATCGTTCTTACTTTTATCTTTTTCGTTTTCTTCGGGTTTTTTTGCTTTTCTTTTATACTAAAAGGCAGCTTCATGTTATCCCAACCTTTCCTTAGTTTTTGATACGTCCAGCACCTACTAGATGTTCTTGCCAGTAAGAAGATGTTAAATCCGCATAACCGATCGGATTCCCCGCATGGAACATTTGATTGTTTCCAACATAAATTCCATTATGCGTAATGTAGTTGGCGGTGTTGTAAGTCGAATGGAAAAATACTAAATCTCCTGGCTTTGCTTCTGATAGAGGGATGTGTTCTGTAGCTTCATACTGTTCTTGAGCGGTACGAGGTAAATTAATTCCTGCTTCACGGAAAATCCATTGTATAAGTCCACTACAATCAAATGAAGTATCAGGATGAGCCCCACCAAAAACATATGGGAAACCCTCATATTTTAAGGCTTCTTCCATCACCAGTCGAAAGGTATCATCATCAAAGGACGGCGTTTCACGAAGATAAGGTTGAAGTAAATCTAAATAAAACATATTGCCATAGCCGTACCTCCAACCACCGTTTTTCTCTATCGCAATGGGGTTAGAGTAGCTGACTTTCTTTCCTCCTGATCGCTCTTTCGCAAAGCTTTCAGCTAGATCAAAAGTGTAAGAGTTTCCTCGTCCTGCCACATAATCAATAAAAGCCCCGCCATAGTTATAAGCTTGAAGTACGGTCGAATCATCGACACCTTTTGTATCTGCTGACTGCAATAAGTTCGCAAGGTATTTCGTTCCCTGTTTAATAGAAGCTTCCGTATCTAACGTGTTCGGTGGTAATCCTAATGATTCACTTGATTGCATAACATCCTCGGCATTACCACCACTTTCAACAGCAATAATCGCAAGTAAAATCGGCACATAGTCGCTGATTCCATATTCATTTGCGTATTTTTCCACCATTGGTTGATGAGCCAGCACATCTTTGGATAGAGATACATTTTGCCAATCATTTGGTGAACCTAAATCCATGGAAGAATCAAAATCTCCTGCTTCATCGGAAATAAAGATAGCAACAAAGGCAAGTAATCCTAAGAATGCCAAGAAACCTATCCCACCGATAATCAGCATGATTTTAAGCTTTAAGAATGTCATGATTTTTTCCTCCTAACGGTTTGTCTCTGGCGTGGAGGTTTCACTTTTTGACGTGTTCGTTTTCTAGGAAGGACAGGTCGCTTAATCACCTGTTGTTCTTTTCCTTTCGATGTTTGTTTCGGCAGTCGGGTAGGGTGTGTTCTTTGACTTTGCTTCTTTCTTTTTGTGGATACTTGATAAGGCTGATTCACTTTTCTATTTTGATTCTGTAATCTTTGAATTTTTTCTTTTTGCACAGGCACTTGTTTTCTTTTATGACTTTCAGGATTCAGACTTTCTTTCGGCTTCATTTTCTGTTTCTCTTTTGTGAATGAGGAAGGAGAATTCTTTTGTACCGTAGGCTTATTGGAGTAAGCAGTGATATTTTTCTTCTTTTTATCCAAAGCTTGTCGTCTTTCCGCAATCGTCTTTCGATGTTTACTTGTGCGTTCGGTGTTTTCACGTTGTCGCTGCTCTTTGGCTTGTGACACTCCTTGTTTAAAATCCTTGCCTGGCCGTTGAATTTTTTCTTTTCCTTGAGCCAAAGCGTATTTCGTTGTGGTTGGTAAATCTTTGACTTGCTGTTTTCTGTGGTTGATATTCGCTCGTACACGATTTTTCGTGTCTAACACTTTTCCAGTGGTTTGTCCGATCTTTTGACTAAATGATTTTCGCTCCTGATTAGGTTTCTCTGTTTTGTTTGACCGCATAGAGTGCAGACTTTGTATAGGTCGACGGAGAGAGAAAGAATGTTGTGTTTTTCCTGATTTACTCATCATTTTGCCAACGGTTGCTCCAGCCGTTACACCTGTTAACGTACGACTAATGGAACGTTGTAACCTTCGACCACTGCGATAGGCCATCTGTTTCGGGCGACGCATAACGCTCCGTCCAACTTGTTGGGTGTCGCTGCTTTGTAAACGAAACATACTCATGATGTCGCCAAGCTTCATATAAATCCCTGCAAAAGTCACAATTTGCAGAAAAGCAATTAAGAAAAACGGATAGGAGCTGGTTAAGCTATACAGCATGGACGAAATACTAAAAGCTATCGTTATCACGAGTGTGATTCCAGCACGCAGCATAATCACGTTAAACAGTTTTAAAATGGCCTGTTTACCCATGTTTTCAAAAGTCGGTATCATGGAAAGCAGAAAACTAATAGGTAGAAATGTCGCAAACACAATAAATAGAAGTTGGGAGAAAATCATCATCCCCGATAAAAGAAATACAAATATGGAAATCCCGATATTAAATATAAACAAGAAAAAAACCATCCCTAAGCGAGTAGTCGTTTTGGTAATGGTCAAATTTTTATTATCGTGATCCTCAATTTCTGCTTGCACGGCTGCTTCTCGATCTTCTCCATTGTTTGTATCAGGACTGATGGAAACTAAAGCGTCCACTCGTTCTTCTCCAATCGCTTCTTTGTCCGAGTTATCAAACTGCAATAATAACCATGGTTGCTCCACTTGAATGGAAAAAAGGTTATTTCGAATCATATCGACACTATCACTTCCTTGACTGTTGGAGTTAGGCATAAGAATGTTTGTACCTAAGTCAAGTGCTGCTTCACTTACATCTGCGGAAAAATCATTAATTTTTGTAATATAGGTTGGGGCAAACGCAATAAAAGCCGCTGATACGATAAACACCACTAGGAAATTCAAAATAGCACGAAAAGCCTTTGTTGTTTCTCGTTTCATGAGACCTGTATAGGTAACATAAATTCCAACAATCAATACAAAGAGAAGAAGGAAACCAACATAAAAACCTTCTGTTCCAAAACCTTGTGCAGTAACTCCAGCCAATGTTTGCATATTCTGTCCGATGGCGGTTGCTGTTTCAGAAATAAAATCAAGAGAATACGCTTGTTGTACTAAATAACCAGTGGCATTGGAAAGATATAAATTGATAATCCAAATAAAATTGGTGATCGTGTACAGTCCGTACATGACTTGTTTTCCGATTCCATCATCCCAATTCCACGGCAGCCAATCCCACCCCGAATCCACAAAAAAATCTAACTGATAATGGTCGAGTGGATACAAGGAATAAAGATTGTCCTCTGATACCGTATCATCAACTAATCCAGCAGCCTGTGTTACAGTAAACAGGGAAAGAAACAATAAAAAAATGACCGCACCAATGAGTACCGTCATCCATACAATCTTTTTCAGTTTTGGTTTGTTCATCTTATCACTGCCTTTCTAGGACAGGTGGTCGAGTGTCGAAAGCGTCAAATAAATCTTCAAACACAGGATGAACCTGAATAATCCCAACTCGTCCATATAAATCTTGCATAAGGCATTGTCCATTTTCCAATTCTCTTAATCGACGTTGATTGGCTTCATCTTCCGCGTCCACGCCAAAAAATTGCAGCGTTTTTTTAATTTCTGTACTATCCCTGGAACGAAACGCAAATTTCACACCAATATTATTCTTCAATTTTTCGTCTGTTAGATCGTCAGCGTTCTGGGTAACAAAGTACACACCTGCATTCATGGAGCGGCCAGCACGTACCAGTTTATTAGAAAGTGTTTTCCCTTGTGCCACTTGTAAAAAGCTCCAGGCCTCATCAACATCTACAATTTTAAAAATACTGCGATCAGAGTGAATGAAGTCTAAGGCAAATGTAGAAATAATAATTAACATGGCGACACTCAACAATTCCATTGTCGTGTATTCTTCAAAGTTGGTTTCCGCGTCAGGCAATACTAAATCTGCCACCTGTATAATATTGAGCTGTTTTTCTAAGCTGATAGAATTTTGAACCGTTCCGTCTGAAAAGAGAAGGTGGGCAAAGTCATAATCGGTAAAACTTTCGATATGATCTGCAATAGTGGAAGCAAGCGGATTTGGATCACTCCTTAGTTCATGAATCACCAGCATTAAGCCGCGTTCCTCTTGTTGACCGATTGCTCGAATAGCTCGTCGTAAGACAGGAAACTTATCACCATCCCGACTGGAAATACCCGTTAAGAAGGTAAGAATATCAATCGCTAAACTTTCCGAATCCTTCTTATTTTTCATAATGACAAACGGGTCAAGCAGCCCTTGATTGCTTTCTTCACTGGTTAAATTAACGATATTAATTTCATCAGCAATATCAGGTAAAGCTTCTTTCCAGCCGCCACGTTCGCCCTTAGGGTCGACAACCAATGCTTGACCACCAAAAAGAACGGCATAGTATACCAGTAAGTTATTGGAGAACGATTTTCCACCACCAAGTGAACCTAAAAAAGCAGAGGCCAAAGCGTTCGTGACAGAGCCTTTTACACCTTGACTAGCGAGACTAGGATTGAGATAGACATTTCTTCCCGTATCTAAGTTGTACCCAAAATAAATGCCTTCATTTTCTCCTAACATTTGCGTTGCACCAAATCCAAGGCCAGCTAAAAAATCCGAAGTGACATACTGTACATAGTCGGAGATATAGCGTTTACTGGCAGGAATAAATTCACCATGTAAACCCAACATATCGCCAAATGGGCGAACAAGTTTTACATTTAAGTCATCATAAAAATCTTTGACTTCATTACAGCGTTGTTTGAGTTCATCCAAACTAGAAGCAGATACCCGAATGACATAGCTTAACTTATACATGGATTCTTTCGTCTGATCGAGGACATCCTCTAATTCATTGACTTGTTCCAAAGCTTCCAACACGTTATTTCCCGTTTCATTATCTGAATCCATCGCATGGTTATCTAAATCCTTTAATTCCTTTTTCTTATTGCGTACGGTTGATAATGCTTTTTTATTGGTGACTATCTCGACATGCATAGAGGTGTCGATTGGAAACGTGAATTGTTGTTGCTGATAGTAAAAGATTTCATCACTGGGAAATTCCAAATCACCAACAATGGAATTAATGGTAAAGTAAGCAACATAAGTTGTTGTATCTTCCTGTTCCAACTTGATGTAACGCTGTTTTTCTGTAATCAGACAGCGTGTGGGTTTAATGAGGTCATAACGTTTGACGTAAGTTTCTTTTTCACCTTTCTCATAAGAGAGGTTATAACTGTAATCTTCAAAGGCAATACCCGTTTGTCCGTGTAAGTGTTCGATTAAATACCCCATGTCATTTTTCGTTAAAGGCCGAACCTTAAAACGCTTAGTGATTTTATTTTGTAATAATTGTTCCATTTTTAGAAAACGAGCAACTTCACTATGTGGCATAGAAACAAAATCACCCATTAAATGATGATTCACGTCTCGAACAAAGGTTGAGAGAGACGCCGTTACTGATTCTCCCATCGATTTCATACTGACTTCTTCTTCATTCAACAAAAGCTTAAATCCAATAAAGAAACGATAATCGACTTGATGTTCTCCAATCATGGAAACAAGGGCTTCTGTTTGATCGTCAATTCGATTGTAAGCTGCTTCTTGCAGCCTTCCTGTTACAAGTTCTTTACTTCGTTCTTGTACCGAACGAATACTGCTCTCGGTGCTTATCTGTAAGGCATGGATTTTTCCATCTTGATTTTGGGCAATGAGTTGACGAAAGTGTTCGTGTACTTGCATTTTTTCATCTTCAGATAAGAAGGAATAGTTGTATGGCAATAATTCGTAATAAGCAAATGCTTCTCCATCATGATTAAAAACAAGGTTATTTTCGATATATTTAATTGGATAACTCATACGATTTTCCCCCTTACCGCTGTAATGGTTTCATTGACCGATTGTTTTTTAAATTTGACTGGCTTGTTTGCATAGGTCACTTTAGGGCGAAACCAATACGTGATAACAGACTTTAGGAAACCATAAGGTTTTTTGCCGTCAAAGCTCTTTTTACTCATAAACCATGTCAACGCTACTGGAACACCAACATATTTTAATAGTACTCCATCAATCAAAGAGAGGGGAGGAAGGTTTCCAAGTAACATAACGGCCAAAAGAGAAAGCACAAACCAAGTCATCTGCGAAAAAGTGACAGGAAAGGGCAAACGAAAATCGTTGATCGCATAAATGACTTTTTCCACCGACCAAATTCGTGTGTAGCTCTTTAATTTTTTCACGTCTTAACATCCTTTCCAAAGAAAAAAGCAGCCTGTGTCTAAACAAGCTGCCTTTCTATTTATTGCTTATATTCAAAGATTCCATGGGAGGTAACAAGAAAATCACCATTGATTTCAAGATCACGTCCGTATGAACTGTAATCAAAATAGTATTGTAAACTGGGATCTACACCACTAAGCATTCCAGTTTCCTCTATATAATACCGAGCTACATCTTCCATACTTTCACAATCAGAGTAACATTCAATAGCATCTTGATGTTCCAATAATTCTTCGACGCTATTAAACCAATAACTCTGTATTTCGGAGAGAGCGTCATACAAGGGAGTGCCTTCAATTTCCTGTACCATTTCACATAAACGATTGATTTCGGAAATCGGCGTGTACTCATGGATTTCAAACGGCAATTCAAAGTCGTGTATGGCGTATTCTTCATATTCACCGTTTAACCCAATTCGTTCTTTTACTTCCTCTACATCAATAGGTGGCGTAAACCAAGCACCAACCGTTTCTCCTTCATTATATTTTCCGAGGTTTGCTATATACACTTGCATTTCCATGTTTTAAAGCCTCCTAACAAAAGAAAAACAGCCTGTTAGTACAAGCTGCTTTTCCATTTATTTTAGATATTCAAATATACCATTGGCAGTCACAAGAAAATTGCCATGAATCTCAAAATCTCGCCCAATAGCTTGATAATCAATATAGTCTTCAAGATTAAAAGGGACTTCTGCAAATAGACGGGTTATACCTGATTCTTCCATCCAAAATTTCGCTATATCTATTAAATCGGTACAATCAGGGTAATAAAGGATTTTATACTGATTTTCAAGTAATTCTTCTAAGCTATTAAACCAATGTTTTTGTACTTCGGGAAGAGCGTCGTATAAGGGGGAACCTTCCATTTCTTGCACCATTCCGCATAAACGATTGATTTCAGAAACAGGTGTGGATTCGTCTATTTCAAAGGGTAAATCATAATCAAAAATGGCATATTCTTTGTATTCCCCGTCCAAACCTATACGTTCTTTCATTTCCTCCAAATCAATAGGTGGTTCAAACCAAGATCCTCTGATTTGATCCTCCTTATATCTATCAAGATTCACAATAAAAACTTGCATTCTCATGGAAATTCACCTCTTTTCTAAAAAAGAATCATAAAAAAAGCACCAGCAAGGTGTTTACTGGTACATCACATAAACTTATTTATCCCTTCCGCGCTACCGCTTGGATCACCATTTGTCTGCAGAACATAAGGAAAGCACTTATCTTCCACAGACAAACGGTACAATTTAAGCCCCTATTATCCTGTTAAATAGGTTTAATAACACATCTTTTACACCTGAAGCGTTAAAGACTAGTCCAACAGCAACGAGAGCAATAATCAGAAAACCTATCAATTTGGAAAACTCACGCTTAAATCCTAAATAAATGCCAATCACAACAATAGCCATTAACACTAAGGATTGTGCGTTGTCCAAAAACCAGTTATAAATATTCTGCCCGAAATTCATTTGACTGTCTCCTTTCTATTTTTCATCATTTTTAGTGGACGGAAGGCGAATCGCTTTCTCTACAGGAACAGTTTGTTGCAAAAGTATCTTTTGATGACGGTCCGATAACTCTGCTTGTGCTAACATATCTTTGATGACAGTGGTTTGATTGATTTCATCCACTTCTGTTGCTAACTTCCAAGTAGGAGCAACCTGATGAGCTAACCATCTCAACGTTTTATCAAATGTGTACGGTTCTGGTTTTGTCGTTAAAGAAATTTTTCGATTCACACCTAAATCCAAAAAGCGTTGCCAATCTGCATTCATTTTCCAACTGCTCCGCCGTTTTTTCTCATCCTTATCTACAAAACGAATGTAACGGTTAATGATGGAGAAGGCGGTTTTTCCTGCGTCCTCATAAGTCATTAAGTCAACAATCGCATGGTAGGCTCGATCATTTTTAAGTCGAATTTCAAAACGATTTTTCACCTCGGTGTCCTCGATAGACGTACCAAATTTCACATACTGCTCATAATCTTTTTCATAGATACTAAAATATACGTCGCTTTTTAACGAACCGATATATAAGGTATGACCCATGTCAGGTTTATCTTCTGCATGAACTAGTTCACCCGAACGATAGCTTTTAAAATTGCGAAATACCGTGACACATTCTTCATTTCTGCATTTTTGAGTGAGAAAGGGGATATCCAAAATTCCTGTCTTATCATTAATGGCAAGGTCAATTCGCTTAAAGACACCACCCACACGAAACACTTCCATAAAAAAATCAAACCATGTGCGTTGTTGGGCTAAAAGGAAATTTTCAAATTGACGACAACCTTTCCCTTTTAGTTCAAGCAGACATCCTTTGTCCTCGTCAGGAGATACCATTACCACAATATCTCCATAGACATATTGCTCAAAGTACGAGTAAAAAGCAAAATCTTCATGAAGCATATAACTCTTTTTTAACTGCAAAATATCTTCAATCACTGGTGTAGGATTCGTTGTTAAAAATCGAATTCGCACATAGTCAAATAATATCTCCAAAGGTGCTTCTGGGTTAAACTGTTCTAAAATATCAAACAAAGTAGTTTGAATAGCTTCTGAAGGTGTCACTTTTCCTGTCTCAATTTCACTTAGATATTGTCTTGAAATCCCAACGTGTATCGCCAATTTATTTTGGGATACGCCATATTCCAATCTCTTTTCTCTTAATACGTGATACCAAGGCATTTGATACACTTGCATTCCTCCTAACTAAAAAAAAGATGTCAACTTTGACTTAAAAGCTGACATCTTTGTGATATATCCCTAACCGTTGTGCCATCAGGCTTTATTGGCTTTTGGAACAGTTTTCAATTGTTTTTCTACCCCCCTGTTAGATAAGGGGGGTTAAAGCGTGGCTGTCGCCACGCAGGCTTAACCCAGCACAGCGCCTTTCGCTTCGCACGGCGCCGCACTGGGCAGCCTTTAGTTTGTGAGTTTACCTATTTCTTTTAGGAAGTCATGTCCTTTAGGGACAAATGGTGTGTAAAATTCAGAGATCACATTATCTCCTTTATCTACATAGCCGCGTCCTTTGATTTGTTTAAGAAAAAATTGCTTTTGCACATCTGACCCAAAAAGCATTCCGTACCCCAGTTCTGATATACGCCCTAAACCTACCCTGAAATTAAATTGGTCACGAATCCCATCCCCAAGGTATTTTGCGTCTGGTCTTTGACAAGCAAGAATTAAGAAGAAGCCTGACTGCCTACCCAACATAACAATCTGTTTCAGTTTACTCATGACTTTGACGCTTTCTTTCCCGACCATTTCCATAAATGAGGTGTACTCGTCAAAGATTAAAAAACGGGCTGGCAAGCCTAAATAGGCATAGTTTTCACCAGTCTTATAATTTGGCATTTGCTTCATTTCTTCGTTCCGTTTCATCATGTCTTCATAGAACTGATCAATACAAGCTGTCATATCTTCCTTTTTGTAGTACACGTCAGGCATAACGGTAGCTAAGTCTGCCAAATCAGCATTTTTAGGATCTAGGATATATAGTTTTGCGTCTGTTTTGAGTAGAGCTTCAATCAGTGTCAGAATAAAATAGCTTTTTCCGCCACCTGTACCGCCAGCGATCAACATATGCGGTAACTTATCATACTCCCAATAAAAAGACTCCATTAATTTTAAACTTCCATCCTGTGCGATAACCTCATCAATGGAAATGCGGTTCGCAATCATATCATAGAAAAGCGTGTACTCCACGTAGGAATCACGTAATTCCTTCGATACCAATTCACAATACAAACCGCTTTCCAGTTTGGTTTCTAAATTTAATAATGGTTCTTGAAACTTGCCAAGTGTAATCTCTACTTGAATGTAAAACAAACCCTTTTCAAACCGATAATAGATTTTCGGAAAATGACTGATTTTCTCCTTTGATTTATTAGATGGGATATCCTTAAAGAAGCTCTCTTGCGTGACTTGTTTTGTTTCGTACCAGCTGTTTTCTAAAACCATTTTAGCAAGTTTTTGACGATGAATAAGCTGTTTGAAGTGGTTATAGCAATAACGATAATAAACAAAAGCACAAGCTGCCGTTAAAACGAGACTAATACACAACGCCACTAATCCATACTTGCTAATAAAATGTGCTTGTAGTTCTTCAAGTTCCCATGTTGTAGACAATAAAAAAGATAAGTGAAAAGGGAGGAAGAATAGAAGCCATATACCAACCAGCGATATAAACACAAATTGAAAAACGAGAGAAGCGTCTTTTTCTCTAATACGTTTCCCTCGTTTTTTGAAAGGTTTCATTCTTATTTATCCTTATTAGGTGGTGTTTTTGATGGTTTTTCTCCAATAGTTGAAGTTGCTTTTCCTTTTAACACGATGTCATCGGCTTTTATATACCAATCGACATCCGCACCACGAAAGGTAGCATTGGCGACCGTATCCGCAATAGGGTTCATAATTTCTACTTCTGCATTATAATCAAACTCTTTTAATGGAACAGAAGCAGGAAGACTTACTTGTATCATGCGTCCTTGTTCCCTGGACTTTAAATCATACGTGCGTTCCTTTACCTCTGTAGAAACAGTACCATCTTCATTTTGAAGGAACACTTCGCGTCGTAAAGCAGAAAATTTCAATACCCCAAATGTTTTTTCCTTATCAATCACAATTCCTTGTGCTAATCTCATGTGATATTCCTCCTTATATGTTGACTATGTTATGCTTTGACGATGTTGTCAGCATGTAGTATATAATTTGTAAAACCACGATCACCGATTTTATAGCCTTCTGCGGTAATACGTGCATTCACCAGTTTTACTTTGTCCTCATGTTCAAAGAATTTTTCCCCAGCTTCATTCGGGAGAACAACCTCAATATCATCTGCCCGTTGAATATCGGAATACAGATTATAACTGCGGGATAATGTTGTCATACGTCCATTAATCCGTCGTTGTTCTACTTTTCCTTCTCCTGCATATTCTAAGTTTCCAAATGTTTTCTCCATATTTGGGATGACATATTTTAGTTCCATAATAATGACCTCTTTTCTTTATTATTTTATTTCTTAAATACATAACAAAAACGATAAAAGCGGAGGAGAACGTGAATAATAAATAATCATATCAAATGACCTCCTGTCACTTCATTTTCTTAACCAAATACTTGTTCTCTGTATTCTTTTTATACAGAAAGAATTCTATAAAAGAATCTTTAAGCTACATAAATTAACTATCTTGAAGCATTTCTTTATATTTTTGAATATCTATTGTGTCTTCTAAATCGCAAAGACGGCTATCCAATCCTCTTTGTACATCTTCTTCTGAATGACCTGCTGCTCTTAAATCCTTTTCTATTTCTGCCTTTACATTATCATCAAGTACACAAATAAAAGTTGTGATATTCATAATCATTCTCCTTTTATAATTAAAAACGATAATCAACACGTCCGTATATTACACACCAAAAAACAATCATGGATTCCCCTTTTTTATCACGCACTAATTTTCCATGAAGAAAAAACGGATACTCTTCAATCTCAACCTCATTCAGCACAAAATGGTCATCAATCCATTCCATGACCTTATCTTCGTATATTTCTTCCTCTTTCAAAGACATCATGTTCCTTCTCCTTTCCTGCGTCTTTATCCATTAAAAAAGCATGTCAGATGACCATAATCCAACAAGCTAAGAAATTAATTATCTATAAACTTTCTGCAACACCAGCCATAATATATTCGGCACATGGTACAGCAATTGAATTTCCAAGTGCTTTATATCTGGCATAATCGCTGATTGCTTTTTCTTGTTCTCCAAAAGCTGTCCAGCCTTCGGGCAATCCCATCAAACGTTCACATTCCAATGGAGTAAGCTGCCGAATAAAACCTTCTTTTTCTTTCCCTTCATACCAAAACGAAAAAAGATTAACGGAACCAGCTAGCATTGTTGGAAAAGGGTCATCTGTCTTTCCGAAACTTCCAATGAATCCTGTTTCGTTTTTTTCTTTTGCGGCACTTCGCATACGTCTTTCTTGAAAGGGTCGGATGATGGGTATGTTCCTCCTTGTTTCTTTAACAGGTATTCCACAGGAGCCGGCGGAGGACAGCCTGTTTTTTCCGCAAGACGCAGGAAACGATTGCAAATCACGGGCTTTAAATAATATTTCTTTGGCACGGTTTCCTCTAAAATCTGCCACGAGGAAGATACGTCTTCTTCTTTGAGCGAGAGTGGGCTTTCCCCAATATCGGGCGTCCAACAATCGCCAACAGACATCAACGTTGTTCCCTCGAACCATTCCGGCGTTTGCCCATCCTCCAGAAGTAGGCATTGGAATTTTGGAACCTGTGAAAGATTCCAGCACGGCTTTAAAATCCATCCTGTTATTTGATGAAAAAGCTCCCATGACGTTTTCCCAAACAGCGATAACTGGATAGACACCATTCGTTGCACACCTCATTTCTTCAATAATTCGTAATGCTTGATAAAATAAGTTGGATTTACTTCCAGCAAGGCCTTCTCGCTTACCAATGTTAGATAAATCCTGACAAGGAGAACCAAAGGTAATGATATGAACAGGTGGTATTTCTCCACCATCTATTTTTGTAATATCTCCAAGATGAAGCATATTAGGAAAATGACGTTTCGTAATTGCAATTGGTGCCTTCTCAACTTCACTTGCCCAAACAGGTTTCACTCCATAAAAAGAAGCAGCTAAAGGAAATACACCGATTCCATCAAATAAACTTCCTAACGTAAGAAGTTTCATATCAATCACAACCTTTATTTCATTTATTAGAGGTTCATTTTTTATAAGAAAATCAATAAATTCTCAAAATAAATTTCCAATTTTGACATAAAAAAATAGACGTTCATTTTTCTGAACGCCTAAAATTTTTAAACTTACTTATTATGGAATTTTTATTTTGTTGTGTCTCCATATACCAGATTGATTCCCACTGAAACGTCAACATGATGTTTTAGCACTTTTTTTCGCCCATTTTGACCATCAGGTATAAATTGGTAATGCTTGTGAAACACTGTCATACTAAGGATTTCGACGTATTCTTCCGTTGTATCGAAACTATAACCTCCACATGTCCCGTATTCGGAAACATATCCACAGGCTGTATTTCCTTCGCTTCATAACCGCCATCCTCTAAAATACGTAAATCCCTTGCCAGTGTCGAAGGATTACAAGAAACATACACAATCCGCTCAGGCTCCATTGCCATCATCGCCTCCAGAAATTCCGGATCACAGCCTTTTCTTGGTGGATCGACAACAATCACATCTGGGTCCAGACCTTCCTTCTTCCAAGCCGGCATCACTTTCTCCGCCTGTCCCACTGTAAATTCTACATTATCTATTCCATTACGCTCCGCATTCTTCTTCGCGTCTTCAATCGCTTCAGGAACTACTTCAATCCCATAGACTTTTTTCGCTTTTTGGGCTAAGAATAGCGAAATCGTGCCTATACCGCAGTATGCATCAACCACTACATCCGTTTCATCAATAGCCGCATATTCCAATGCTTTATCATAAAGCACTTCTGTTTGAACAGGATTCACTTGATAAAAAGATTGGGGCGAAATCGCAAATGTTAAATCGCCTATTGTATCGTGAATATAAGATGTTCCCCACAATACGTTTGTCTTTTTGCCCAAAATCACATTCGTGCGCTGATCATTAATATTCTGTATAACAGAATGGATGAAAGGAAATTTCTGTTTCAGTTCTTCCACTATCTGTTCTTTACCGGAAAGCTTGGCTGTCCGGGTCACGAACACCACCATCATTTCTCCGGTAAAATGACCTGTCCGGATCATGATATGACGCAGCTCGCCGCGATGCGTTTTTTCATCATAAGCAGTCACGCCATATTTATTCATTAAATAACGAACAAATGGAAGCACCTCATTCATCGCATGGCTGTGAACATAACAGGTATCTTGATTTTGCAAAATCCGGTGGCTTCTTTTTTGATAATAGCCTGTGATTAATTCGCCGTCTTTTTCATCCACTGGAATTTGGATCTTATTCCGGTAATGAGAAGGATCCTCCATACCGATAATCGGATGTACTGGAACATGCTCCAGATGTGCTATTTTTTTCATCACATTGTGGACCTGGTTTTGTTTCATCTGTAATTGAAGGGCATAGCTCATGTGTTGGAGCTGGCACCCTCCACAATAGACGTGACAGGTTGGTTCCACACGCTCCGGGCTTGTTTTTTTCAATTCCAGCAGTTTCCCGAAACCATAATTTTTATTTACTTTGACCACTTTGATAAGCGCTTCTTCTCCCGGTAAAGTCTTCGGAATAAACAAAGGGTAACCATCTATTTTTCCGACACCGCTTCCTTCATGTGTTATATCTTCAATTGTGATGGATAATTGCTCATTTTTTTGAACAGGTGTCTTTCCTGTAGATTTCGCCATTTTACATCTTCCTCTATTTCCGTAATCGATTTTAATACCTTATTTTATCATAACGATGTAAAAATCGAAAACAATACTCATTTGCCGGCCCGTTCATTCTCAAAAGAAAAAAAGCCCCCAAACAACGTGATGTTTTGAGACTTCCTTCCCAATTAATAATCCAAATTTTCCTGATGTGCGATAAACTCCTCCGGTACAATAAATTCAATATGCTGCTGCAAATTAATAAACTCGCCCGGAAGCAAACCGCCGTATTCCCCATCGATATTCAACTGCATTTTATCTTCATTCGTTACCTTAATCCGTTTTGCCTGTTTATAAATAATGTTCTTACTTTTTAAATGCTCTCCCCGCAGTGCAAGTGTCGCAATTTGAATAAATTCTGCCAGGTTGGTTTTCTTTAAAATCAATACATCAAAATACCCGTCATTTAAACGTGCTTCGGGAGCAAGCTTTTCAAAACCGCCGACGGAATTGGTATTAGAAATCAGAAAAAGCATAATATCTTCTTCTAAAACCTCTTCATCAAACTCAATTTTTACCCTGGCTGCTTTTAAGGAAGGAAGCATTTCAATACCCTTGATATAATATGCCAAGTGACCTAAGACCGTTTTTAATTTGCTGGGAACATCATACGTCAACTCTGTCAGTTTGCCGCCTCCAGCGATATTGATAAAATAATGATCGTTCACTTTGCCGATATCCAGCTGCAAAGAATTATTTTCTAAAATAATATCTACCGCTGCATCAATGCCTCTTGGAATATGTAGTGCTCTGGCAAAGTCATTGGTCGTACCAGCAGGCAAGATTGCCAGTTTTGGACGATACTCCTGTTCTGCCATACCATGAATCACTTCATTAATCGTACCATCCCCGCCGGCAGCTACTATTAAATCATAGCCTCTATCGACTGCCGTTCTTGCTGCAGATACAGCATCGCCTTCACCGATTGTCGCATGTGCTGAAGCCTCATAACCGGCTGTTTCCAGCTTTTCTAAGATATTTGGTAATTCTTTTTTGACTGCTTCACGTCCCGAAGTAGGGTTATAAATGATTCGGGCCTTTTTCATGTTCTTTTCCTCCCTGTATGGAAGTTATCGACGTCCTCAAAATGAAACTCACCTAGTCCATATCATAGTCTTTTTTTATCTATTTGAAAAGCAAAATGAACAGAAACATAACAAACTTCGACAAAAAGTAACGTTTCGTCCTCATTTGAGAGGCTGCCACACCATATCTGTGCGACAGCCTGTTTGTTTGTTTTATTCTTTTCTCTTTTGCTGCTAACCAGCGAGCTTATCTTTTTTCCAGTTCAGCTGCAAGAATTTCATTCACTAGCTGCGGATTTGCCTGACCTTTTGTTTCTTTCATAATCTGTCCGACAAGGAAACCTTTTGCTTTTTTCTTTCCATCCTTGAAGTCAATGATAGACTGTTCATTTTGATCGAGAATGTTATTGATAACCGGCTTCAATTGCTCTGGATCAGAGATTTGCACCAAGCCTTGTTCTTCAACGATTTTTTCCGGATCACCGCCATTTTCAACCAGTTCTGCAAATACCTTCTTCGCAATTTTGGATGAAATCGTGCCATCATCAATCAGCTGAATCATTTTCGCCAAGGAAGCTGGTGTAATAGCCAGTTCTTCTACTGCTTTGTAGTGCTTATTCATATAAGCAGAAACTTCTCCCATCAGCCAGTTGGATACTTGTTTGATATCCGCTCCTTGTTTTACTGCTTCTTCAAAGAAATCGGACATCTGTTTAGATGCAGTTAACACATTCGCATCATATTCTGACAGGCCTAATTCATTCACATAACGTGCTCTTCTTGCATCCGGAAGTTCCGGAATGTCATTGCGGATACGTTCTTTCCAAGCTTCATCAATATATAACGGAATAAGATCCGGTTCTGGAAAATAACGATAATCATCCGAACCTTCTTTTACACGCATCAGAATCGTTTCTTTATTTTTTTCATCATAACGGCGTGTTTCCTGCAAAATTTCTCCGCCGTTCAGTAATTCTTTTTCCTGACGTTTTTCCTCAAATTCCAATCCTTTTTGGACAAAGGAGAAAGAGTTCAAGTTTTTCAATTCTGCTTTTGTGCCGAATGCTTCTTGTCCGATTGGACGAAGCGAAATGTTAGCATCACAACGCAGGGAGCCTTCCTCCATCTTCACATCGGATACACCTGTATATTGAATAATATTTTTCAGCTTCTCTAAGTATGCATAAGCTTCTTCCGGAGAGCGCATATCCGGCTCGGATACAATTTCAATTAACGGTGTTCCCTGCCGATTGTAATCGACATACGAATAGCCGTCTTCCCCGTGAGTCAGTTTTCCGGCATCCTCTTCCAGATGCAGACGGGTAATGCCGATTTTTTTCTTCTGACCGTTTACTTCAATTTCAATCCAGCCATGTTCTCCGATTGGCTGGTCAAATTGTGAGATTTGATAAGCTTTCGGGTTATCCGGATAAAAGTAGTTTTTACGGTCAAATTTTGTATCGGTTGCTATTTCACAATTTAATGCCAATGCTGCTTTCATGGCAAAGTTAACAGCCTCTTCGTTTAAGACAGGCAGTGTTCCCGGGTATCCCAAGTCAATCGGGTTGACATTGGTATTTGGCGCTGAACCAAATTCATTGGTGCCCGGGCTAAAGATTTTTGATTGTGTTTTTAATTCTACGTGTACCTCAAGTCCAATAATTGTTTCGAAATTCATTACTTGGCACCTCCCAGTTGAGGTCGTTTTGTATGGTGTTCTGTCGCTTGTTCAAATGCATGAGCAGCACGATATACGGTACTCTCATCAAAATAATTTCCAATAACTTGCAAGCCGATCGGCAGTCCTTCCTCGGAGAACCCGCAAGGAATGGAGATACCAGGGACGCCTGCTAAGTTCACAGGAATTGTCAAGATATCATTGACGTACATGGTCAATGGATCACTTGTGTTTTCACCTACTTTAAAGGCCGGTGTCGGTGTTGTCGGTCCGACAATCACATCATAGTCTTCCAAAATGTTATCAAAGTCATTTTTAATTAATGTACGTACTTTTTGCGCTTTTTTATAATAGGCATCATAGTAGCCGGAGCTGAGTGCAAAAGTTCCAAGCATGATACGGCGCTTCACTTCATCGCCAAATCCTTCACTGCGGGATTTCACGAACATATCCAGCATGTTTTTCGCATTCTCTGACCGGACACCGTAACGTACACCATCAAAACGTGCTAAGTTTGCGGAAGCCTCTGAAGAAGAAAGCAAGTAATATGTTGAAAGAGCATATTTAGAATGTGGTAAAGATACCTCTTCCCACGTTGCGCCCAAGTTTTCATAGACTTTCAATGCTTCCATCACGGCGTTTTTCACTTCTCCCGAGACACCTTCTGCTAAATATTCTTTCGGAACAGCGATTTTTAAGTCCTTCACATCACCGGTTAATGCCTCGGTATATGCCGGAACTTCTACGTCCGCGCTGGTAGAGTCCATTTTGTCATGGCCTGCAATTACTTCCAAAACCCGTGCATTATCTTCTACTGTCCGGGTTAACGGTCCAATCTGGTCTAAGGAAGATGCAAACGCGACAAGGCCGAAACGGGATACACGACCATACGTAGGTTTCATTCCGACTACCCCGCAGAATGCTGCCGGCTGCCGGATGGATCCGCCTGTATCTGAACCTAAAGAAAACAATACTTCTCCCGCTGCTACTGCTGCAGCTGATCCGCCGCTGGATCCGCCAGGAACATGATCCGTGTTCCAAGGGTTGCGAGTCGGTTCATAACCGGAATTTTCATTGGAAGAACCCATTGCAAATTCATCCATATTTAATTTACCGACAGCAACCGGATTTTCTGCATTTAATTTTTCTACAACCGTTGCGTCGTATAAAGGATCATTAAAATTATCCAAAAGCTGGCTGGCACAAGTTGTGCGAAGGTCTTTTGTGACGATATTATCTTTAATACCTGCCGGAACGCCAAATAAGATACCGGATTTATCTTCCTGTTTGTCCAGTGCTTTCGCTTTTTCTAGTGCTTTTTCTTCATCAAGTGTCAGGAATGCATGTACATCCCCATCTACTTCTTTAATTTGCTGATAAGATTCTTTCACTAAATCTACTACAGTAATCTCCTGATTATGTAATTTTGCTTCTAATTCTTTGATTGTATAATCAAATAAAGACATGAACCTGATACCCTCCTTTATTCTTCACTATTTGCTAAAATGGATGGCACACGGATTTGTCCATCTTTTTGATCTGGAGCATTCTTTAATGCTTCTTCCTGTGTAATCCATTTTTTAGGCTCATCTTTACGCATCACATTTTTTAAATCCAATACGTGCGTGGTTGGTTTTACGTTTTCTGTATCTAACTCATTTAACTGCTCCGCATATTCAATGATAGCACTCAGTTCATTGGCCATTTGCTCTACTTCTGCATCATCAAATTCCAAGCGTGCAAGGTTAGCTACATGCTTTACCTGCTCTTTTGAAATCTCTGCCATTTGTCTAACCTCCAAAACATCCTATATTTTTTAATAATATGCTACCATCATAGCACTTCTATTCCAACATGGATGGAATCGTTCCGTTTATACATTCATCAAAATCATATTATACCATTTTTGAGTCATGTTTGATATACATAGCACGGACAATATTCATATCTATTCATTCTGGTGCTTCCGTTGCTAGGATTCATCCCGCCGCAAAACATCGCGTTTAACCCTATGATTAGAACCGTCGCATAATGATAATAGCAAAATAAACTGATACAAGGCAAGTTTATCACGCTGCGCACCAAAAAAACCAAGTTATACTATAATTTACAATTAATAATATAGAATAACTTGGTTTTATGCATAAAATAATTAAAGGTGGGCGATATGTTTATACGTTTGGCTTGCTTCTCGATAATATTGTGCAGCGTTTTTATAGTTACTAATATTTTCATAATGTTTTGCCAATAATTCAGAATAAAGAATATAATTCCCATAGTCTTTTTGCCTTTTTAATAAAGGAAGCAGATGATCAATTAATAGTTGTTCAAAATAAGAAAACTTTTCCTCCAGTAAGTAATGATAGCTGCGTAAAATATACTTATATACGATATAAGGTTGTTTATCTTCCATATCGTAGAATTGTTTCAACCCATAATTAATGTACTCTTCCGCTTCGTCATAATAATTTGCATGGTAGTATTCACGCACAAGCAGCGTTGTTACTTCCAGTTTATTGCTGGCAGGTACACCGGGGTTATTTAATACTTTTTTATAATAAGCAATCGCTTTTGTTGAATCCCCTTTTGATGCGTATAGGTAACCAAGGTTCTGGTGGATTGTTTGAATAATAATTTTATCATGGATTGTTTCCGCCAACTGTAATCCAAGCGTAAAATTCTTGATTGCCTTTTCATACAATTTAATATGACAATAGCAAATTCCCAGAATATTATGTGCCCTGGCACAACAAAGGAAATTGTATTGTTCCATATACAATTTTAATGCTTCGCCGGCATACTCAATGGCTTCCAGAGAGTTTCTCAATTTAGAATGTGTCATGGACATATAATACTTTAAATCTGCTTCAATTCTTTCGCTCAAACGGTAACTTTCTGTGATTTTTTCTGCTTTTTTATATTGATACATGGAGTGATAATAGTTTTGAACAAAAAAGCTGTACCGCCCGTTGAACAAATTCCAGAAATATTGTTCCTCTATACTGAAAGTACCTGCGCTTTCTCGTAAATGCCTAATTTTATCAGCTGCCAGGTCCGTTCTGTGAATTAATAAAAAATATTTGATTGTATGAATTTCGAACATAATAAAATGGTTGGAATAGTTTGTATCCATCAACTCCTGAATTTCCCGATATGCTTCTTCCATTTCCTGTCTGTCGTTGCTTTCATCCAATAACTCATACCAATTCTCGCATAATCGGCCGATTTCTTCATCTTGATGCTGGTCTTTTGTAATACAGAGTCTATTGCATAATTTTTTTAAAATATCTTCATGAGGTTCTGTTTTCTGATTCTCAATTTTAGATAAATAGGATAAAGAGACAATTCCTTCTGATAGCTCTCCTAGCGTCATTTTCTGCTTCATGCGTTGAATTTTTATATATGTTCCAATTGCTATCATATTATTTTTCTCCCCATTCTTATGAGTCTTTCATTATGGAATAATTATCTGAAAAACGTTTACTTATCCGGCCAAATTCGTATACGTTTGTCTTGGGCAGACATCGCCTTTTTTCTTCAATAAGGAAAACAGGTCAAAATTTTCTGGAATGCACTTGCCATCTAGAAAGCTGCTTATTCTTACATTCCTGTCCGCTATTTTCTTCCAACACTAAGCAATACTGCACTATATCCCCTTTCAATCCAGTTTTATTTTCTATTCACTCCGATATGATAATCTTATTGTACCATACTATGTTTGTTTTCAATTTGGGAAAATAGCCAAGAGAAACAGCAAAGAGTTCTGACTGTCCTGAAAATTTTTCTTCAAAAAAGAAAATTTACTGCCGTTACCTGACAATGCAGGTACGAACAGTAAATTTCCTAACCTCTTATTCATAAATATGCGTTTCAATTTCATCTTCACCGGCATTTCGGTAAAGCAGGCTTTCACTTTTTTGACTGGAATTGATATTTACTTCTATATCATAATAATTCGGGAACATTTCCTCAATCAGTCCGTATACATACTGCGTAAACCCGATAACCTCTCCCTTTCCATAGAACTCTATCGGAATATCGATACGTAATTTTTGAAGTTCCTCATCTATATAGAAGCCTTCTCCTACCATACCGACGTAGTTAGGGAAGAAATCACTTATTTCATTCGCAAAATTAGTGACTAGCTCTTGATCGTCATAATATTTTTCCTCGCCTTCATCTGAAGGGAAAAGAATATTTTCTTCTTCCACGTCTTCCCAGTCATCCACAGAACTGCTGCCGCCATCGACTGTCGTTTGTGCTACAAAATTTCCCGGTACGGGAGAAGATTGTTCTTCTTCTCGATATACTCCAATCATAATCGGGATATCACTTAATTCCTCATCATTTTGACGAATATCATCTACAATATCTTGTGCAATCTCTGTTGCCTGCTCCATCATTTCACTTTCTGAAATATTTTCATACTCATAAGGCTCACCGGTATCTGTCTGGAATTGGTAAACAGATTTCATGGCCAGACCAATGGAAATTCCTTCTAAATGTACATTATCTTCTTCCGTCTGTGTTAAATAATTTTGTTCTAAAATATGTGATAAATAACGCGGATTTTCCCGAAAAGTTTCTTCGTCCGATCCTCTATCCACTTCCGGATTCAAATCATCAATCCAGCTGTAGATACGGTCACTATCAAAATACTGTCCTTCCTGAAAATAATAATCTTCCGGGTCATATGCGTCCATTGACAGCCGGCGGAGACCTTCTTCCATTTCATCAATATCCACACGGTTAGCTACTTGATTCGTAATAACACCCCTGGCTTCACTTGGCTGATAAGGTAAAATCATACGATAATTATCCCCGGCAAGTCTATTGGTCGGCACAATAGAGGCTTCTTCCTGACCTGATTCTTCCTGGACAACCTCATCATCATTGGATGTTTGCTGCATACACCCGCTTAAAAACAGTGCTATTACTGCAATGAATAGTATCCATTTTTTCAAAGCGAATCACTCCTCTCCCTCGGCCGCTTCTTTTAACTCTGTTTCGCTCCATACTTCTACATTTAGCTTTTCTGCTTTTTCTAATTTGGAACCGGCGTCCGCTCCGGCAATAACAACATCTGTTTTTTTACTGACACTGCCGGTCACTGTCCCGCCCAACGATTCAATCAGTTCTTTCGCTTCTTTTCTCGAATACTGTTCCATTTTACCAGTCAGTACAACAGTTTTTCCAGAGAATAAGCTATCTGTTGTCGTTTCCGATTTTTTCGGACCGTTATAGGCCATATTAACACCTAACGCTCTCAATTCTTGCAATAGCTGTGTCACTTTTTCTTCCTCAAAATAACGCACCACGGAATCGGCCATTTTCTCCCCAATCTCTTCAATCGCTGCAATCTCTTCCAGCGTAGCGTGTTGGAGCTGTTCCATTGTCTCAAATTCCATCGCTAAGGTTTGCGCAGCTTTTGATCCGATAAAACGGATGCCAAGTCCAAATAGCAGTCTTTCCATTGAATTTTCTTTGGAGTTCTCTATTGCTTGTAAAAGATTGGTAACAGACTTTTCACCCATCCGTTCCAAATCCAGAAGATCTTCCCTTTGCAATCGATATAAATCTGCAATGGTGTGCACTAAATCTTCGCGGAATAGCTGAATAATTACCTTTTCTCCAAGCCCGTCAATATTCATCGCATTCCGGGAGACAAAATGAATCAACCCTTCCTTCAGCTGAGCAGGGCAATTCGGATTGATGCAGCGTAATGCTACTTCTCCTTCTAAACGGACCAATTCATTACCGCAATCCGGACATGAGTCCGGCATATGAAATTCCTTTTCCTCTCCTGTACGCTGTTCAATAAGTGAACGGACTACTTTAGGAATAATATCTCCTGCTTTTTTTATCACAACTTGGTCGCCAATCCGGATATCCTGCTCCCGAATCAAATCTTCATTATGCAAAGACGCCCGCTGTACCGTTGAACCGGCAATCCGGACAGGTTCAAGCATCGCTGTCGGAGTCACCACTCCTGTTCTGCCTATGCTTAATTCAATATCTTTTAATGTGGTCACCACTTCTTCCGCAGGGAATTTATAAGCAATCGCCCAGCGGGGACTTTTCGCAGTAAAACCAAGTTCATCCTGATGATCCAGGCTATCTACTTTAACCACAATACCATCAATTTCATAATGTAGTTCCTTACGATGTTCTGTCCAATATGTTATAAATTCCAGCACTTCTTCTATGCTTTCTGCCCGCTGCCATTCTTTATTCGTTTTAAAACCCAGGCGCTGTAATGCTTCCAAACGTTCGCTGTGACGGGTTATTCTATTATCATTCCATTCGCCGACACCATATAAGAATATATCCAAATTACGCTTGGCAGCTATTCTCGGATCAAGCTGCCGCAACGATCCGGCAGCTGCATTTCTTGGATTGGCAAAAGGCTCTTCTTCCTTTTCTTCCCGTTCTTCATTCAATGCTAAAAAAGATTTATGCGGCATAAAAGCTTCCCCGCGAACTTCTATCGTTCCTTCTTTTTGAATGCTTAACGGGATGCTTCGTATCGTGCGCAAGTTAGAAGTTATATCCTCACCGATTCTTCCGTCTCCCCGGGTGGATCCCAGAACAAACTCGCCATCCTGGTACTTTAAGGAAACAGCTAAACCGTCTATTTTTAATTCACATACAAAAGTAACCTTGCCGGATACACCTTCTGCCGCTCGTCTGGCAAAATCTCGTAAATCTTGTTCATTAAAAGCATTACCGAGGCTCATCATCGGTGTTTCATGCGCTACTTTGCGAAACGCATCCAGCGGTTCCCCGCCGATACGCTGCGTAGGCGAATCATTCCTGACGAATTCTGGATAGTCTTTTTCTAAATCTTCCAGCTCCCGCAACTTCCGATCGTATTCCGAATCAGGGACAGACGGGTTGTCCAATACATAATAGGAATAACCATATTGATTAAGAAGCTCCACAAGAGAGTTCATCTGTTCTTTTATTTCTTGTTTGTTCATTCCCTTTTACTCCTTTGTTATGGGGGCAAATTGTGCCAGCAGACGTTTGATGCCGACCGGTGCAGGAAAAGCTACATCCAATTCCAGCTTATCGCCTTCCCCCTGTACTCTGACAACTGTACCCGTTCCCCATTTTTTATGGGCAGCTTTATCACCGACGGACCAGTCTTCTGATTCCGCACCGCTTGACTTTGGACCTTGTATTTTTTCAGCACGTCTTTTCGGAGGAGCTTCCTGTTGCTGCCACGAGCCAAAGCTACTCCCCTTCTTGCTGTTTCCGCCAATTGACGTTTTTTCTACTGGTTCCATCCCTTCCACCAGTTCCGGAGGGACTTCATTGATAAATCGGCTGATTGGATTCATATTTGTCCGACCAAATAATGTACGCATTTGCGCATGAGTCAAATAGAGTTCTTCTTCTGCTCTGGTTATGCCGACATAAGCAAGACGGCGCTCTTCTTCCATCTCTTCCGCATCCATCATGGAACGGCTGTGTGGAAAGACGTTTTCTTCCAGTCCGATTAAAAATACAACTGGAAATTCCAACCCTTTTGCCGCATGCAGTGTCATCAAGGTGATTTTCTGCAACTGATCTGGGTCTTCTTCATCGACACGATCCAGATCCGCAATCAACGCCAAATCCGTTAAGAAGGCAATCAATGTCTTATCTTCACTTGTTTTTTCAAATTCTTGCGTAACAGTTTTAAACTCTTCCAAGTTTTCCAATCTGGATTGCGCTTCGATGGAACGCTCATTACGCAACATGTTCTCATAACCTGTCCGCTCGAGTACTGCTTCCACCATATCTGTCGCTGTTAAAAATTCCAATTGCTTTGTAAGCGATTGGATAAGTTCCAGGAATCCGGCTAAAGCATTGGCAGCTTTTTTGGACACACCAGTAAAATCAACTTCCTTGACCGCATCAAACAAGGAAATATCATGAACCTGCGCATAAGCCTGAAGACGCTCAATGGAGGTTTTTCCGATTCCTCTTTTCGGTTCATTCACTACGCGTTGAAAACTGATATCATCATCCGGGTTAGCGATTAACCGTAAATAAGCAATCATATCTTTGATTTCTTTTCGGTCATAGAAACGTGTCCCGCCGACCATTTGATAATCGATTCCTGATTTCACAAATGTATCCTCTATCGCACGGGATTGGGCATTAGTACGATATAAAATCGCAATCTCCCCAGCATCATATCGATCGTTTTTCAATAATTGCTGAATCGTATCTGCAACATACAAGGCTTCTTCCTGCTCCGTTGCACCTTTATAATAGGATATCTTTTTTCCGTCATCCTTATCCGTCCAAAGATTCTTCGGTTTTCGCCCAGGATTATTGCCGATTACTTTGTTGGCAGCCTGTAAAATAGAATTGCTGGAACGATAATTTTTCTCCAGCATCACCGTTTCAGCAGAAGGATAGTCTTTTTCAAAGGAAAGGATATTGGAAATATCAGCTCCGCGCCAACGGTAAATAGATTGGTCGGAGTCCCCGACAACGCATAAATTTTCAAATCTTTTCGCTAGCTGCTTTACCAGAAAATACTGGGCATGGTTAGTATCCTGGTATTCGTCCACATGAATATATTGGAATCTTCTCTGGTAATACTCCAATACTTCCGGTACACGATCAAACAAATGGATAGTCTGCATAATTAAATCATCAAAATCCAAAGATTGATTTTTCCGCAGCATCTTCTGATAACTTTCATAGACCTGTGCTACTTGGCGGTCGTAGAAGTTACCGGCATTCTTGGCAAATTCCTCTTCCGTAACCAATTCATTTTTGGCTGTACTGATTTGTCCCAGCATCGCTCTGGGATCGAATTGCTTGGGATCAATATTTAAATTTTTAAGTACCTGTTTCACCACGGATAACTGATCGCTGCTGTCCAAAATGGAAAAGTTCGTGGAATAGCCGATCCGGTCTATATCCCGGCGTAAAATCCGGACACACATTGAGTGAAATGTCGAAACCCACATATTTCCCCCTTGAGATCCGACCAGTTTCGCTACACGTTCTTTCATTTCTCTGGCTGCCTTATTAGTAAAAGTAATCGCCAGAATATTACGCGGGGAAACTTCTTTCTCCCCCATTAAATAGGCGATTCGATGCGTTAATACACGCGTTTTCCCGCTGCCCGCACCCGCCATAATTAACAATGGACCTTCTGTATGCCGGACAGCCTTTTGCTGTTCCGGATTTAATGTATTTATCATCGCTTCAAGCGTTTGCTCCATCTTGCATCTTCCTTCCTGAATGCGCTTGTTGCTTATTCTGCTTTAACAGCTGCTACTGTCTTGAGCGCTTGTTTTAAATTGGTATAAATGCTGTTTCCAACAATAATTGCATCGGCATGTTCCATCATCGCTGTGGCCTGATCTGGTGTTTCAATACCGCCGCCATAAAACAGCTTTGTCTGATGAAGTTCCGCTTTTACTTCTCGAACAACTTCCGGATCACCGTAAGTTCCGCTGTATTCCACATAAAAAACAGGCAGATGAAAAACATGCTCTGCCATATAAGCATATGCCTTCACATCCGCTGTTTCCGGCAGCTCACAATTCGCATGATGGAAAACTTTTGCCTCCGGATTTAATACACAATAACCCTCAAAGTATACCTCACTATACTCCATCATGTCGATATATTCTTTAATCGCTTTTTGCTGGATATCCATAACATATTTTTTCTCTTTCGAATTTAACACCAACGGCACGAAATAATAATCGAATCCTGGTGTTAATACTTCTTCACTAGAAATTTCCAAAACAACGGGAACCATATGCGACCTGCGAATCCGTGATAATAAATCCAAAACACCGTCCAAAGTGACATTATCCGTTCCGCCGACAATAATCGCGTCGGTGCCCGATTCACAGACTTTATCTAAATCTTCATCGGATATTTCCTTAGCAGGGTCCAGCTTAAACATATGCTTCCATTCATCTATATTCATCATTCGTTATTAATCCCCCATCATGACATTCGTTTCTTTATTATAACAAAAATCAGCACATGGTTAGAACGGATAAAGCAAAGATTTATTAGAAAAACACACATTTACTCACCAAAACAAAAAATAAGCATTCCCTTCTGTAAAGAGAGAATACTTATTCTCGATATTTATCCCATTGTGTTATGTTTATTATTTTAATCAACTTTCGCACCTAAGAACAAGCATATTAACCTTGCTTTTCTTTAGAGCATCCTTCTATTTTTGAACAGGCTGTAGTGTATTGCTCCCGCTCCGGCCAAGCCCTCCGCTTTCCGACGTACAACTCTTTTCGATGGGGTGATTAAACGCAATGGTTTTCGGTGGGGCAAGTAAGCGCCGCAACGGTTTTAATAGACCGAGTAATCGCAGGTCTCAATATTGTCAGGTTAATATGACCGCTACGGAAAAACACTACGCTTTCCGTGGGCTTGTCCTCAGCCTCCTTTAAAGAAGACTTGCTGATTGGCAAGCCGTCAGGCGCTGACAGAAGCAAAGTCGCTCTTATGCCCCGCGGGTAGAAAAAAAGAAGTTCGCTTTTTTCCTGCGGGGTCTTCACACTGCGCATTCCCACACGAGTCTCCGTGTTTTTCCTCCGCTAGTTAGCTTTCATGCTATCTGCTAGCAGCAACTATAACCTTTTGAAAATTCATTAACCTGACAACATTGGTAAGCGCAGCCCCAACCCCAGGAGTCACGGTTTTAGCCTGCAAACCACTCAAGGAGTCTCCGTGGTTGGCCTGCGCTCTGATAGGATGCTACAGCGCTTAGTAGAAATAACATCCTGATGAAGTGAGATGAAATAATAGCTTGAATGCACAGAAAGGACTGATTGCTGATTATTTTTACCACGCACCACGAAAAATTCGTTCTGTCTGACCTGCCTTTTAGTTATTCAACTATTTCACCAGTATGGAATATTCCACTAGCGGAGGCGGACCGTTTTGACTCCTGAGGGATCAGCACCCTCTGAAGATGCCCTTTTGCCAAGCGCTCTTCTTGGCAAAAGTTAGCTGAAGAGCATGCCCCTAGGAAAGCAAAACGGTCCGCCGCAGCGGTAGCCTTACACTTCACCACTTTACCTTCTCATTTTTATCAATTCCTGTTCTTTTGGAAAAGAAGTTACTTTTCAAGACACCAAAGTTGATTTATTTTACATTCAATTTTTCTAACACAAGGTTATAACCGTCACTACCATAATTAATACAGCGCCTTACCCGCGAGATGGTTGCGGTCGATGCGTTCGTTTCCTCTTCAATGGCACTGTATGTTTTTCCTTCTGTCAGCATTTTAGCCACATGCAGCCGTTGTGATAAGGATTGAATTTCAGACATCGTTGCAATATCATCAAAAAACTGATAACACTCCTCGCGGGTATCTAACGACAATATCGCATCAAACAACTGATCAAGCTGTTCTCCTCGTAACTTATCAATTTGCACTTCATTTCCCCCTTATGCGCCCTGCTCTTCAGTCTTTGATTCGATAAAAGAAGAACAGGATGCTATTTATTCCTGACCAAGATATTTCAATGATTTCATTTGTAATAAGGATTTTATCTGTCATCGCATGGTAGCCGGGATCACAATTTCCCGTTTTTTCACATCGATTAGACCCTGCTGTGTAATGCGGAAGAAAGGCAGATGGATAGCAGATAAGAATAACAAGCTGTAAATCGGATCATTATAGGCGTATCCATATGCTTCCAATACTTCTTTGATTTCTTTATTACTCGAAATTAATTCTTCCATGGAAACTTTCGCCATCACTCCGCCGAGAGGAAGCGGCATCTCTGCTAAAATCTCTCCCTGATCTACTAATACAATGGCTCCGCCTAACTCTTTCATGCGTTGAGAAGCAATGCGCAAGTCTTTTTTGGAATTACCAATATAGATAATATCACCTGTTGCAGAAAAACTGCTGACTAACGCACCAAGTTTCGGAGCAAAACCGCGGATAATTGTGTTTACACGCCACTCCCCATGCTTGTCAATCAATGCAATAAACTGTTCACTTTTATTGGAAGGAATCCGATCTGCACTCACATCGGACAGGATCGTATAAGGCTGAATAATAACATCGTTGACCATATCCATTCCGATTGGACTGGAAAACTGCAAATCTTCCTCTGTTAATTCCCAGTCTAGGCGGAGCGGGGTAATATCATATTCTTCCCACGGAATAGCAGATGGATATGAAACCGCGTGACCGTCCTTTCTAACCCATTCTCCTTTGCTGAGAACGCTCTCCGGATGCGGATTCTTTTTATCCAAAAGAATGTTTATATTAGCCACCCGTCCCGGCGCAATACTGCCAAACTCTTCTTCTTTATTAAAATGCCTGGCAGGGTGATAACTTGCCATCCGATAAGCTGTCTCAATAGGAAGACCGCTCTCTATTGCTTTTTCAATACATACATTAATGATACCGTCTTCCATAAAGGCTGGTGTCGGACCATCCATGGTGAAACTCATATTATCAAACTGGAACATCCCTTTATCCAAAAGTCCTTTGATAATTTCCGGTAAATCCGGCCGGATCGGGGAATAACGGAGACTGACTCGATAACCAAGCTCCAGCCTTTTTAATACATCATCTGCCGTCATCGATTCATGATCGCTTGAAATACCGAAAAGCTTCATTTTTGTTAACGTCCGGGAGGAAGCTCCGGGCAAGTGTCCTTCGATTGGTTTACCGAGTTTCTTCATTTCTTGCATCCAATACAACAAACGGTCCCCGCCGGTTAACAGACTTGGCCAGTCCGTCAATTCGCCGCCTTGAATGACCGATGGATGTTCCGCCCAATCCAATATATCTCTTGTATTAAACATTCGATTATCTTTCAACATCGTTTGACTGTCAAATCGGTTCCACCAGAACATATTTACCGGCAATTTCGAAAACGCGTTTATGATCGAAAACGTCTTTTTTTTGTTCAACAGGGAATACCAGGTCAAATTATCATTAACGAATGTTGTTGTCCCGGTTTTTGCAGCATGCATCACTGTCTCTTCCGGATTGGCTGCTTGAAACGGGTGAGCATGCGGTTCAATATAGCCTGGTACAACAAACTTTCCCTGACAATCGTAAAAGTGAGTTTCTGCTGTTTCTTCAGGCAAGTTCTCGCCGACATATACAATTCGATTTCCGTAAATCCAAATATTTGCTTCTAACCACTGATTTGTGTACACATTTAAATAGGTTGCATTGGTTAAGACAATACCAGGGGCAACCGTCCCGTCAACCACGTTAATATGCTGTCGTAATTCCCGATTTCTCCATAATGTCATTAAGCAACTCTCCACTATTTATCATTTCTTTTTATTTTAGCATATTGTAACGCTTTAAAATAGTAAAGCCGCTTTTTCTTCTCTGATTATACAAAGACACCGTATTTGAAACATTATTTGACAATGAACGATTTCCTTTTGAACAAAAAACAACGCCGTTTCTACAAATTTTGCAAAAACGACGTTGTTTTTATTTACTGTACATCTCCCACAAAGTACGTGGCAATTTGCGGGAAAAAGCACATCAAGATGATAAATAAAACCATAATCAAGGCATAAGGAATAACACCTTTTACAATTTCACCGAGGCTGTTTTTGTTATCCAGCCCTTTTAACACAAAGAGATTTAATCCTACCGGCGGCGTAATTAATGCCAATTCCATGTTTATAACCATGATAATCGCAAACCATATCGGGTCGAATCCCAGCGCTGTAATGATTGGATATAACATCGGTACCGTAATAACCAGAATAGAGACGGTCTCTAAAAACATACCTAAACCAAGTAACACAAGATTAATAACAATCAGGATAACCCAAGGCGAGACGTCTGTTCCCGTAGCCGCTTCGGTAATCTGCTGCGGAATTTGCAACATCGTTAAAATAAAACCGAGCAGCTTAGCACCTATAATAATAAATAGAATCATAGCACTTGTATTTACGGTTGTCAGAATAATCTTCTTCAAATTCATAAACGTCAGATTCCGGTAAACAAGAATGGCAATCAGGAAGGATAATACTACTCCGACCGCAGCTGCTTCTGTCGGTGTGAAAATCCCGGAATAAATACCGCCGATAATCGCCACTGGCAGCAATAATCCCCAAATTGCTTTTTTAGAAGCTTCCCAGCGCTCGTTCCATGTCGCCGGCTTTTCTTTTATATGCCGCATTTGAATCGATGCAAAAATCATAAAACTCAATGTTAAAATAATTCCCGGGACAACACCTGCAATAAATAACTGTCCAACAGATTCACCAGTAAGGGAACCATATATAATCATGGGCACACTCGGCGGGATAAGAATCCCAAGTGTTCCTCCGGCTGCTAATAAACCGAGCACATATCGTCTTTTATAACCACGTTGAACCATCTCCGGAAGAGCAACGACGCCTACAGTCACTGCTGTTGCCACACTGGATCCGGAAATAGCTGAAAAAATGGTACAGCAAAAAACCGTCGCAATGGCCAGCCCTCCCGGAAAGTGCCTGAACCATTTGCTGGCCATCTCATATAAATCCCGTCCAACACCGCTGACAACAAGTATTTGACTCATCAACACATACATCGGCAGCGCTGTCAACGTGAAGTCATCTAAAGCAGAATATGCGATAATCGGAACTTGGTCAAAGGCGACGCTCCCGCCATTAAATAGATACATTCCCAGGACTGCAAGCAGACCTAAAGAAAAGGCAACCGGGAGACCAATAAGTAAGAAGGTCGCTAACCCTCCTGCAAAAAATAGATTCATAGAGAGTCGCCTCCTTTATGTACATCACCGTCAACCAGTTGCAAGATAAATGCGATAATGAGCAATACGCCGCCTATCGGAATAAATAATTCCGGTAAGTACATCGGAATACGCAACAAGGAGGTGGAAGTCGTCCCTAATTCAAATGTCAGCGAAATATGCGAAAACCCGTAGCCTGTCAAGATTACACTAAAAAGTAATCCGAGCGCATTGCAAATATATGCAAATACCTTCCGCGTAACATTGTTCACTCGATTAACCAGTAAATCGACAGTTATATGCGCATAGGTGCGCACAGCATAGGCTGTTCCTAAAAAACAGCTGCCAATAATGGCATAAGTAGATAATTCCGTAGCCCATGCTGTCGGCATTCCAAAGAATGATCTGGATAGAACTTCATAAAACGTCATCAACGTTGTTGCAAATATTAAAATTCCAGCTAAATAGGCTGCATATTTGATTAATAAATCAGAAAATTTATATAAAGTATTCATGTTGTAACTCCCTTCCAAGTGATGCGCACCGTTTATTCCTCCTCAGCGATATCTAATAATTTTTCCCCTGCTTCACCGGCTTCATCTTCAAAAGTTCTCCATACCGGCATTGCTGCTTCTTTCCATACGTCCAGCTCATCAGCAGGTACTTCATATACTTCCATTCCTCTGTCTTTCAGCACTTGGAGTGTTTCTTCATCTTCTAACTTTGTCTGATGACGTATCCATTCTTCGGTTTCATTAGCAGTTTCTTCAATTAACGTTTGTGTATTTTCTGGCAAATCATCCCAATACTCCTGATTAACACCGAGAATAAATTCAAAATAAGCATAATTATTAACGGTTAAATAATCGGTCACTTCATCATAACTGCGCTGCACCATCGCTGTTGTTCCAGATGTAGCTCCGTCTACCGTTTCTCTTTGTAACCCCATATACACTTCTCCGCCTCCCATAAATACAGGCGATGCTCCATAAGCTTGAATTAATTCAGAAGGAAGGGTGCCAACACTGCGGATTTTCATTCCCGCAAAATCTTCCGGAGATTCAAGCGGCCGCTGATTATTCGCAAATTGTCCAAATCCGTAATCTCCAAACATCAGCACTTTCACGCCGACATCTTCCATTTCGGAACGTAGAATATCACCAAACTCGCCATTTAACGATTCACCGACTTCTTCATAGTCTTCAAACACATAAGGAACATCAAATATTCCCATAGCCGGCACTGTTGAAGACCAAATTGTAGACGAGTTCATTCCCATTTCAATACCGCCCGTTAAGAGCGATTGGTTCATGTCTTTATCCGAGAGCAACTGTCCATTCGCAAAAACCTGCATCTCAATTTGGCCATTTGATTCCTCTTCGATTTTTTGAACAAATTGTTCTATCCCATGCGAAATGTGATGATCAGGCGGCAAGTTATAAGCTAGACGAATGGTAGCCGGTTCATATTCCTCTCCACTTGCTTCTGCATTTTCTGTTGCTCCATCATCGTTACTGCAGGCTGCTAACATGCCGGACAGGAGCAGCACAAAGGAAAGATGGCGTAATTTCTTCATTCCATCATCTCCTTTATCGTACGTGTTCTATCTAAGTGACGGATTCTTCCCAAAGGCTTTTTGGAAACAAGCTCTGCTGCAAAATCAGCAGCTTCGAACAGCTTATGAATGTCCACGCCTGTATGGACGCCCATCCGTTCAAATAAATATACCAAATCTTCTGTTGCTAAGTTCCCTGCTGAACCAGGAGCAAACGGGCATCCGCCAATGCCGCTGACTGCCGTCTCGAACGTCCTCACTCCAGCTGTATATGCCGCATACGCATTCGCAGCCCCAAAGCCTCTGGTATCATGAATATGAAACGATACCTTGGTATCTTTTGCTGCTTTAAACACCTTTTGGAACAGCCTGTCTACTTCATCCGGCGTTGCGATGCCAATAGTATCTGCAATGCCAATTCTGTCTGCTCCGGCCTGGACCGCTTTTTCAACTAATTGCAATACTTTTTCTTCTGCTACATGACCTTCATAAGGACAGCCAAAACTGACAGCAATCGAAAAGCAAATCTCCATACCGCTCATTTTTGCTTCCTTTGCCACTTCCGTAAACATTTCGAAATTTTTATCAATTGTCATCCCTAAATTTTTATCACTAAATGCTTCCGTTGCCGAAGCCGCCCAATTTAGTTCCAAATTTGGAAAATGACTGGCCCGCATAAAACCTTTTTGATTGGGAATTAACGCAATTGGCTGCACTTGTTTGTTTGTACTGATTTGCTCTAACAACGTTTCTGCGTCTGCCATCTGTGGAACTCTTTTCGGATGTACAAATGAAGCTGCCTCCACTTTTTGAATTCCTGCTTCTGTCAGTTTATGGATAAGTTCTGCTTTATGTTCTGTAGAAACGGTATTTGCTTCTATTTGCAGTCCGTCACGCGGGCTGACATCAACAATGGTAATCTGTTGTGTCATCAGATAATTCCCCCCTCTTTTAACCTTTTAAAATCCTCATAGGAGAAGTTTAAGTATTCTTTGTAGATTTCTTCATTATGTTGACCTAGCGTCGGTCCATTCGCATCAATTTCACCCGGAGTTTCGGAAAGTTTTGGAACGATGCCCGGCGTTTTTATTTTTTTACCATCAGCCAGTTCAACTTCCTGAATCATGTCTCTGGATTGATAATGAACATCTTCAAAAATATCTTTAATGCTATAAATTGCACTGACTGGAACGGAAGCTTCATCTAAAATCCGCTGTACTTCTGGAAGAGAATGCTGCTTTGTCCAAGCTTCAATGACACTATCAATATATTCCACATTGTTCACCCGGTCTTGATTGGTAGCATATTTGGGATTTGTTGCCATGTCTTCTCTTCCTATCGTTGTCATCAATCGCTGAAATATTCGATCACCGTTCCCGCCGATAATGACATACGATCCATCTGCACACAGATACGAATTAGAAGGAGCCACCCCCGGCAGTGTACTTCCTGTCCGTTCGCGAATTTCCCCGGTTAAATCATACTCGGGAAGCATTCCTTCCAATAAGCTGAATACAGACTCATACAGGGCAACATCCACTTCCTGCCCTCTTTTTTCCTCATCACGGTCCCGAACCCGAAGCGCCATTAATGTACCAATAACGGCATATAATCCGGCAACCATATCTCCAATCGCAATTCCGACCCGAACCGGCGGTAAATCCGGATATCCCGTTAAATACCTCAGACCGCCAACTGCTTCAGCAACACTTCCAAAACCGGCTTTTTCCCGGTATGGTCCTGTCTGTCCGTAACCGGAGATTCTCGTTAATACAATAGAAGGGTTCACTTTTTTCAACGTATCATAGCCTAATCCCCATCGTTCCAGTGTCCCGGGTTTAAAATTCTCTAAAACAACATCTGCTGTTTTCGTGAGATTTTTAATAATTTCCTGGCCTTCTGCCTCCCGCAAATTGACTGTAATTGATTTTTTATTTCGGGCTTGGACATGCCACCAAACGGATGTATCCTTGTACATTACGCGCCAATTTCGGAGCGGATCTCCATTTGTCGGCTCTTCTACTTTAATCACTTCTGCTCCAAATTCAGAAAATAACTTTCCCGCAAAAGGAGCAGCTACAATATTTCCTAATTCTAATACTTTGATTCCTTCCAGCGGCTTTTTCTTACTCAATCCAATCCCTCCAACGCGTCTTTGTTCAAATTCTTAAAGTGTGTAAAATCTCTCTCAATATGTTGTTTCATTAACTCTTTCGCAGCATCAGCATCCTGCTTGGCAATCGCCTCCCATATTTGTTCATGGTCCATATATGCTGTTTCTCTATAGGTAGGATCTTGATCCACAATAACTTCCCGGTAAAAACTGTTCACTCCGCGCAGCGTCCGGAGCATGGAAATTAGAAAAGGGTTGGCGCTTGCCTCCATAATAATGTCATGAAAAGCGACGGTAACACGCTTTTCATTATCCTCCTGTTTTTCTTTATGATAAGCAGTATTCTCCACTTCCTGTTTCATTAATTGTAATTGGTCATCCGTCCTCCTGAGGGCAGCATAATAAGCAGCCAGCGATTCCATACCTATCCGGCATTCATATAAATACCTAAAATCGGTAAGAGAAGGTTCAACTACCGTCACACCGCCTGTTTTTGATAAATTCAAAAATCCTTCTTGCTCCAGCATCCGAATCGATTCACGGATCGGGCTTCTGCTTACTTGTAGTGTTTCTGCTATTTTTTCTTCTATTAATTTTTCCCCTGGTTTGAATTTTCCGACAATAATTTGCTCTCTTAAGTAATCATAGACCTGACTCTTTAAGGTTTTCTTAACAATCTCAACGATAATAATCACCTCTTTTTTGTATACAGTATGCAAGGTATTTGTACATACTATTACAATAAAAGTAAAAAGTCAAACTATTTTAAAGATATTTTTTTCCGTTGAAAAACAAAAGCTCCGTATCTTCAATCGAGATAGGGAGCTCTTGTTCATACCATTATTTTTTTGGTTAAGGCGTCATTATTTTTTGCTTAATTGGTCTACTGCTAAAATAGCCTGTGCGACATCATCGGCGGTGATTTCTTCAGAAAGGTTACCCATGGTCTCGCCTTCCTGTGTTGCAGCAGCTCCGACTTTACGTAAATCTTCATAGGATACTTCATCCAAGTGCATTTCTTCCAATGTAGTTGGTAAACCTAAGGAACGATAAAAGTCGATATATTTTTGGATTTCTTCTTCCGGATGCAGTTCAAGTACAAGCTGTGTAAGTGTACCGTACGCTACCTTCTCGCCATGAGTCAGATGGTGGATATCTCCATCCAGCACGGTAAAACCATTATGAATAGCATGGGCTGCAGCCAGTCCGCCGCTCTCGAAACCAAGACCGGATAGGAGGGTGTTTGCTTCCACAACAGCTTCAACCTGTTTAGTCACCAGCTTTTTTTCTACTGCTTTATATGCAGCTTTTCCATAAGCGAATAAGGTTTTCTCACATGCTTCAGCAATCGCTTGTCCAGCAATACTTGTCTTTCCGCCAGCCATTGCATCTCCATTACTTTTAATGGTTGCTCTTGCTTCTACCCATGTCGCCATAGCATCTGCAATGCCAGAAGCAAATAACCGCGGCGGTGCACCTGCAACCACTTTGGTATCCACAAGTACCAGCTCCGGATTTTTGTTATAGAATTTATAGGATTCAAATACACCCTCATCACTGTAAATAACAGATAATGCACTTGTCGGTGCGTCGGTTGAGGCAGTAGAAGGAACAATTACAACACTCACTTCTAATTCGTCAGCAACTGCTTTGGCAGTGTCGAGTGTTTTTCCTCCTCCAACACCAATCACAAAATCAACCTTTTCCTGCTTCCCTTCATCTGCAATACGTCCCATTTCATTTAAGGAAGCTTCTCCATTAAATTGAATATAATGAAAATGTAATGATTCCGATTTTAAACTGCTTTCAATCGTCTCTCCAGTAATGTCCCACACAATATCATCTGATAGAATTAACGGTTTTTTGCCGATCGTTTTAATTTGTTTACCAAGATCATTCAAAGCACCTTTTCCTTGAATATATTTACTTGGTGATGTGAAAATAATATTTGACATGTAACCACTCCATTTCTAAGATTTGACTTTATTATAACATAGAATTCAGATATTGTGAAATATTTCACAATTATAAAATGAAATTATACTATGGTTCCTTACTTCCCTGATTCTTATTCTAATTGATTTGTTTTTCAATTAGAGTGAATGATATTATCTTTCCCATTAAATTCGTCTGCATACTAAAAACATCAAAATGCAAAGGCTGGCGTTTCATCCTTCGCATTTTGATGTTTTTATCGAGCAATATCACTCCGATAAAAAAAGTTACCATGAAGCTCGGCATTATCCAGCTGCTGATACACTTTATCTGCCGCTTGCGAAAGCGTTTCTGCCCGTCCGCCTGCCAGAAGGACTCTCCCGCCGTCAGACACAAGCACTCCATCCGTTTTTTTCGTTCCAGCATGGATAATAAAAGTATCAGCAGTCATATCCATTTTTGGCAGTATACTGCCTTTTCTATATGTACCAGGGTACCCTTCAGAAGCAAGCACAACACCGACACAAGTTTCCTGATACCATTCTAAATTTGGGTTCTTTTTCGCTAATACATCCTGCATGACTTGAACCAAATCATTCTTTAATAACGGAAGAACAACCTGCGTTTCTGGGTCGCCAAAACGTGTATTGAACTCAATTACTTTCGGTCCATTTTTTGTCATGATCAATCCTGCATAAAGTATTCCTGTGAAAGGTCTCCCCTCTTTTATCATTCCTATTGCTGTTTTCTGTAAAATCTGTTCGACGGCAAATTGATACGTTTCTTCCGTTAAATCCGGAATTGGCGCAAAAGCTCCCATGCCACCGGTATTTGGACCTTCATCATGGTCAAATGCTCGTTTATGGTCTCTTGCTGCTATCATTGGATAGACCTTATCCTCATGGACAAACGCCATTAAAGAGAATTCAGCACCTTCTAAATACGATTCAACAACGATGGTGGATCCTGCCTGGTCAAATGCTTTATCCACAAGCATATCATCAATCGCCTGGACAGCTTCCTCCTCGGTCATCGCTACAATTACTCCTTTTCCGGATGCTAATCCATCTGCTTTGATTACAATAGGAGCGCCTGTTTCTGCAATTCTTTTCTTAGCTTCCTGTGCATCCTGAAAAACACCATAAGAGGCCGTAGGGATATCATACTTTTTCATAAAATCTTTCGCGTAGCTTTTACTTCCTTCCAACCTTGCTGCTTCCTTCGTCGGCGCAAAAATAGGAAGATTTTCCTGTTGAAACCGATTGGTAATACCAGCATCTAATGGACTTTCAGGGCCAACAACCGTTAAATCAATTGCCGCTTCTTTCGCAAAAGCTGCCAGCTCTTCTATGTTCATTTCATCAATGGGAACACTCACTGCTTCTTCTTCCATGCCGGCATTTCCAGGGGCGACATAAATCTTTTCCAGCTGCGGGTTTTCCCTTAGCTTTTTAATCATACTATGCTCTCTGCCGCCGCGTCCTACAACTAATATGTTCATCGTTTCTCCTCCGTTTTCTTTTTATTCAGACGAACCGATTGGTTTACCTGGCTAGCACCCTAAGCAAAAGCTCCTGTATAAAACGAATGGAGAAACACAGGAGCTTCTGTACCTATTTAATGTTTAAAATGGCGAACAGATGTAGTCACCATGGCAATTCCATATTGATTACATACATCGATGGAATCTTGATCGCGTTTAGATCCGCCCGGCTGAATAATCGCTACGACACCAGCTTTAGCGGCTGCTTCTACAGTATCGGGCATCGGGAAGAAGGCATCTGAAGATAGCACAGCTCCTTTTGCTTTATCTCCCGCCTGGTCAATCGCAATTTCCGCCGCTCCAATCCGATTCATCTGACCGGCACCTACACCGACGGTCTGTGCATCCTTTGCTAGTACAATGGCATTTGATTTCACATGTTTCACTGCTTTCCAAGCAAATAGTAAATCAGCTATTTCTGCTTCAGCCGGCTGTCTTTCCGTTACCACTTCTAAGTCTTCGGCTGTTACTTCTTTGACATCTAAATCCTGGGTAAGCACGCCGCCGTCAACGGTAGTTATCCGTTTTTGGTCGGTTTGCTGATTCAAAATATCCAATTCCAAGAGACGGATATTTTTCTTCTCTGTTAATAAAGCAAGTGCATCCGCCTCAAAAGAAGGCGCAACGACGATTTCTAAGAAAATAGAAGAGAGCTGCTCCGCTGTCTGTCTATCAACTGGACGATTGCAAGCTACGATACCTCCAAAAATGGAAACAGGATCTGCTTCATACGTTCGTCCAAACGCTTCTGCCAATGTTTCTCCAATACCGATGCCACATGGATTCATATGTTTGACCGCAACTGCAGCAGGCTCATCATAGTCCCGCAAAATTTCTAATGCTGCATTGGTATCTTGGATATTATTATAAGAAAGCTCCTTGCCATGCAGTTGGTTGGCAGTTGCCAATGTTGCTGCATTCTGAACAGGTGCCTTGTAAAAAGCTGCCTGCTGATGCGGATTCTCTCCATAACGTAAATCCTGTACCTTTTCATAAGTCACGGTGTATGTCTCTGGAAATACTTCTTCTGTCTGTGTTTGGAAATAAGCAGCAATCATCGCATCATAATGTGCCGTATGACGGAACACTTTTGCTGCTAATTGCTGGCGGAAAGCATAATGGTCCACTTCTGTTTCCAGAGCCGCTAAAACAGATGGATAGTCAGACGGATCGGCAACCACGAAGACATCAGCAAAGTTTTTCGCTGCAGAACGAAGCATGGAAGGTCCGCCAATGTCAATATTTTCTATTATTTCCTCATGACCTACGCCTGATTTTTGGACTGTTTCTTTAAACGGATACAGATTAACCGCAACAAGATCGATTGGAGCGATATGATGCTCTTCCATTTGCGCACGATGATCCTCGTTGGAACGTTTTCCTAAAAGCCCGCCATGAATCATTGGATGCAATGTTTTTACTCTTCCCTCAAGCATTTCTGGAAAGTTTGTTACTTCTTCTACAGGAATAGCTTGTACACCAGACTCTTTTAGTAAACGGATAGTTCCGCCTGTTGATAAAATTTCAAAACCTTTTGCTTCAAGCCCTTTTGCAAATTCTGCAACCCCTGTTTTATCAGATACACTAATAAGCGCGCGTTTTTTCATAATAATTCCTCCGTTACATTCTGCATAAGTTGATTGATGACATTTGGATATAAGCGATGCTCTACCGCCTGGATTCTCATTTTCAGCTGCTCTTCTGTTTCTCCAGGTATTCTGTTTATTTCTTCCTGTGCGATAATGGGTCCGGTATCCATCCCTTCATCGACGTAGTGAACCGTTACTCCAGTCTTGGAAACACCGGATCGATAAGCTTGGCCAACAGCATCTTTCCCTGGGAAGGCCGGTAACAGAGACGGGTGTATATTGACGATTCTTCCTTCATATTGTGAAAGCAAGGTCTCCCCGATAAGCCGCATATAGCCTGCTAAGAAAATCCAATCGGCTTCAAGAAACTGTAATTTTTCAATAATCACTGCCTCATATTCTTGCTTAGTAGCATACCTTTTTGGTTCTAACACAAGTGTCTCGATGCCATAATCTTGAGCCTTTTTGATTACCGCTGCCCCCGGCTTATCACAGACAAGCAGTACGATAGAACCTGCATTTTTTTTATCCTGCATCATGGCATCAAAATTACTTCCTGTGCCTGATGCAAATACACAAGCCCGCTGTTTCATGAAGAAATCTGCACCCCTTCACCTGTAATGACCTGTCCGATAACTGCTGCTTCGACCTTATTCTCCTGCAATATATCACAGACTTTCTGCGCCTCTTCACTGGATACTGCTACGACCATGCCGATCCCCATATTGAACACACGATACATCTCACGTGTATCAATTTCTCCTCGTTTTTGCAGGAAAGGAAAAATTTCAGGAACATGCCATGCTCCTGCTTGGATTGTTGCTCCAAGACCTTCCGGCAGCATTCGCGGAATATTTTCATCAAAACCGCCGCCGGTAATATGCGCGATTCCTTTTATATGTACCTTTTCTTTTATGGATTGAACCGCTTTTGCATAAATCTTCGTCGGCTCCATTACTGTTTCACCCAGAGGTTTTGATAGTCCATCAGGAGTTTCTTCAAAATCCAGACCTTCCATCAGCTTGCGGACAAGTGAGTAACCATTGGAATGAATGCCGCTTGAAGCGAAGCCAATCAACGTATCGCCCTCTGTAATGGTCTTTCCTGTAATGATCTCTTCTTTCTCAACGATACCTACGACAAAACCAGCTAAATCATATTCCGCTGCATCATACATCCCCGGCATCTCTGCCGTCTCGCCGCCGATTAATGCAGCGCCGGCTTCCTGACATCCTGTTGCAATACCGGATACAATTGCTTCGATCCGCGCCGGGTCATTTTCTCCGCACGCAATATAATCTAAAAAGAAAAGCGGATCGCCTCCTTGAGCAACAATATCATTCACGCACATCGCTACTAAATCCATTCCTACTGTATCATGCTTGTCCAATTCGATCGCAAGCTTTAATTTGGTGCCGACGCCGTCTGTCCCAGAAAGCAGAACAGGCTCTTGATAGGAAAAGGAGGATAAATCAAATGCTCCTGCAAAGGAACCTAAAGAGCCCAGCACCTCTTTGCGATGTGTTTTTTGAATATGTTTTTTCATTCGCTCTACTGCTTCGTAGCCTTTTTCAACATCTACCCCAGCTTGTTTATAAACATCTGACATCTTTTCGCCCTCCTACATGGTTTTGATTCTAACAATTTGATATGTCCTTTTCCTTCTCATCAGCCGGAGCAACTGGATACACCCCTGTCATACAAGCCATGCAGACACCTTGATGGATCGTTTTATCTTTGACGATGGCATTTTCTAAGCCTTGTTCAGATAGATAAGCAATGCTGTCCGCTCCAATCAGTTCTCCTATTTCTTCTATACTGTAATTCGCTCCAATCAGTTCTTTCTTCGTAGACATATCAATTCCATAATAGCAAGGGTCTGTTATCACGGGAGAAGCAATGCGTACATGCACTTCCCTTGCACCAGCATCTTTTAACATTTTTACAATTCGCCTGCTGGTTGTTCCGCGCACAATCGAATCATCGATCATAATGACACGTTTCCCTTCTACAATCCCGCGGACTGGAGACAGCTTCATTTTCACACCAAGCTCTCTCAGCTCCTGGGAGGGCTGGATAAATGTTCTTCCAACGTAACGATTTTTGATAATCCCCATTTCATAAGGCAGCTGGCTTTCCTCTGCGTAGCCAATGGCAGCTGAAATACTGGAATCGGGAACACCTATTACTAAATCGGCATCGATTGGGGCTTCTTTGGCCAATTCTTTCCCCATCTGTTTCCGAGACGCATGCACATTGACATAGTTCAAATCACTATCCGGTCTGGAAAGATAGACATATTCCATTGCACACATCCGTCTTTTGTCGCGCGGGGCAAAGCGAAAAGAAGTTAGACCGTCTTGATTGATTTTAATTAATTCACCCGGTAATATTTCTCTCTCAAAAGTTGCGCCGATTTGATCGAAAGCACATGTTTCCGATGCAACGACATATGCTTCTCCTATTCTTCCAATAGAAAGCGGTCTGATGCCGGCAGGATCCAGTGCAGCATATAAGGTATCATCCTCTAAAATAAGATAAGCATAAGCACCTTTGACGCGATTGAGCGCTTCTGAGATGGTTGTTTCATTTATCTCTCCGCTCCGTTTCATCAAATGCGCCAGCACTTCTGTATCTGAAGTGGTCTGAAAAATACTGCCCTCTTTTTCAAGTTCTTCCCGCAATACAGTAGCATTCATTAAATTCCCATTATGCGCTAACGCCATGCCGCTCGTAAGGGACTGAAAAAGAAGAGGTTGTACATTTTCTAATCCCTTTCCGCCCTGTGTGGCATACCTTACATGCCCTAAAGCAATCTTCCCGCTTAAATCATCAAATTTCACTTGTTTAAACACATCATTAACCAATCCAAGCTGTTTGTAGCCTGTTAATTCTTTATCTTTACTCACAACAATCCCGGCGCCTTCTTGTCCGCGATGCTGCATCGAATGCAGTCCATAATAGGTTAATTCTGCCGCTTTATCATGTCCCCAAATTCCGAATACGCCACATTCTTCGTTTATGCCTTTGATTTCAGCAAGCATGGAATAGCTCCTTTCCAAAGTGCTTTTAACGCTTTCGCATCTTCCTGTAGAATCGTTTCGTTATTTGCCATAATAGTTAGTTGATTATCTGCTGTTACCTCACCAAGTTTAGCTGCATCCGTAAATACCTCTTCCAAAGCGGCTTGATGCTCCGGTTTTACGGTAACGAGAAAACGGGATTGCGTTTCACTGAATAACGTAACCGTTGCATCTCCTGAAAGGGTCACTTCTGCACCCAAATCTTCACTGGAGAATAACGATTCTGCTAACGCAACTCCTAACCCGCCCTCAGCAAGATCATGGGCAGATTGAATTTTGCCCTGTCTGATCAAGGAAAGCAGTTTTTCCTGACGTTCCGCTTCGATCGTTATATCCAGATGCGGTGCTTTTCCTTCATATTTTCCATCCTGGATAAATTGCAATTCACTGCCGCCAAATTCATTTTTTGTTTCTCCAATAAGATAAATACTATCGCCATGTTCTTGGAAAAAGCTTGGTGTAATATGGGACGTAGATTCATGCAAGCCAACCATACCGACAACCGGTGTCGGATAAATCGATTTTCCTTTGGATTGATTATACAAAGAAACATTTCCGCTGATAACTGGCGTCTGTAACGCCTCACAAGCAGCACGCATCCCTTCCACACTTTTTTCCATTTGCCAGAAAACCTCTGGATTTGTCGGGTTTCCAAAATTCAATCCATCTGTAAGTCCTAACGGCTTGGCTCCGGAGCAGACGATATTACGAGCTGCTTCTGCCACAGCAATCTTTCCGCCTTCTTCCGGGTCTAAATAAATGTAGCGGGAGTTACAGTCCGTTGTGATAGCCAAAGCTTTATCTGTACCTTTGATACGAACGACTGCCGCATCAGAACCGGGTGTAACAACAGTATTGGTCTGCACCATGGAATCGTATTGATCATAAACCCACTCTTTACTGGCGATCGTCGGACGCTGCAGTAATTGTTTCAACGCTTCTCCATAATTATCTATAGCTGGCGGTTGAACATTAATTTGCTGAAATTCCTGATAATATTGCGCTTCCGTCGATGGCATATGATACACTGGTGCATCATCCGCCAAAGAATCCACCGGAATATCCGCTACGACCTCATCATGATGCTTGATACGGAATACTTTTTCCTCAATCACCTTTCCGACCGGAACAGATTGCAAACCGTATTTTTCAAAAATAGTGATGATTTCCTGTTCACGGCCAGCTTTCACGCAAAGCAGCATTCTTTCCTGGGACTCAGACAGCATCATTTCATAAGCCGTCATATGTTGCTCACGCTGCGGCACAAGATCTAAGTTCATTTCCAGTCCGGTTCCTGCTTTACTCGCCATTTCACTTGCTGAAGAGGTTAAGCCGGCAGCACCCATATCCTGCATGCCGACAAGTGCATCGGAATGAATCACTTCCATACATGCTTCAATCAATAATTTTTCCATAAATGGGTCCCCAACTTGTACGGCTGGACGGTCTTTATCGGAATCTTCCGCCAAATCTCCCGAAGCAAAAGTAGCGCCATGAATACCATCTCTCCCAGTTGGCGGTCCTGCATATAAAATCGTATTGCCAATCCCCGCAGCAATTCCTTTTTGTACGTCATCATGATTAATCAGTCCCACACACATGGCATTGACAAGCGGGTTATCCTCATAACTGTCGTCAAATTGCACTTCGCCGCCTACCGTTGGAACACCGACACAGTTTCCATAACCGGCAATCCCGGCAACAACTTCGGAAAAGAGATACTTGGTACGGTTCGTTGTTAACGGTCCAAAGCGTAATGAGTTCATTAGTGCAATCGGGCGTGCTCCCATCGAAAACACATCACGGATAATGCCGCCGACACCTGTTGCTGCTCCCTGGTACGGTTCAACAGCAGACGGATGATTATGACTTTCCACCTTAAAAACAACGGCCTGCTCATCGCCAACATCAATGACTCCCGCGCCTTCTCCCGGTCCCTGCAAAACATTCGGGCCTTCTGTCGGGAACTTTTTCAGAAGCGGTTTGGATGTTTTATAGCTGCAATGCTCGGACCACATAACAGAAAAGATGCCTGTCTCTGTAAAATTCGGACGACGGCCCAGGATCATTTTGATTTTTTCAAACTCCTCATCACTTAAACCCATATCCTGATACAATCGGTCTTTTTCCACTTTCTCTGGATCGATATTATGCGTTAACTGCATTGCTGCTCCTCCAATTCATGATCATAGATTGAAATAGCCTTAATCCGTCTTCACTTCCTAATAAAGCTTCCACTGCCCGTTCCGGATGCGGCATCATCCCCAGCACATTACCAGCTTTGTTGCGGATACCGGCAATATCTTCTACGGAACCATTGGGATTGTTTTTATAAGTAAATACGATTTGATTATTATCCTTTAATTCTTGTAACGTTTCTTCATCACAGAAATAGTTGCCTTCCCCATGGGCGATTGGAAAACGGACGACCTCGTTTTTATCATACAACGTTGTAAAAACCGTCTCATTATCTTCGACGGTCAATTCTTCCTGATGACACATAAACGAAAGATTCTTATTACGCATGAGCGCTCCCGGCAGAAGTCCAGCTTCCGTCAATACTTGAAATCCATTGCAAATCCCCAGTACAGGTTTGCCTTTTTCCGCATGCGCTCGAATCTTGTTCATCATATCCGACGTAGAAGCCATCGAACCGGATCGCAAGTAATCGCCATAAGAGAAACCGCCCGGGATAAGAATACCGTCTGCATCATCTAACAAATGTGTATCCGTGTACCAGACAAGGCTTGCTTCTGCCCCTGCTATCTCTCCCGCCGCATGGTGCATATCCCTGTCACAATTGGAACCTGGAAAAACAATCACCGCTACCTTCACAATGACCGTGCCTCCTCTAGCTCAATCCGGTAATCTTCAATGACCGGGTTCGCCAATAATTGCTCACACATCTGCGTTACTCTTTTCTCTAATTCAGGCCCGTCCTCTACTTGAAGTTCAATATATTTCCCGACCCGAACATCTTCCACCTCTGGATAATCCAAAGAATGAAGCGACGTTTGAATTGCTTTTCCCTGTGGATCTAACACGCCTTGTTTTAATGTAATGTACACCTGCACTTTTTTCATAGCTGCGCCTCCAAGCGATTGAATATTTCTTCATATACGGTAATTAAATCTCCTGTGCCTTGCCGAAAAACGTCTTTATCTAATCTTTCATTCGTTTCGATATCCCATAACCTGCACGTATCGGGAGACACCTCATCAGAGAGCAAAATCTCGCCATCCTTATTTTTGCCGAACTCCAACTTAAAATCGACTAGACGAACACCAATAGCAGCAAAAATAGCTGTTAAAGCCTGATTCACTTTTCTCGCCTTCTCTTTCATATCGGTCAATTCTTCCCCTGTCACATCTGTTAGATAGAGCGCATGCTCATCATTTATCAACGGATCTCCTAAACTGTCATCTTTATAGAAGAGTTCTGCCAGGGCAGGATCAAAAGGCGTTTTTTCCTCGATACCGAGACGCTTGGTAATGCTACCTGTCGCAATATTCCGAATTACCACCTCTAACGGAATAATATCTGTTTTCTGAACTATTTGGGTAGTAGAATCCAGCCGCTTGATAAAATGCGACGGGATTCCTTTGTTTTCTAATGCTTGGAACAGGAGGGAAGAGATCTCATTATTGAGTCTCCCCTTCCCGGTAAACTGCGCTTTTTTCTCTCCGTTAAAGGCTGTTGCATCATTCTTATACGAGAGAATCAAATGATTTTCATTCGTATCTGATTGATAAATCTTCTTTGCTTTTCCTTCATACAAAAGCTGCCGATCCATATGGGAAATCCTCCTAGGCAAGTCCAATTTTTGTAAAGATTTGATCCACATTCTTCAAATGGTACGTATAGTCAAAACAATCATCAATTTCTGCCTGTGTTAATTTACTGGTAATCCGCTCGTCCTGCTCTACCAATACTTTAAAGGAAGTTGCTGTTTCCCAGGCTTCCATGGCTTTTGGCTGCACAATATCATAAGCTTCCTCACGCGCCATGCCTTTATCAATCAGTGTTAATAATACACGTTGTGAGAATATCACCCCATGGGTACGGTCTATGTTGCGCTTCATGTTTTCAGGGAATACCGTTAAGTTCTCTACAATATTGCCAAAGCGATGCAGCATATAGTCGAGCGCAATCGTCGCATCCGGTAAAATGACACGCTCTGCAGAAGAATGCGAGATATCACGTTCATGCCACAATGATACATTTTCATAAGCCGTTACCATATAACCGCGGATAACGCGTGCCATCCCTGTCATATTTTCCGAGCCAATCGGGTTACGTTTATGTGGCATCGCCGAAGATCCTTTCTGACCTTTTGCAAAGCGCTCTTCAACTTCTCTTGTTTCTGTTTTTTGCAAGCCGCGGATCTCCGTTGCAAATTTTTCAATCGATGTAGCAATCAATGCTAATGTTGATAAATAATCTGCATGACGATCACGCTGTAAGGTTTGTGTAGAAACCGGCGCTGGTGATGTACCCAGCTTTCCGCATACATATTGTTCTACAAATGGATCAATATTGGCATAGGTTCCAACCGCTCCGGACATTTTGCCGAACTCAACATTCTTTGCAGCAAGCTCAAAACGCTCGACATTCCGCTTCATTTCTTCATACCATAAGGCCATTTTCAATCCAAAAGTTGTTGGTTCTGCATGCACACCGTGGGTACGCCCCATCATCACTGTATGTTTATGTTCTTTCGCTTTCGCTTCTAAAATCCCGACAAACCGGTTCAATCCACTTCTTAAAATATCGTTTGCCTGTTTCAATATATAAGAAAGAGCCGTATCCACCACATCGGTAGAAGTTAAACCATAATGGACCCATTTTCTTTCCTCGCCTAATGTTTCCGATACAGCACGGGTAAATGCGACCACATCATGGCGTGTTTCCTGCTCAATCTCATAAATACGGTTCATATCAAAGGAAGCATTCTCACGCAGTTTGTTAACATCCTCTTCTGGAATAAACCCAAGCTCGCTCCATGCTTCACAAGCTAGGATTTCAACCTCCAGCCATGCTTTGTATTTATTTTCTTCCGTCCAGATATTGCCCATTTCTTCTCTTGTATAACGCTCGATCATTGGTTTGTTGCCTCCTCAAATTTTTCCAATTGTTTCCGTAAAGCTTCTGGAGTTTCTGCTGTAAATGTGATATGTCCCATTTTACGTTTTTCTTTCGGTTCTTCTTTTCCATATAGATGAAGGAAACCGAAATCATGCTTTGCAGTAAATGCGATTGCTTCCGGAAGGGATTCTCCTAAGATATTGATCATCGCGGTTGGCTGATGCAGGTTGACGGGAAGAAGCGGCAGTCCGCAGATTGCCCGGATATGCTGCGTGAATTGTGAAACCGTACAACCTTCAATCGTATAATGACCGGAATTATGCGGCCTCGGTGCCATTTCATTCATGTAAATCGTACCCTCGCCGACAAACATTTCAATCGCAAAAGTACCGACAATCTCCATACGTTCCGCAATTTTCGCTGTCATCGCATACGCTTTTTCTTCAAGTGCTGCATCTATCTCTGCCGGAACCGTTGTTTTGTAAAGAATATGGTCACGGTGTTCATTTTCAGCGACAGGGAAAAATGCAATATCTCCTTGCTGGGATCTTGTAAAGACAACCGAAATTTCTTTATCAAAAGGAATCCATCGTTCTATTATACAATAGCCGTGCTCTCGGAAAAATGCTAAAGCTTCCTTTTTATCTTCTTCTGCTTTTAATTTGAGCTGCCCTTTTCCATCATACCCTCCCCGGCAAGTTTTAATGACTGCCGGCAGCGGAATAACGGATAATGCCTCTTGGCAGGTTTCCTCTGTTTGCACGATACGGAAAGCAGGAACAGAAAGCTCTAACTCATCCATCAGCAGCTTTTCTTTTTCACGGTTCTGTGTAACCTTTAAAGCCAACGCACCTTGTGGAAGTTTTCCTGCATTCTGAATAAGCTCTGCAGCATCCAGATGCACATTTTCAAATTCATATGTAATGACGTCCGCTTTTTCAATCAATTCTTTTACAGCTGTCATTTCTGCATAGCCTGCAACAATCTGTTCATCAGCAACCTGTGCAGTCGGACAATTCGGTGTCGGATCTAAAACAACAATACGGTATCCCATGTATCTGGCAGCAATCGCCATCATTCTGCCAAGCTGACCGCCGCCAATAATCCCAATCGTCTGAGGAGGAAAAATTTGTTTAATAGGTAGCAAGCTCATCCCTCATTTCCTGTACGGCATCTTTCATTGCTGTGCGGTATGCTTTTAACGCTTGTTCTGCCTTTTCATCAAATGTGCTGATAATCTGTGTTGCTAAAACAGCGGCATTTTTCGCGCCTGCTTTTCCAATGGCAACTGTTGCAGTCGGTACACCGCCAGGCATTTGAACGATGGATAAGAGTGAATCGACTCCTTGAAGTGCTTTGCTTTCAACAGGAACTCCAATAACCGGCAGCGTTGTCTGTGAAGCAATCATTCCAGGCAGATGTGCTGCACCGCCTGCACCGGCAATAATGACTTTTAACCCTTTTTCCCGTGCATTTTGAGCATAGGTAAACATATCATCCGGCGTACGGTGAGCGGAAATAACTTCTTTTTCATAACTGATATTCAGCGTTTCAAGTTCTTCGCAGGTATGCTGCATCGTTTCCCAATCAGAGATACTTCCCATAATGACACCAACTTGAGCCATCGAATCCCTCTTTCTGAATTTTTATTGTTTTTACGGATTTTAAAAGATAGTCATAAAGATAATGTCCGGTTTTTGATCGGATCAATGAAAGTTTGAGCAGTGATTGCCTCTTTTATCCAAAAGTACTTTATAATCTAAGGTAAGGTGTCAAGCTACCGCTGCGTCGGACCGTTTTGCTTTCCTAGGGGCACGCTCTTCAGCTAACTTTTGCCAAGAAGGTCGCTTGGCAAAAGTGGATCTTCAGAGGGTGCTGATCCCTCAGGAGTCAAAACGGTCCGCCTCCGCTAGTGGGATGTTCTATGCATGAAATAGCTGAACAAATAAACGTAGATCAGACAGGACATATTTTTCGTGGTGCATGGCAAAAATATTCCGCAATCATTCTTTTCTGTGTATAAAAGCGGTCTTCTTTTCAAGTTAGCTGAAGCCGTCCCCATGGAAAGCGGAAGGCTTGGCCGGAGCGGAAGCTATACACCAAACCCTTTTCAAAAATAAAAGGATGATTGAAATCAAAGCAAGCATGATAATAGAAATCATGTTCATCCTGGTACAACAAGAGTTATATGCTCATTCTTAGGTGCGTAAGTTGAGTAATGAAATGTCAGATCATTAAAAAAGTCCATTCACCTTCCATAAGGGAAGATGAATAGACTTGGTTAAAAGTTGTTCAAAGCGTAATTGTTTGGACTTTTGAACATCCTTATTATAAGCATCATTCAACATCCGCTGTTCTTCAAACAACGGCTCATCCTCCCTCATAGTCCGGTCATTTACGGTGCCGGGTAGAAACTTCCTGAGCCTTATTCTCAAGTATATATGAGGCATTTTTCTATTGTTGGCTTTAGCATACCAAAAAAAAATGAAAAACGCAAGATAATGTCGAACATTTTCAGCTTCACACAAAATTAATGTTCGGTTTTTGAGGATTGTTCATTTGACTGATTTTCACTTTGTTTCTGTTCTTTATTATTATTCTCTTTACGCATTAATTTTCCTTTACGAACCTGTTTTACCCAGAACCCGCCATGAATTCGTTTTGGTTCATAAGAGATAATAAATGCTTTTGGATCAATTCCGTGGATGGTTTCATATAATCTCAATTCATACTTTCTCGGTGTTAAAATTTGAACGGAAAGTCTGTCTCCATCCATTCCATAGGAAGACCAGCTTGTTACACCATATCCCTTTTCACGAAGACGTTGTGTGAAATTTAAATCCGGGTTAGCAGAGACGACATTTACGGTAATGTATCCAAGGGCAAGCTTTTCTTCAATTTTGGAACCAATGATCAAACCTGTTGCGAAACCTACTGCATAAGCAAGCACATTTTGAAATTGATTGAGGTTATCCAGTACGAGCATCAGCCCGACAACATACATAACCATTTCAAATATACTTACAAATGCGGCAATATAGGTTCTGCCCTTTAGTGTTAAAATCATACGAACCGTCATTATGGATACATATAACACATTCACTAAAAATATAATGGCCACCATAATGAGTGCATTCTCTAACATATTGATTCCCCCTTTACCTTCTTGAAAATAACTTCAAACAGAAAAAAACACATTCACAAAATATGACATTTTGTAAATGTTCCCTTTATTTCCAAGAACCAAACACACGTAGTCTAAAAGAAATAATAGGATGCCTTTAATTTACCATATTTTTAATTCATGATGCTACACAATTTTTATTATAAAAGCTGGTATCCATATTATGATTGTTCATAATTACGTAGACTAGGTTCATCCTTTATTTTTTAAATTTTTTTGCGTATCCAGACATGGCTTATTCCATAATCTCCAATTAGTGTGTATTTTAAACCGTAAACAATCATTTGACATTTCGACAATTTTCGAATATTATTCGCCTATGGAAAATCTAGTAGAAGTTTTTAAAGTGTTAGGTAACGAAAAAAGGTTAGAGATACTTCAATGGTTAAAAGATCCTGTCAGCCATTTTGGAAAACCTGTTGCAGATATTTCAAAAAATTTCAAGGAGAAAGGAGGCGTTTGTGTTGGCGATATCCAGGAAAAAGCACAGATGTCGCCATCCACTGTATCCCATTACCTAAAAATGATGCAACAGGTCGGGCTGCTACATTCCGAACGTCATGGCCAGTGGACGTATTATCGGCGCAACGAGGAACGTATTGAGGAGATAACTTCTAAGATAAAAAAAGATCTTTAAAGGAGGGTCGTCAACACCAAAATCAATGGTTGAAGTTTGTATTTAAATATGATAGCAATATCTAATCTAGCGAAGGAAAAATACGGAGACTCCTATGGGAACAGGGCGAGCTGAAGATCCACTTGAAAAGCGGTCTTCTTTTCAAGTTAGCTGAAGCCGTCCCCATGGAAAGCGTAGTATTTTTCCGCAGCGGTTACTAAAGCATAACTATATAAAGACTGTCAACCCTTTATTATGGTGAAGATCTTTAAAGGAGATCTTTTTTTATCCAGCTGTTCTTTTACGAAATAATCGCGTCAGACCAAAAGTAACTGTCAATGATGTTACAGCAATAATGAATGGGAAAACAGCACTTGCTTTTACAAGCATTGTCTCTGAGGATAAAGCACCTGTCTGCTGCCAAGCCGCACTGATATCAGGTGTATAAAATAGTGTCCATATCATTCCTGCAGCTGCTTGAAATACTAAAAAAGAAACACAGAAAACCCCTGCAAAAACAAGATATTTTTTCATGAACATTTCCTCCCTTTATTCGTTTTACGATTTAACAAGGCTTAAATTTTCAAATCTTCATTAGAAATCTGCCTTCCTAGAATCCTCTCAATCTCTTACGCAATGTTTTCCTCCAAATAATCCCCAAATCAGTACAATGAAACAGTTCGTCTGCACTTCTTAAATTATCACGATCCAGATACATGACTTCATTACAGGCAGCAATAGACCATTTGGGGTTTGGGCGATCAAGCAAATGTAAATCATTTTCCGGCTGAATTTTCCCTTCTTCTAACACGCGAAAATACCAGCCCGTTTTCAACCCATTTTCCATTTCTTGCTGCGATACTCTCCCGGGCTGGGTCACTTTGATGGTCGCATCTCCTACTCGGTAAATGTCACCAATAAAAACAGAATACTCATCCATTTCCAGCACAGAAAAATTTTCTTTCTTTTCACCTGCGCGTGCCGTAAATAACTTCTTTACCTCTGGTTCATTGTAATGCTTCACTGGAAAAGCAAAAATACTTTTATCAAAGATAGCTTTCTTTTTTTCCGGATTCTCTTTGGCAAATCCTAACCTGGATAAATACATATTCTTTTTTATCTCATTCTGTTTATTATTAAAAATTCTATGTACAAACGGTTCTTCCATAATGTCACCTGATTTCCTATACTTTTACACTATCATTTCTTACCTTAATATCATTCTAAAGAGAGAAAATAGTCTTTCCGAATATGTTAAAGTAATGAAATATGTTATATTAATTTCATTCTACAAATTATCATGACTTTTGAAAAGCCTCAAGGAGGAGTTAACATGACAATACAAAAAGCAACATTTGCAGGCGGCTGTTTCTGGTGTATGGTAAAGCCTTTTGATCAATGGGATGGCGTACATCAGGTCGTATCCGGCTATACAGGAGGACATATAGAAAATCCTGTTTATGAACAAGTTAAACATGGTAATACAGGACATTATGAAGCTGTAGAAATTACGTATGATGATTCTATCATCAACTACCAAACAATTCTTGATTTATACTGGCCGCAAATTGATCCGACTGACCCAGACGGACAGTTCCAGGATAGAGGCGAACAATATCGAACAGCTATCTTTTATCATAATGATGAACAGAAAGAACTAGCTGAAAAATCAAAGCAGCTGCTTGCGGAAAGCGGACGGTTCGCTAAACCGGTTGTAACAGAAATTAAAGCTGCCGCTGTTTTTTACCCTGCAGAAGATTATCATCAAGATTTTTATAAAAAAAGCAAGACAGAATATGAAGAAGATCGTGCTAAATCAGGGCGAGATGAATTTATTGCAGCAAATTGGCAGGAATCATTCTAAACCAAACCTCGTACAGGCTTTTTTAGAAAAATCCCTGTTAATCCATCCTTTTACATGAAATAGGTCAGAAAAACAACAGGAAGAGACCTGATAACGAATATTTCAGATGGTCTCTTCTTTTTTAAATAATATTTCCCCTTTTATCCTACTTTACTTTGCACGCTTCCACAAACCTTTGATAAATAGTCTGTGACGGGTCATTTGAAAGATGAATCAGCCCTTCCGGATGCCACTGTACACCTAAAACAAAGCGATGTATTTTACTCTCAAAGGCTTCTATCACCCCGTCAGCGGCTTCGGCAGAAACGATAAAATTTTTCCCAAGAGAACGATTGGCCTGATGATGGTAACTGTTCACCCTGATTTCCGATGTTTGCACTATTTTTTCCAATAAAGAAATCGGCGTTACTTTAACAGGATGCGAACGATGATGAAAAGCTGCCTTTTGCGTATGCTGCATCAATTGGCTCGGATATTGCGAATGCAGATCTTGATACATTGTTCCGCCAGTAACCACGTTCAAAATTTGACACCCCCTGCATACTGCCAGTATTGGTTTGTCGGCTTCCAGAAAATGAGGAATTATTTCTTTTTCCAGACGGTCTCTTTCTGGAATAATGATCCCCAAATCAGGATGGGGTTCTTCTCCAAATAACGAAGGATCAATGTCATAGCCACCAGGAAGATAAAGGCCATCCATTTTATGAAGCAAAGAGTCTATTTCCTGATAATCATTATAATACGGGAGAATAACAGGAATTCCGCCAGCTTGTTCTACCGCTTTGACGTTTCGCACATTCATCTTATATTCCAATCCATCTACTTCCATTGATGCTGTCATACCAATGATTGGTTTCACTTGCATATTACCTCCGAATCTTCTTAATGAGCATTCACCATACCATATGCAAAAGGCACACGAATATAGACAAAATAATAGCGTAAAAAAAGCTGAACAATGGCGTTCAGCTTTTTTTACGCTATAGTAATACAATATTATGTTAAAAAGATAAAATACAGTAAGAAGATAACAAACAGAACATACATAATCGGATGGATTTCCTTTGCCCGGCCTTTCATAAGCATAGTAATCGGGTAGAAAATAAAGCCAATTGCAATCCCGGATGCAATGCTGGCAGTTACCGGCATCATTAATACGGTAAAGAAAGCTGGTACAGCAATCTCAAATTTATCCCAAGGAATATCCTTCAGGCTGCTTGCCATTAAGACACCGACAATAATCAATGCTGGAGCTGTTACTTCATTCGTTACTACACTCAGTAAAGGAGAGAAAAATAAAGCTAAAAGGAACAACATACCTGTTACAACAGCTGTAAATCCGGAACGTCCTCCGACACTGACGCCGGATGTTGACTCCACAAAGGAAGTTGTTGTCGATGTACCGACTGCAGCTCCGACTACACTGGCAGAAGCATCTGCAAACAGTGCTTTTCCTGCTCTCGGCAGCTTATTATCCTTCATTAAGCCTGCTTTCGTTGCTACAGCCACAAGTGTCCCTGCTGTATCAAAGAAATTAACAAATAAGAAAGTCAAAATAACAATCAACATTTCCATTGTAAAAATTTGATCAAAATGGATAAAAGCCTGTCCAAATGTCGGCGCTAAACTCGGTGCACTGCTGACAATGCCGCTGATACCGGATGGAACTGGGATCAACCCAAAAATCATACCAGCAATAGAGCTGATAATCATGCCATAAAAAATCCCTGCTTTGACGCCGACAGTCATCAAAATAACAGAGACAACCACACCGAAAATAGCTAATAATACCGTTGGCGAGGATAGATCACCAAGTGCAATGATCGTTGATGGATCAGCTTGCACAATTTCTGCATTTTTTAAACCGATAAATGCAATAAATAAACCAATTCCGGCGCCAATAGCCTGCTTGAGACTTGGCGGAATCGCATTGATAATTAACTCACGGATTCCCGTTAATGTTAAAATAATAAATATGATACCAGAAGCTAGAACCCCTGCAAGCGCTGTTTCCCATGGAATACCAAAGCCCATAACAACCGTATATGTAAAGAAGGCATTCAGCCCCATACCAGGCGCAAGTGCTACAGGATATTTTGCGAGAACGCCCATAATAATGGAACCAAAGGCAGCCGCAATCGCTGTCGCAGCAAACACCGCTTCTTGATCCATTCCCGATTCACCTAAAATACTCGGGTTAACAAATAAAATATAAGCCATCGCTAAAAAGGTGGTTAAACCAGCGACAGATTCAGTTCGAAAATTCGTACCCAACTTGTCGAATTCAAAAAAATTACGCATGAACTTTTTCCTCCATTTTTTACTGGAATTTTTTATTCTCTAAAATAGAAAAGTTCCTCCAATATGTATCCAGCTCTATTATGCTCTTTTCAATAGTGCTTATTCGACAAAAAAACTCTTAATCACATTAAGAGTTTCTGTAGGAACAGCAGAGGATAATCTTTTGCTTTTCATTATATAATCAAATGAAATCAAGATAATTTCCGCTGCGTAGTCAGACCGTTTACGGCGGTCTGGTAGAAACTCTGGGCCTTATCCCCGAAATTATACGCATTTCTATTAACTTTACATTCTTATATTACTAAGACAGCTATTTTTTGTCAATAAAACACGAACAAAAAACAGCATTTATATGCTTAACATTCGTTGATAGCCATTCATATTACCAAAGCAGGTATTTTTTCGCATAAAAACCCGCAGAAATAATCCTCCTCACCGGATTTCTGCAGGCTTTCTTATCGAAAGATGTTACGTATATTGACGCAATTCAGGTGGAGTATAACTGGTAATAAACGCTTCAATCTCCTCCAGAGAATCGGAAAATAATATGCGTTCTCTATCCTGTTTCGATAAAAATCCGTTTTCCACCATATCATCATAGAATCGCGCCAGACTATCGTAATATCCATTCTGATTAAACAATATACATGGATTATTATTTTGACCAACCCTTGCCCAGGATATGACTTCCGCAATTTCTTCTAATGTTCCCGGGCCGCCTGGAAGCGCTATGTAGCAATCCCCTAATGCAATCATTTTATTCTTCCGTACCGTCATGGAGTCCACCACTTCTAAAGAGGTTAAGTCTGGATGGCTCAGCTCCCTTTCCACTAAGAAGTCAGGAATAACCCCGATTGCTTCTCCATGATTTGCTAATACTTCATCTGCTACCACACCCATTAATCCTACTTTTCCGCCGCCGTAAACTAATGTATGCTTCTTTTCCGCAATCCATTGTCCGACTCGCTTTGCAGCCTCTTGATAAACTTGATCGTTACCCAGACTTGCGCCACAATAAACAGCGATATACATGCCCATCCCCCATTTCTATCTTCTATGTTTACTAGAGATAACTTATTTTACAATACAGCATGATAATGATTCAATACATGTATATGCTTTTTAAAATAATAAATAGAGATGAGGTAATCATCAGTTAGGATGGTGAACGAGCAAATGACTTATACATTTGTGCACGGGCTCGGCCAAACTGCATCCAGTTGGCAGCCGATTATAGATGATTTAGAAATCGATTCACAGCAAGTCGCTTCACCAGAATTATTTTCTTTACTTGGGGAAGACAAACCGAATTATTCCAATGTATATCAGCATTTTTTCAATTATTGTGAAAACCTGGATGGAGCCGTTCATCTATGCGGCCTTTCACTGGGCGCGATTCTCTCTTTAAACTATGCACTCGACCGCCCAGAAAAAGTAGATTCGCTGATATTAATGGATGCGCAGTATAAAATGCCAACGTTTCTTCTCACGATACAAAATGGCATTTTCCGAATACTGCCCAATTCTGTATTTCAAAAAATGGGGCTGCCTAAAAAAGATACGATTCAACTCACCTCATCGATGAAAGAATTAGATTTCAGTAAGCAATTAGCAGAGATATCCTGCCCAACGCTTATTTTGTGTGGAGAGAAAGATAAGCCGAATCGAAAAGCAGCGGAGCAGTTAAGCAGCGAGATTCATGATGCAGACTTGGAAATTGTGAAAGAGGCTGGACATGAAGCAAATGCAGATAACCCGCAAAGGCTTGCAGAAATAGTAGGTGATTTCTGGAATAAGCCCGTATTATCTCGGTCCCAGCATATAAATCCGTAAAAAATGGCTGTGTATAGCAGAAATGAATCATTTCCGCCATACGCAGCCTTTCCTTATTGCATATACAATCTATTTTAACGCCTGCTTCACCTGCCGGATATAATAAAAACGCACAATAAAGAAATATACGACTTGAATGGCTAAAAACAGACCGAGCACCATAGCTGACTCCTTCACCAAATTGTAGAAAAACATATTAGACAGCGCTGTTAATGCCACTGCTCCATGAACCAGTGCAACTATAATCGGCGCGAAGAAAAGCAATGCGGTTTGCCTGTTTAATACTTTCTTCAATTCTTTCTCGGTCAATCCCATTTTCGTGATTGCCTGGAATTTTTTCTTATCTTCATCTAAATCAGAGTAGAGCCGGAAATACAGAAAACTTCCTGCTGATACAAAAAAGACGATACCGATAAATAGGCCGACAAACAAAACGGGGCCAAATGATTTATTAATATTATATTCTTGATAAGCGACATTTTGAATCATTCCGTTAGATACCGCATTATCCAGTTTTTCTGATGTTGCAATCGGGATGTCTTCACCATCTCTGTCCTGCCAGGCGTAGTAACTTTCTTCCCTCGAAGCATCAGGTAAATTGTCAAAGTCACTATCGGACACCACGTAATAATTGCTTCCTGCAGGCAGCGCATTCGATTCGATCAATTGCCCCGGTTCGATAATAGACCCGTCATGTAATTCCAGGGCTGCATTTTCCAGCACTTCTGCTTCCGTATTCCCTGCATGCATATCTTCTAAGAAAACTTGCCCAGTCTCCACGAAAGCCGGTGCACCATTTTCCACGTCAAGTGTTTCTTTATCCGTTAAAGCTGCAAGCCGATTATAATCGGACTGTTTTGCAATCATTACCAGTGATTCATCCTGTTCTTCAAAGTACTGCACCTGCATGGCTTCCCTATCCATATGCATGTCCACTTCTGTGAATGCTTCCTCCATCATGGAAACATTCGCTTCATCCTGCTCCCCATCACCGGTGTATGTTATCGTATAGGGATTCAATTGTTCCGTACCCGCTGTAGTATACGACTGAAATCCGTACAGCGAACCAATCGCACTGAAAGCAACCGTAGAAATAATCGCCACCAGGAAAAAGGATCTGGCGTTATCTTTCATCCGAAAAGACAGATCGGATAGTAGTATCATATTCGTTTTATGCCAGAAAACATTCTGATTTTTCTTCAGACGCCGGATGATAAATACACTTAACTGCGTAAATAAGAGGTATGTGCCAAGAATCACAACGATAACAACCGGAACCAGAGCTCCCACTACTGCCAGTCCTTCAACAGAAAGCGCAACGGTATATCCCGATCCAAGCAAAAGAACTGCCAAAATGGTTAAAAATAGATTCGCTTTTGGCTCCCCTTTGGACTTTTGATTGCCTTTGATTAAATCAATCAATTTCCGGCTCCGCAAAATATAAGACACGAAGATAGAAATCAGAAAAAATAATACGATAAAGCATCCCAGCGTCAGCAAAATAGGCTGCGTTGGAAAATAAAATGGCAATTCATTATCAATAACGAGCACATTTTCCGCAATCAGTAAAATCCCTTTGGCAAATACGAGTCCTAATCCGATACCGCCAATCGTAGCTAACAAGCCAATAAACATATTTTCCAAAAATACCATCGAACGAATCTGCTTCATGCTCATTCCCTGCATCATCAATAAGCCGAATTCTTTTTTCCGTGATTGCAAGAAAGAACTCATGGAATAAAGCACAAAGAAAAAGGAGAACACATAGATAATTCCGGCAGCTACATTCATTCCAACACTGACATTGGAATTCATATTGTCTCCAGTCAACTGCGGATGCGATGCAAAAATGGAGAAGGTAAAGAACACCATCACCGTAAACAAACTGGTCAGAAAATACGCAGCATAAAGCCGTTTATTCCGGATGACATTATTAAACGCGAACTGACGAAAAGTCATTGGAATCCCCTCCCATTAATGAGAGTGTGTCGATAATCTTTTGGAAAAAAGCCTGCCGATTATCGCCGCGATGAATTTCCGAATAAAACTTCCCGTCCCGTATAAACACGACACGATTGCAATAGCTTGCCGCCTGTGGATCATGCGTAACCAGAAGCATCGTTGTCTTTTCCTTCTCATTAATCGACTCCAGCAATTCCATCACGTCTTTAGAAGACTTGGAATCCAAATTTCCAGTCGGCTCATCCGCTAAAAGCAATTTCGGCGTATGAATCATCGCCCTGGCAACCGCAGCTCTTTGCGCCTGCCCGCCAGAGATTTCATAGGTTCTTTTGTCCATAATATCTGTTATCCCTAACTTCTCTGCAATTTCCTTTGCTTTTTCCTTCATATCCCTTACCTTTTTGCCATCAAGCGTTAAAGGAAGCACCATATTTTCTTCCACAGTCAAGGTATGCAATAAATTAAAATCCTGAAAAACAAAACCTAACTCCCGTCTGCGGAATTGCGCCAGTTTTTCCTTTTTCAGACGATGCGGATCCTTTCCATTAATTAAAATTTCACCTGTCGTTGGTTCGTCGATTGTAGCAATCATATTTAATAGCGTTGTTTTCCCGCTTCCAGACGGTCCCATGATGCCTACAAATTCATTATCCTCTACGGTTAAATCAATGTCTGACAATGCACGATAGGAAAGTTTTCCTTCGTACACTTTACTGACTTGTCTTACTTTCAACATAAGAATACTTCCTTTCTTAGCATTTGATTTAACCATAGTATATCGCTGTTCTCAAAGAGGGAACGATCGAAATTCCTTTCAATTAGCTTACAATGTTGTAAGGTTTTGCGTTTCTGAGAAAACAATCCGGAACGTTGTACCTTCCAAAGCTTTGGATTCAAATTCAATACGGTGGTGAAGGTACTCCACTGACTCTTTTATTAGGTACAGCCCCATTCCCGTAGATTCTCTGAATCTCCTTCCGTTTTCTCCTGTATAAAAAGCATCAAAAATACGTTTTTTATCCGCTTCTGGAATGCCTATTCCAAAATCCTGTATTTCTAAAACAGCCTCTTTCCCACGTTCATACATGGAAATAAGCACGGAATTACTCTTTCCTGCAGAATACTTCACTGCATTTAAGATAAGCTGCGTTAAAATAAAGTAGAGCCACTTTTCATCACTTTGCACAGTTAATCCCGCTGTTCTTTCTTCCACTTTCGGATAGACCTGGTTACGTATGTAAAACCGTTTGTTTTCCCCATTCACCTCATGAACCAATGCTTCCAGATGAATCGGCTTAATATGAAAATCCTGCTCAATCGTCCGCAGTCTCGCCATATAAAGAATCGTATGTAATCCCGACTTCATCCGTTCCGTTTCTTCCCGAATATTGGATGAATCCGGTTCATCCAGATTCTGCGCAGTAAGTTCAATCACAGAGATTGGTGTTTTCATCTGATGCACCCATTGATCCATCAGCTTCAGGTGCTCTACCCTTTCCTTTTCAATGGTATTAATCTGCTGCTGATAATGCTTGTACTGGCTTCGCAACAGGTCATCCAAAGCTTCTGAAACAGGATGCTGGCTGCTTTTCTGCAGCGATTCATCCAGTGTTTCTAAAGGCCTGCTTAATCGCTTATAAAAGGAACGCCGGCTGACATATTGATAAAAAAGGTAGCAGGTCAACAAAAAGAAGCCGATAAAAATGGCATACAGCGCCGGCAGCAGATTCCGGTAGCCATCCAACCAATAAAGAAGCAGGATAGCCGTGAATTGCAGGATATTAAGCGCAATCAATAAAGCATGTTCCTTAAAAAATAGCTTCATTTCAACTCTCCTTTAAACAGCTGTTTTAAACTTCACGACTTAGAAAAACAAGCCTTTCCACTTCTTTAAAGCCATGTCTTTGATAAAATGCTTCTGCCGGTATCCCTCTGTCCGTTAAAAGAGAAATGGCAGTAATCGAATTGGAATCCAGTTCATTTATCAAATGATTGATTAGCGCCTTTCCAATCCCTTTATTTTGTCTGCCCGTATCTACACACATTTCATGGATGAAAAATTCATCTCCGCTCCACCAGGCTCGTCGTGTTCCAAATATAAAACCTACCATTTTCTCTTTTTCTATCGCAGACACGCCTAAAAATCCCGGAGTCCGGTAAAAATCTGTCAAATATTGTTCAGCTTTTTCCATCGTCCATTTATCATTCCATGGCTCCTTGTTAAAAACGCTTAAAAACAGGTTACTGCACATACGCAAATCATTCTCTTCAACTGTTTTAAAATGCACACTGACACTTCCTTCTTTCATTTATTCTCCTTTTTCGTTCACATGCTTTTCAGCCGATATCCGACTCCTCTGACCGTTTCCACACCATCTTCTATTCCGACAGCTTGCAGCTTTTTTCGCACCCTTGTGATATTAACATTTAAGGTGTTTTCATCCACGTAAGTCTGGTCATCCCACAATTTTTCCAGCAAATCCTCCCTGCCGGCAACACGCGGATAGCGGTTCATCAATGTTTCGATAATATCCGCTTCTTTTTTGGATAAAAACGTTTCTTCCCCGGCAAAGGTTAATTCCAATCGTTCCGGTAATAATTTCAGACCTTCTACTTCCAAAAAACGCTCCTTCGCATCCTGTGCATATTCTCCATAGGCACGGCGCAGCTGACTACGTATTTTCGCCATCACAATTTCTGCACTAAACGGTTTCGTAATAAAGTCATCGCCGCCATTTTCGAGTGCCATGACCTGATCCATCTCCCCTGTCCGTGCGGAAATAAAAATAACCGGGCAAGTGGATGCTGTGCGGATTTGCCTGCACCAATAAAAGCCATCATAGCTTGGTAAATTAATATCTAAAAGTACCAGGTTAGGCTTTGTTTCTTGGAACACTTCCATAATCCGTTCAAAATCCGTGACAAAGGATACATCATAGCCATATTTTTCAATATAATCCTGCAGATGTTTTGTAATCTTTGGGTCATCTTCTACAATCATAATGGTCTGCATATCTATCACCCTTCTCCATTCTAAAAATAATTATGGCACAGATTATATGGAACCACAAAAATAGCGAAAGCATTTTCACCTTACAAAATTGTAAGCTGTGTGTAAGAGAGAACGATTTTTTACATTCAAGTTTCTTTTCTACAATGAAGATACGCATAAAAACAGAAGAAGGAGTTGTCGATTGATGAAAAAGAGAGTAAAGATACTGGTGGGTTTTCTCATTATATTTATCGCCGCAGCTGTTGCTATCCAAAAGACGACAGCCGGAATCATTCCTTTAACAGACTGGTTATTACAAAAGCCTGTAGAAACCTATTATGTAGAAACAACGGCTGATAATTACGAGAAACTGTGGACCGGCAATTATAAGTATATCTTTTCAGGGTATAACGAAGCCGGAGAGGAACAGCAAATTACGAGAGTGATGGATAGAGAATTACGAACAGAAGCTTTTCTGCGTATGGATGCATCGGGCAGCTATGGAAAAGGCTGGGTAGAAGTCACGGATGAAAAAGTTCCTGAAGAAGCGTTACTGCAACTGGATTAAAATGCAGGTTCATCAACGGGCCAAAAAGCACCCCAGCTTATTTCATAAAACGGAGCTTGGTAAGATAAAATGAACCTCTTTAACGAAATAAAGATTTTTGATAAAGTTAAAAAGAAACTGACTCTCAAAGGAAGAATAATAATGAAGCGTCTTATCATTGGTATTGTTATTTTATGCATTTTATTTTTAGGCTTACCGTTAGTCAATATTAACAATTATATACTCTTTGAAGCGATAGAATGGATTACAAAATTCATTTTTCCTTGGATTGCATTGTATTGGCTTATTCGAGGAGTGAAATCTGTAGAGAAAGTAAGATAAAAACAAGCTATCTTAGACATTCAAGCTAAGATAGCTTGTTTAACTATTACGTATTTTTGTTTTAACATCTCTACAATAGCCCTCTTCTATTATTTACTCAATTCCGCACTTTAAAAAGTAACTTGCTTTCCATAGGAACAAGGATTGATCGTTTCTTCTATATATCTGTTGACAAAGATTAGAAGATAAAGTGGTGAAGTGTAAGGCTACCGCTACGGCGGACCGTTTTGCTTTCCTAGGGGCACGCTCTTCAGCTAACTTTTGCCAAGAAGAGCGCTTGGCAAAAGTGGATCTTCAGATGGTGCTGATCCCTCAGGAGTCAAAACGGTCCGCCTCCGCTGGTGGGGTATTCTATACATTTGCAATAGCTGAACAACTAAATGATGGTTTATTTAGGCTAAAAAGCTATTATTTCTTCTCACTTCATCACGATGTTATTTCTTCCAAATGCTGTAGCATACTATTAGAGCGTAGGCCAACCACGTAGACTCCTATGGGAACAGGGCGAGCTGAAGATCCACTTGAAAAGCGGGTTTCTTTTCAAGTTAGCTGAAGCCGTCCCCATGGAAAGCGGAGTGGTTGGCCGGAGCGGAAGCTATACACCATATCTTGTTCAAAAAAAATGATTAAACAAAAAGCAAGCATGATAATAGAGATCATGTTCATCCTGGAACAGCAAGTTTTATATGCCTATTCTTAGGTGCAAAAGTTGAGTTATTTAAACAACAAACCAAACCGCTTCCGCTATAGCATGACATCTTTCAAGATACATTTTCCTAAGTTAGAAGTTTTATCTTTTGCGAACTTGGCAATTATAGTAATAAATGGAATCTTAAAAAAACATATGTTTTTTAAAGAATTTAAATAGAATGTATGTAAGCACGAAATGAATATTTTGTGTGGTTAGCGAATAACACATTGTGTAGAGTACGCTATTCTGTTTTACGAAGCTCTTTTTGAATGTATTTTTAAATGGAATATTATGGGAATAACATCATGTTTTTTCGAAGATTCCTATTTATACTACCAACTATATTTAAGGGAGCGTGTGTTAAATGAAAATTGTAGCATTATTTCCAGAAACATCCGGAAGTGGTACAGAGAATCAATTATTAAATACCGAGAAAGCAATCGGATTAAAACCGTTCTTACAAGAAAAAGGACACGAACTGGTTATTTTAAATGATAACGAAAAAGATTTAAATGCACATTTGGCTGATATGGACGTCGTTATCAGCGCACCTTTCTACCCTGCGTATATGACAAAAGAACGTCTGAACAATGCGCCAAATTTAAAACTTGCCATTACCGCTGGCGTTGGTTCAGACCATGTCGATTTAGACGCAGCCGTTAAGAATGAAGTGACCGTTGTCGAGGTGACTGGCAGTAATACAGTCAGTGTAGCAGAACATGCTGTTATGGATATTCTTATCCTGCTGCGTAATTTCTTAGAAGGCCATCGTCAGGCAGAGGAAGGCGAATGGAATTTATCACAGGTCGGTAATGATGCCCATGATTTGCAGCATAAAACAGTCGGTATTTTCGGATTTGGACGCATCGGTCAATTAGTTGCAGAGCGTTTAGCACCGTTTGATGTAACGTTGCAGCACTACGACCCGATGAACCAAAAAGATATGAAAGGTTCTACCTTTGTTCCTTTCGACAAGTTAGTTAAAACAAGCGATGTGATTACCATTCATGCACCGTTAACCCATTCTACAGATAACCTGTTTGATAAAGAAGTCTTAAGCCAGATGAAGGAAGGCAGTTATTTAATCAACACCGCACGCGGTAAGATTGTAAATACAGATGATGTAAAAGAAATGATTGAATCCAATCATATACAAGGCTATGCAGGCGACGTATGGTATCCACAACCTGCTCCGTCAGACCATCCTTGGAGAACCATGCCACGCCAGGCAATGACTGTTCACTATTCCGGCATGACGTTAGAAGCGCAAGCTCGTATTGAAGAAGGTGTCAAAGATATCTTAACGCGTTTCTTTGAAGAAAAACCGTTCCAAGAGAAAGATGTGATTGTAGACGGCGGTAAAATTGCGAGCTCCAGCTATACTGCGGAATAAAAGTTGTTTTAAATAGCATATTCTGCTTGATAGTATACAGATTTATAAAAATAGGCGTATTTTGTTTCCCCCCTAAATACGCCTATTTTTTTATAAGGAAAGCCACATCTAATCGTAATAGTAAGAACAATTTTCCATCTACAAATGTCGGCTCTTAACAGCCTGATTTTTTTCATAATGATAAAGCGTGCGTTTACTGATATTTGTCTGTTTCGCTCATTCTCCTATAACGCAAAAAGCTATCACAGTTACATTTATCTGTGACAGCTTTTGAGTGCTTTAAATATTTTCCTGTCTTAACGTCTCCACGATACTATCCTTCTTCAATTTCGACATCGAGTAAAGCATAGCTGCTCCAACAATCAGAAATACAGCTAGAATCGCAATTCCAATATATATCCAAGGAATGCTGAAACTGTAATCAAAGGCGTATTGTGTTTGCGAGTAAATAATATACATCACCACAAAACTAATTGGCAAACCATACAACAAGGATTTCATTCCATAAAACAGGCTCTCAAAATAAATCATTTTACGAAAAGCTTTTGGCGTCATGCCAATCGATTTCATCGTAGCAAATTCTCTCCGTCGCAAGGCAATACTTGTTGAAATGGTATTAAAGATATTAGCGACAGAGATCAATGTAATCAGGATGATAAACCCGTAAACAAAAATAGACAACACCCGTGCAAATTGTTCATTATCCCGTCTGATTTCATACTGATTATAAATAGATACCTCATTCGCAATTCCCAGCGCTTCTATATCTTCTTGCGCCTGATCCGGGGCATCAGAGGTGACATATACCTCGGATAAACTTGCTCTTTCATTTGGATATGATTCCACAATATTCTCAAGCACTTGTTCCGGTACAATAAGATAAATGGTCTTCGAATCAGCATGGGAATCCCCAACTGGATATTGATTCGTCAGACCAAGCAGCTCGATGTCTTCCCCCTGTTCCAAATTCCAATCTTCTGTCTCTTCATTGTAGCTGTTCACTTGAAGCGGCAGCATATCACCTGTATCCACTTTTAACATATCCGTTTCGATATATTGCGTGCCATCATTATAGGTGACATGGTTCACTAAAACACCACGAAAATCACTTTCTGCCCTATCCGTTATATCATTATCGGCAAGATATTGTTCCCAATCCGTGTCAGATAAGCCGACTAATTCCAGGTTATACGGAAGACCTTCTGCTTTTTCAGGCGTTTGATCCCAATTTTCATAGTTCTCCCCAGTCATGTGCTCCGGAAAATATGCCTGGAGATTAGCTTCTTTGTAAATGAAACTTTCCTCCACACTATCTAAATCTTGTATGTCTTGATAGGTTTTCCACAATGGGTTTGAATCATCTATCTCCCCTGTGCCGCTAATGGAAATATCATATTCCAGTTCCTCCGACAGTACTTCATATGATTTTGTCAGCGAATTGGTATAGAACCCTACAGTTAAGAATAGAATAACGCTGATCATGAGTGAAAAAACAGTCACCTGGTAACGTTTCTTATGTCTCTTTAAATTCTTCAAAGCAATTTCCGCTTCATAGCCAAAGAGTTTACGGACGATACGGTTTGTTCTCACTTTCTTTTTCGTTAATTTGACATCCTTTGCCTGGCGGATAGCATCAATTGCCGTTACTTTAGATGCTCTGACTGCAGGTATCCATGCAGAAATTAAAATGGTCATCATAGAAACTCCGACAGCTATCCCGATTAAAGGAAGAGTAACAACCAGCCGGAAATCTGTCTCAAGCCCTACATTTTGTAAAATCTGATTCACATAATGCAACGTGATGCCAATGCCGGCAAAACCAGCTCCAATTCCAATAGGGGTACTGATTGCCCCGATTAAAAATCCTTCAAATAAAACGGAATTTCTTTTTTGCCGTTTCGTTGCTCCAACGCTCGCAAGCATTCCTAAATACCGTGACCTTTCTGATACAGAAATGGCAAATGCGTTATAAATTAATGCAACTGAACCAATCACGATAATCAGCATAATAACTGTTAATAATCCGGATAAAGTAGAAACCATTCCACTATTCAAAGAAACAAGGTACGTATTCAATAACGTCGTGTTAAAATCATATGCATTTATATCTATTCCAGCTTCTTGAGCCAGCGCATCAACTTCCTTAAAAAGGATTGAGTCTAACTCATTCACTTTTACAATTGCACGATCCACCACAGATGACGCTTGTGCATCCGTATAAGCTAAAACCGTATATCCTGGAGACCACGGCTCGTCCCATATCGGTTCTTCGATTTCACCAACAATGGAAAAGCTGTGTTCCGTTTGATTACGTAATTCTTCATCTACTTGTCCCTCCATAACCAGCAGGGAATCATTTTGTTCTAACGTATGATTTGCTATACCTCTCGTTCCTGTATAACGTCTTTCTCCTATATTTAAATCAATCGTATCTCCAATTTGGTAATCAAAATCCTGTCTCTTTAATTCCTCAGAGATCACTACCTCCTTTTCATTTGCCGGGAGCCGGCCTTTCGTCAGATTCACTTGCATTTGGTCCATAGCCGTTTCATCCATGCCCCGGACATAAAGGTATCTTTTCAATAATTGGTCATTCAATGGTGCGTAACCATATTCCTTCATCACACCGACAGAATCTGTATTGGCATCGGTTTGAATTTTTTCCAGCTGCTCTGAATCAAGCTGATCCATGCTGTAATGCCAATTTCCTTCATTAGCAATCGCATCCCGCTGCTGCATATCTATAAATGAAATACCAAGTGAAGCTACCCCTGTAATCATCGCAACAGAAATAATGACCCCAATAATTGTAATAAGCGTTCTTCGTTTATTTTCTTTTAAATGCCTTAACGTAACTTTATTAACTATATTCATTGGCGAATCACCTCGTCCTTGGCGATCACACCGTCCTCAATGGAAATAACCCGATCAGCCTGAAGGGCAATTCGTTCATCATGGGTAATGACGACCAATGTCTGGTGATATGTTTTATTAAATAGTTTTAATAAATCAATGATTTCTTTACTATTCTTACTGTCTAGATTCCCTGTCGGCTCATCTGCAAGAATAATAGACGGATTACTGATTAGAGCTCTGCCAATGGATACACGCTGCTGCTGGCCTCCGGATAGCTGATTCGGTAAATAATCTAATCGGTCTTTAAGTCCAAGTATTTCAATCAATTCCTTAAAGTGCTTTTTTTCCACCTGATGAGAATCTAACAGCATCGGCAACGTAATATTTTCCTCCACGGTTAAAATCGGCAGGAGATTATAAAACTGATAGATTAAGCCAATCTGCCTCCTGCGAAAAACAGCTAACTGTGTTTCATTTAATTCATAGATATCTGTATTCTCTATAAATACCTTGCCATCCGTCGGCCGGTCCACACCTCCCAGCAAATGAAGCAGTGTCGATTTCCCAGAACCAGACGGTCCAATAATTGCTACAAACTCCCCCTGCTCCACGGAAAATGATACATTATCCAATGCTTTTACCGCCGTGTCACCTTTTCCGTACACTTTAGACAAATTTTCAACCCGCATTAATTCCACTACCATTTCCTCCTTCTTTTCCTTTATTCCCTACTTTACCTGCCTAAAGTGACGGGATAATGACAATAACAGTGACAATATTGTCACCTATGATGACATAATCTGCTTACAACGTGACACTTCCTTTAGCGAGCTGTTTCTCCCTGATAGAATTTAATTAAAAAAGTGGTTCCTTTTTCAGATTCACTTATTACTTCAATATCTCCCTGCTGATGAGCAACAATCGAATAAGCCATCGCCAATCCAATGCCAACACTGCCATCAGCCGCCTGACTTCCTTTATAAAAACGTTTGAAAATATGTGGAAGCTCTGCTTTCTCGATACCTTTGCCATTATCATTGATTCGTATTTCTGTAAAAATGGCATTTTCCTCATAAGAGATGGAAACTTTTCCGCCATATGGGGTGTGCTCTATCGCATTCTTTAAAATATTAATACAAGCCTCTTTCGTCCAATTTTTATCGCCTATAAAAGTCATCCCTGGCTTTTCTTCTATCTCCAGCTCTATTTCCTTCAGCTCCACAGGAATTTCCATTGGTGCAACAACTTCTTGTATAAGCTGATCCACTTCAACCTTTTCCTTGCTGAACAAAGTAGTTCCCGCATCGATCTTGGAAAGCTTTAATAACGAGGATACAAGCCACTCCATCCGCTCTAATTGCCTGCGAATATGATATGTAAATTCCTGCCGTTTTTCCATCTCGATATTCGGATCGCTTAATAAATCAGCCATTACAGTCATCGAAGTCAGTGGTGTTTTGATTTGATGAGAAATATCGGAAATCGCGTCTGTGAGTTTTTCCTTATCCTTCTGCAGCCCTTCCTGCTGTTCAGATAGCATCCGTGTCATTTTATAGATTTCATTTTTTAATATACTGAGGTCCCCTTCTCTATTATCCCGGACATCGAGCGCGGTATCTCCTGCCATAATTTTTCGTAAATAACCGGATAACTGGATAATCCGCTGATAGCGCCAGGCCATCCATACCATATAGCAAATCGCCAGGCTCCCGCCGACAATCGCAATATAGACAGCTGTGACAGGAGAATGCATATATCCTAATAGCATGCCAATTCCTAAAATCAATACAGTAGAAGTGAGAAAAAAACGGATTTCTTTATTTCGCAGCATCTTCAGCCGCCATTCTGTATCCCAGCCCTCTGACTGTTTCTATGATTGCCGGCTGTTGCGGATTATCTTCAATTTTCTTTCGAAGCCGTTTAATATACACCGTGAGTGTATTATCATTGACAAACTCGCCAGCCACATCCCATATCTGTTCCAGCAGCTGTTCCCGAGACAGTATCTGCCCGCGGTGGTTAATAAAAATCATCAACAGCCGATATTCCAGTGCGGTTAATGCCAGTTCTATGTTTGCTTTATACACTTTTCCTTCTAATGGAAATACCTCTAACGAGCCCAGCTGAAAAGTGTCTTTCTCATTCGAGTTATTTTTTTGATAACGTCTGAGCACCGTTTTAATTCGTGAACTTAATTCGCGAATCCGGAACGGTTTGGTAATATAATCGTCTGCCCCCATATCTAGTCCCATCACCACATTCACCTCATCATCAACAACGGTTAGAAAAATAACAGGGACATCTGCTTTTTCTTTCACAGATCGGCATAAATCATAGCCGCTGCCATCCGGTAAGGATAGATCAAATAAGCATAAGAAAATGCTGTTTAGCTCGGTATCTATTATTTCTTCTGCTCCTTGCGCATGATGACAGACAATCACTTCATAACCTTCTTGACTTAACGAATATTCCAAGCCGGAAGCAATTGTTTTATCGTCTTCTACAATAAGTAATTTCATAGCTGTTCCTCCATATTTTATTGCTCATTCCTTCCTTTTCTTGATAAGTGCGTGTTCAAAAAATCCAATAAATAGAACCAAGTCGGCTAAGTTCGCGACGTCCTGTCGCAACGCCGACACTAGCACGTCCTGTGCGTCGAAAGTTCAAGGCGACGTGTTTTTTCCGAACGGACTTTCACAGGATGTGATGACTTCTATGCTTTATAATACGTGAGTATCGGAAAAAACACGTCAACACAGAAATTCACCGCGTCATTTTTATTGGATTTTTTGAACGTCCTTTATAACTATTATACAAACAGATTGGAATAAGTTATATAATACAAGTTATTTTTAAAATTATTAGATTATTTTTAAAATAGTTGTTGTTTTTCATTTTAAAGGGACTTATGATGTACTTAGACGCCGGCGTACTTATACTTTTTAGGAGAATTTCAAATGAAAATCGAACAAATTTCTGATTTACCAATCGTTTATATGCGAAGAATAGGTGCATATGGGAAGGAAAATAACCAGCTAATGGCTGCGTTTAAACATTGGATGATCTACAACAATGCTTCAAAGGGCAATTTATTAACAGATAATGCAGTTATATTAGGCATTATTTGGGACAATCCAACCCTTGTCCCCTCGGAAGCTTGCAGATACGATACAGCACTTGTATTGTCTTCCCAGCAGGAAATAAATGATGAATGTGTTCAACAAAGTATTTTACAAGGCGGAAGCTATGCTGTTTTCACTATTGAACATACAGCTGATGCATTGACCAGAGCATGGGAAACTATTTTCTCTGAATTAGCTGTTGCAGGCCATCAGTTAGATGAGTCAAAACCGATTTTGGAACGATATGTGAAATCCATGCTGGATAAGCATGTTTGTGAAATTTGCTTGCCCATTCAAAACCGAATCGAAGAGAAATAACGCATATGATATCTCTTTCATTCAATACAAATTCCTTAATGTTTTTGTCTATGTATAGAGATTTTCGTGGGGATTTATAACTTTCTAACACCCTATTGTCACCTATTTAATATAAAGGTTGACAATAGGGTGTATATTCCCTTATTATTCTATTTATATCAAAACTAGAAAGCGTGGGAAATCTATTGAAATTAAGAGATATGATGTTTATGTCATTATTCGCAGCAATTATCGGAGTTCTTGCTATTTTCCCTCCTGTCCCGCTTCCCTTTATTCCTGTACCCGTTGTAGCGCAGACACTGGGTATTATGCTGGCAGGCGGTATATTAGGCGCCAAACGTGCCGGGCTCAGCGTTCTTCTTTTTGTCTTCCTCATTGCCGTCGGAGTTCCGTTATTAACTGGTGGTCGTGGCGGTTTAGGAGTTCTTGTCGGACCCACAGGGGGATATGTTCTATCATGGCCAATCGCTGCTTGGGTTATCGGTTATTTAACCGAAAAAAATATCCATTCGCTGGCCTATTGGAAACTTGTATTAATCACTATTTTGGGCGGTTCGCTTATTATTAACATCGTTGGCGTTACCTATTTATCTATTTTATCAAATCTTCCATGGGGTCCGACCGCTCTTTCAGCTCTAGCCTTTTTACCAGGTGATGTTTTAAAAGCATTAATTGCCAGTGCTGCCATTATGAAAATAAATCAGATTTATCCATTGATTGGCGAAAAAAAGCGTGTAACGTACTGAGATCGTGCGTGCACATACTATTGCTTCCCATTAGAAATGGAATATTCAAAAGTACGTAACGATGGAGATAAGAAAGGTGAAGAAGCTATTTTGATTGGTTTGAACAAATATAATTTTATGAACTAATCAACCACTATCAAAATAACTTCTTCTATCTAAACCTCCCCTCCTCCCCCTAACGATTCCAAATAACGATAAAGCGTTGATTTACTTATTCCTGTTTCATTCTTGATATCAAACAATTTAAAGCCGTCCTGGTACATCGCCATTGCTTTTTTAATATTTTCATCCGATTTTTTAGGACGGCCAATCGATTTACCTTGTCGTTTCGCTTCATATATGCCATGGGTTGTCGATTGTTTAATACTGTCGGATTGGAATTGCAGTACATGCGTCATCATATCCCGCAAATACATATTTAGCAGTGTGCCGTTATCCATATCCTCACGCAGAAAATGAATGGTCACCTTATCTTTTTCACACACTTTTAATACATCCATCAAGTGATGAAAAGTATCCGCCAAAGCAATCATTTTTTCTACATAAATATGGTCTCCTGCTTGCACCTCCATCAACAGCTCCTCCAGCTGCCGCCGTTTTTTCGGTGTTCCATGTTCTTCTTGAAGAATCCGGTCGCATTTTCCCTCCAGAGACGCTAATTGACGCTCAGATTGTTGATCATTATATAACGGTCTTGTATAACCATATATCATATTATTCGCTCCTATTAATTTCCCTTAAGGGTTCCTTTTTGGGAAAGTTAGTGCTACAATGTGAAAAGAATTTTAGAAAAGGAGTTTATCATGCAACATTTAAAACAACAATGGTTCAGTAATATTCGAGCGGACATCTTATCCGGTATTGTCGTGGCGCTTGCTCTTATTCCTGAAGCAATTGCTTTCTCTATTATAGCAGGTGTTGATCCGATGGTAGGTTTATACACCTCTTTTGTTATTGCTGTTGTCATTTCTTTTGCCGGCGGCCGGCCGGGAATGATTTCTGCAGCTACCGGAGCAATGGCGCTGCTCATGGTCCCTTTAGTCCGTGATTACGGCCTTGATTATTTATTGGCAGCAACCATTTTAACAGGTATCATTCAACTTATTTTTGGGATATGCAAAGTCGCCAAAGTCATGAAATTTGTACCGAATGCCGTCATGATTGGCTTTGTGAATGCCTTGGCTATTTTAATATTCACAGCACAGCTGGAACATTTCATTGGTATATCCACCATGACCTATGTATTCGTGGGAGTGACGCTCATTCTGTTATACACCTTGCCACATGTCATTAAAGCCATTCCAGCTCCGTTAATTGCCATTGTCGTACTGACATCTGTCGCCATATTCAGCGGCGTGAATCTGAACACAGTAGGAGATCTTGGGACAATCACCCAATCTTTCCCGTCTTTTTTCATTCCAAATGTACCATGGTCATTGGAAACGTTACAAATTATTTTTCCATATTCCTTATCTATGGCTATTGTCGGTCTGTTGGAAACCTTGCTGACATCCCAGATTGTTGATGATATGACAGGAACCGAAAGTAACAAGAATGGAGAAGCCCGCGGACAGGGAATCGCTAATTTTATCACCGGTTTCTTCGGTGGAATGGCAGGTTGCGCGATGATTGGACAATCCGTCATTAATGTGAAATCAGGCGGCCGGGGACGCTTATCTACTTTTATTGCAGGTATCTTTTTAATGTTTCTTATCCTTGTGTTAGGTGACCTGGTTGTGCAAATTCCAATGCCCGTATTAGTCGGAATCATGATTATGGTAAGTATTGGCACGTTCGATTGGAGTTCTTTTAAATATTTGGTAAAAGCTCCCCGTACAGATGCAATCGTTATGTTGGCGACGGTCGGCATTGTTGTTTATACACATGACTTATCCAAAGGTGTGCTTGCTGGCGTTCTACTAAGTGCTATATTTTTTGTTATCAAAATTTCAACCGTTAAAATTTCGAATAACGGGCATCGTTATCATATTCACGGACAGCTCTTTTTTGCTTCTATTGATAGTTTTGTCGATTACTTTAAAAAGGCAGATATACAAGAGGAAAAAATTCAAATCGACTTCTCTGACAGCCGCATTTGGGATGATTCCGGAGTCGGCGCTGTGATAAAAGTAGTGAATCGATTAAAAGAAAAAGGAATTCAAGTGGAGCTTGTTGAAATAGATACTTCAAGTAAGAAAATAATGGATAAACTAGATGGTGTTTTATCATCACATTAAGGGGGATTCTCCATGTATAAACATATCTTACTCGCTTCAGACGGTTCAGAAAATGCGGTACGAGCAGCGAAAGAAGCGGTCAAAATTGCCGCATACAATCAAGATTCGATAATTGATGTCGTCTATGTCATTGACTTTGACAAATCAAAAACGGCAGTCCTTCATTCCAATTCCAATGAGGAAATCGATATGGAACGCCGTAAAAAGAATTCAAAAGTCATTCAGTATCTGCAGGAAGCAAGTGCAAATTACAAAACAACTATCTTACGCGGGAAGCCGGGGCAGGAAATTGTGAAGTATGCTGATGAGCAAAGCATAGATATCATTGTCATCGGCAGCCGCGGTTTAAACACGTTACAAGAAATGGTGTTGGGAAGTGTCAGTCATAAAGTCATGAAACGTGCAGGCTGCCCTGCAATGATTGTGAAATAGTACAACAATAATAACCTGCACTATCAATCTTTAAATCAAAAATATTTTATATAATAGCTGCCCTTCTCCTATTTAACAAGGACACCAAAATCGGCCATTGCCTAAATTTGGTGTCCTTGTTTTATTATATAAATTGAATTAATAAACCTATCTTTTATACTTAAAAATAGGGTCATTTTTTTGGATTAAGCACAGTAAGCAGCGGAGGAAAAATACGGAGACTCCTGTGGGAAAGCGCAGTGTGAAGACCCCGCAGAAAAAGCGGTCTCCTTTTTCGAGGAGGCTGAGGACAAGCCCACGGAAAGCGTAGTGTTTTTCCGTAGCGAATGCTAGAAGATAAAATCTTAATTTCAACTTATATAGAAAGGTTTGCCAAATCGCTGAATCGGGTTATATAATCATAAGGTTACGAAAATGGCTGGCATTTCAACGCTCTTAAGTAAGGCTCTTATGCTGCTGATCAGCGTTTGTTATTTAACATTAAAGGAGAATACGATGACCTTCACGCTTATACTTGCGCTTATCATTTTTTGTATCACACTTGTTTTCGTCATTTAGCAGCCTAAAAGCTTAAATATCGGCTGGTCAGCTTCTGGAGGAGCTCTGCTGGCATTGTTATCCAGCGTGGTCGGATGGGGTGATGTGTTGGATGTTCTTCAGATTACCTGGAATGCTACATTAGCCTTTGTAGCCATTATTTTAATATCTCTGGTTTTAGATGAGATTGGTTTATTTGAATGGTCTGCCTTGCATATGGCAAAAGCAGCCAATGGCAATGGCCTGAAGATGTTTATTTATGTCAGCATATTGGGAACGATGGTTGGTTATTTTACAAGTGAATGGATGCATCTGCCTGTTTCGATCATTGCCGGTGCCATAGCTGTCATCTTTATTCTCCTGGCAAAGCGCAGCCCGGCAGTTCATACCAAAAAAAGTTATTTCAGACGCTCCTTGGAATATTGTTATCTTTTCTATCGGTATGTATGTTGTTGTTTACGGACTGGAAAATGCAGACCTTACCCCTGCTCTTGCAACGGTCATTCAAGCAGTTGCTGACCAAGGATTATTTATCACCACTTTTTCGATGGGATTGATTGCTGCCGTCCTATCTTCAATTATGAATAATTTGCCTGCCGTGATGATCAATGCGCTCGCTATTGCTGAAACGAATACATCTGGAATCTTAAGAGAAGCGCTCATCTATGCAAATGTTATCGGATCGGATTTAGGACCGAAAATCACGCCGATAGGATCTCTTGCCACCTTGGTCTGGCTCCATGTATTGTCACGAAAAGGGGTAACGATTCTTTGGAGAGAATATATTAAAATCGGGATGATACTAACTTTCCCTATTCTTTTTATTACATTGCTTGGTTTATATCTGACTCTGGTGATATTTTAAACAATATATGTAAATGAGCAATCCAGCCCCATTTTAAAATGGTCGGATTGCTCATTTTCTATCATTGCCTTAGCCTGCTTGCACTTAAGAACTTGATGTTTGGAAAGGCAGATTTTATATTATTTATAGAGAGAGTTAAAAACAATTCTTACAGTATTAGCAGTAAAAATATCTGTATGCTGTTTCTAAAAGCAGATTTATTCCAATAGCCGTTAATAGAAAGACAGATTGACATTTTTCAATATGTTTCATTTGATACACTTTGTCATCTATTGCATGCAGGTGTGCACAAATTTCTTTTTCTTATTGTATATACGTTATTGGATGCTAGACTTCGAATTTAGATGGGGTGATGAGTTTGAATATCGAGCAGTGGATTGCGGTCCGGGACAATGATAAAACGTATGATAGTTCATTTTACTATGCCCTGACTACAACAAAAACGGTTTGCCGTCCTTCTTGTACAGCCAGGACTCCAAATCCCGAACATGTTATTATTTACAAAAATCTAGATGCTGCTATAAAAGAAGGTTTCAGACCTTGCAACAGATGTAAACCAGATAAAGCCGATTGGGAAGGATATAAAGAGGAAGTTGCAAAGCGAGCTGCCATCTATATGGAAGAACATTACCATGAATCAATTACTTTACAAGTATTAAGTGAAGTTCTGCAAAAGAATCCCTTTTATATTCAGCGTTGTTTTAAAGCAGTGAAAGGAATAAGTCCATTAACTTATGTACACCAACTACGAATCGAGAAAGCGAAACAATTGCTTGTTTCTACAAATTCGACAGTAACTGAAGCCGCTTTGCAGGCAGGATATAATGACAGCACCCATTTTTCTGTCAAATTCAAAGAGTTCACAGGAGTTTCTCCCACAACATTTCGCCAACATGCTATTGAATAGAAAAATGTTGTTCTAAAAACTACATCATTAAAAAGAACCAACTCTAAACATAGAGTTGGTTCTTTTTAATGATTTCAAGCTATATTAACACGTAAAATACTTTTTTTACGCTACAAATTAAAAATAATTCCCATCAACGAATAAATAATCACCGTGGAGAAGACAACGGTCATATGAATTAAGGAATAAATAAACATCGATTTTGCCCATTTTTCCGAATCCATCCGGTTAAAACCAAAGATACTTAAAATCAGCCAGCCCATACTCATGATAAGCGACACCAGCATCAGTCCGAGACTCAAGGAACTTAGCAAAAAGCTGATTCCCACCATGATAATTAAATAAATATTGGTCTGAATATACGTCCGTCTGACCCCTTTTACAACAGGGAGCATCGGAACGCCAGCTGCTTTATATTCTTCATGCTTCCGAATCGAAATCGAATAAAAATGCGGCATCTGCCATATAATCGTAATTACAAAAAGTCCTAAAATCGCCGGGTGCATAATATCTGGATACATAGCTGCCCAGCCGATTAAAGGCGGCATAGCGCCGGAGATACTTCCAATTTCCGTATTATACACCGTTCTCCGTTTGCTCCACATCGTATAAGGGAACACATAAAAAAACAACCCTAAAAAGCCGAGAAAACCGGCCAGCGGTGTCGTTAAAGAAAGGAGAACAATTCCGGCAACAGCCATGATAATTCCCAGCCATAACGCTGTTCCAGGCTTGATTTCTCCGGTAACGGTCGGCCTTGCTTTCGTTCTTTCCATCACCGCATCAATATCCCGGTCATATAAATTATTAAAAGCGCCAGCAGCTCCTATAACGAAAATAGAACCTAAAAACGCAAACAAGATTTCCGGCAGCTTTTCTAAAATACTAATTTGATACGTGTATAATGATAAAGTTAATCCGGCAAACATCGGAATAAGATTGGAACGAATAATTCCCGTCTTGACCGTTTGCGAAAGTATTTTGGACATAGGGCTTTTTTGATTTTGCCCATTTATTGTTTCTGCCATTTCTTATCTAATCTCCTTTTACCCATCTATCTACAACCAATATCTACGGTTTAAAATGCTATCCAATTTGAAGTCCTACCAAAAATATATACCATACACTATTTTAATTCCAATGAATCAGTTTGTATAGAAGGTTTTATTAGAAGAAATTGTGAACATTAAACGAACTTATTTTTGTAATTTTAGGATTTTATTGTTTGACATTCAACGATATGAGACAATGGTAATTGCTTTGATAGCGTAATACGTAATATAGGAGGAATTAAATGCCTACACATATAGCTATATTGCTTATTATTTGCGCAGCAACATATATCATCGCTGCTAAAATGGAAAATAAACAATTGCGCCTAAAGTTACAGCAGAAAGTAAATTATACAGAGCTCGCATCACAGGTTCATAATATGCTTCAATCCAATGTAGATGACGTGAAAATCATTACATTTATTCGGGAAGAAACTGCTATGGGGTTAGTAGAGGCAAAAAAATATGTAGATAACGCAAAAGACGCAGAATAATTTGGTAGATTATATCATTTTACAAATTTCTGTATTTCAATACTTCCAACATGTATCCGCATCCTCTACAAAAAAGAACGAAGCGCAAATAGCACTAGCTGCCATTTGCGCTTCGTTCTTTTCTTCACCCCTATGTGATAACATTCTGGGCTTTTTTCTGTTTCCTCAGAGCAACTATACCAGCAATCAGGTAACCTAAGCTGGCAATGATACCGATTAGTCCAAAGACCAGCGTTAAAATAACACTTACTCCACCTAAAATAATAAGCAGAATTCCAACAAGCCGGACTCTTATTCGTTTAGTTAAAAATACTGCTGCCACAATACCTAAAATGGCATAAATAACCGAAGCAATTGCAACAAAATTTACAACACTTCCAAATATTTCTATTTGTTCCTCCATCGTTACTCCTGCAAGTTCATCCCCAGCATCTTGTAAAGATTCTTCCAAAAACGATCGAGCTTCTCCACCGGATTCTATATCATCCAGCAGATTAAAGGAATTCATTGCCAAAAGTCCGTATGCAAGTATAGAAATAATAATAAGTACCACACTGACATTATGATTTACTTCTCCAGTACGCAACATAGCACCGTTACGAAAAACTTATAAAAACCTGTAAAAGAGATTTTTTGTTTTCTTCCCTGTTCTCCGTGTCCGATTTTGTATCTGTCTCAGATACTACTCTCGTTTGCTGTAACACTCCGAGGGCGTTAATTCCCGTGTAACTCACGGTACATATTAGCCGTGTCTTGTTCGTGACTATACGGCTAATCTTGAAAGGTTGATACTAGCGTTCATGTCCCTGTCGATTCGATTGCCACA
>NZ_JBHTKK010000005.1:0-165367 GCF_042675985.1 Oceanobacillus locisalsi
TTTTCTTAGAAATACCATTTACCTTCAGCTGTCTACGAATTTTTTAGCTTTTCTCGCTTAAAAATAGGAAATCATGAACCAAAAATTTTAATTTGATTCTTTAATCTGCAGGTATGAATAATTCAGGATAGATGTATTTTTATACCTAAAAATGCAGATTTTCCGTTTAAAATTCATGTTTCTGGAGAAATATATAAGTATAGAAAGGATGGATTTTTATGCTAAGTTTTATATGGAGCCTAATTGTTGGCGGAATTATCGGCTGGATAGCCGGATTAATCACAAGCAAAGACTTACCTGGCGGAATCATTGGAAATATTCTTGCAGGTTTTATCGGAGCCTGGCTCGGTTCTTCCATATTTGGACAATGGGGACCTGAAATCGGCGGTTTCTTTATTATACCAGCTCTGATTGGAGCCATTATTCTTATTGTCATTGTCAGCTTTATCATACGTCTGTTTCGCCGTTAATATGTAAGCTGAGATGCACAGAGAATTGGGTGAACACAATGGAAGCAGCTGCATAAGTTAGGTATATAGTTCATATAGAAAAGAGGAATGTATATGCAACCTGACCCTAACCATGCTTATTCTCATGCAGATGAATATCAAGTGTTGGATTATCAGCATCCGCAGCAGTATGATATCCCTGCTTCCCAATATAATGCATACCCGGCACACCAGCATTTGAACCGGCAAGCGCCAGGAGAGCGGGCGTTCTTTTTCCCATTTCTCGGCGGTTTAGCCGGAGGTCTGCTGGGCGGTGCTTTTAATCCCGGCGGCGGACCGGGATACTATGGTCCTCCAGGACCTCCCGGACCGCCTGGACCAATGGGTCCGATGGGATATTATGGTCCCCCAGGGCCTCCCGGACCGCCTGGACCGCCCGGGTATTACAATGGTTACCCGTATCCCCCATACTATTAAATAAAACATGGCAAGCTGCCCTTTGAAAGACGCAGCTTGCCATGTTTTATTCTCCCGGCGCATACGGGCGCTAATCAATCATCGGAAAGTAAAAAGGAGCACCGGCATAAAAACCGTTTGCCCCTTCTCACTTACACTTCTTCTATGAAATCAGCATGCAACAACGTGATCTCTTCGTCCGTCAAACCAACTGCCTTTAAAAAGCCGGCTGCATTCCCGTATTCTTTATATAAATAGTCCAAAAACTCCTCCATATACGAAGGGTCACAGCCAAGCATAGTCTTAAATTGTTTGCGTGACATCATTGGCGGACGTTTATGCAGTTCTTCTTCTGTTAGCTCTTTATATACGCCGGTTAAAGCATAGTCTTCCACAATAATATCTCTTGGAACACCGGCCAAATCTAATAAAATAGCTGCAAGCACACCAGTACGGTCTTTCCCGACACGACAATGGAAAAGAACAGGCTCCCCTCTTTTTTCCAGGAAAACATCCATGATTTCCTGGAATTTCACTTTGCTGCTCTCTAACATAAGAATATACATTTCAACCAATGTTGCAGGTTTCTTTGTAGTAAATGTAGCCGGATCAATTAACGGGATATTGTGGAAATCATACCGTGCTTTATCTTTTTTCTTATATTTTCCTTCTACACTCAGACGCAAATCAATTATTGTATGAATGCCTTTTTCTTCTTGTAAAAAAGCATGGCCCTCAGGAGCCACCAGGTGCAGGGAATCGGCCCGGTAGTATTTCCCCCATTTGGTCTGCTTGCCGTCCTTTGTCGGATAGCCTCCTAAATCACGGATATTCTGTGTTCCTTCTAATGCAACATGTCTGTGCGGGTGATATAATAACGTTTCTATCGTCAAAACACTGTCTCCTCTTCCCTTCTTCTGTCTTAACCTTCTATTATTTTCACATGTACCTTCCGTGTTCTTGGCCCGTCAAATTCACAAAAATAGACACTTTGCCATGTTCCAAGAACCAGCCGGCCGTTTGAAATAATCAATGTCTCACTCGCGCCTACAACCGATGACTTCATATGCCCGTCAGAATTGCCTTCCATATGAACATAGGCTGCTTTATTCGGAAAAGTTTCATTCAGACCAAGCGATAAATCACGGCGCACATCCGGATCTGCATTTTCATTAATGGTAATCGCGCCGGTTGTATGCGGACAATAGACAATCATCATTCCTTCCTGCACACCGCTGTTATCCAATATTTCATCCAATTGTTTATCTAAAAAAACGAATTCTTGCTTCTGATTTGTTTTCACTTCAAAAACTTCTGTCTTTGTTGGCATCTCTTCCACCTCTTTCTTTATCCATCCATTTTCAATCCGGTTTTCACTAGTATAATTCCATCTTAACGAAATAAGCGGGAACCAACAAATAATTAGACTGTTTTGAAACATAATGCTTGCACAAATCGTAAGGAATGGCAGAGCTTTCCTATACTAATCCGATGGAAAGGAGGAAATTATTTTGCCTAGAAGGTACATATTCCCGGTTGTCCTGATGCTGTTCTTGCTTTCTGCCTGTACTGATCAGGAGAACATAGCAGAAAAGAACACAGAAGATATGCTGCAGCAATTACAGGAGGAAGAATACCAACAAGTAACAGAAACATTCTTTTCAGATGCACTCTCAGAAAAATACCCGGCTTCTGAACTGCAATTGTCCTGGGAAGCACACAGCGGAAATAACCTGGAAGAAATCAATCATTTGGAAGCAACTACTGGGGAGGAAGAAACAACCGTTGCAGGAGAAGTTATTTTTGATGATATAACCTTGGAGGTGGATATGATTTGGAATGATGATGAAAGACTGGAGCGTTTAGAAATAGCACCACCAGCAGAAGAATTAACATTACCTGATTCCGTGATGGAGGAAGAGATAACAATCGAAGCGGAAGAAGGATACCCGTTGGATGCTGTATTGACCTTGCCTGCTAAAGAGGATGGGCCTTTCCCGGCTGTTGTCCTTGTACATGGTTCCGGTCCCAATGATAGGAATGAATCTATCTACAGTTACAAGCCTTTTCAAGATATTGCTTATGGATTAGCAGAGGACGGAGTTGCCGTTTTGCGTTATGATAAACGAACCTATACACACGGCGAGAAAATGGCAACAGAGCTAGGTGCGGCCATCACGGTACAGGAAGAGACGATTCATGATGCCGTGGAAGCAGCAGAAATACTTCAGAATGATGATCGCATCCAGACCGATCAAGCCTATATCGGCGGGCATTCTCTGGGCGGCATGGTTGCACCGCGAATTGATGAGGAAGCAGATACAGCTGGAATGATTCTGCTGGCAGGATCTCCGCGTCCATTGTGGGAAATCATGTATGACCAGCAAATCGATTCCATCCCTGACAATCTAAGTGAAGCAGCAGCCGCTCAAAGAAAAGAGCAAGCAGAGGAATTTAAAGACCTTGCAGCGCGTTTACAAGATATGCCCCCGATAGAAACTATGGAATATAACTTTGGCGGCATGAGCGGATATTATTTTCATGAAATGGATCAGTACGATGTCGGTCAAATCGCACGTGATTCCAATAAACCGCTGTTGATTCTTCAGGGGGAAGCGGATTTTCAGGTAACCATGGAGAACGATTTCGCCGCATGGGAAGATATCTTTGAAAACGAAGCACAAGCAACGTTGAAATCCTATCCAAACCTGAATCATAACTTTATTCTTTCCCAAGGAGAAAACAAAGGTACAGTGGAGGAATACAATATTCCCGGGCATGTGGATGAACAGGTTATAACAGATATTAGCCAGTGGATAAAAGAACAAACAGAGTGAGTCATCAATTAACGTATTAAAAGGAGTGTATCATCATGAAAATAAAACTATTCTTGCTTGCAGGCATTGTCCTGTTATTGATTCCATTTTTAGCAGCTTGCGGGGACACAGACTCCGCTTCCGAAAGTGATAATAACAATAATCAGGAAGAAGCTTCCACCACTGAAGCTGACAACAGCGAAGAAAATGGCAGCGATAACTCGATTTCGATCACATCGGAAGAAGCATCGGAAACCTCGGAGAAATTTTTAACGCTAGTAAGCGAGGGGAATTATGAAGAAGCAGAAGCACTTTATGATGAGGTGATGGAGACGGAAATGGCTGCCGGCGATTTAGAAGCAATTTGGAATGAAATGGAGACAGAATTTGGTGCCTTCACGGGATTTGATTATGTAGATGAACAGCAGGCAGATGCATACTATACCTTTATTTACGAAGGGGCATTCGGTGACCAGTCTACTGTCTTCACTGTATCTATTAACGACAATCATGAGGTTGCCGGCTTTTATATCCGCCCGTCGCAAGAATAACAGCTGTTTTGCCCAATAGAAAAAACAAGCTTTTTTGCACGAATAAGCGGAACCTCCGCATCACAAATAGATGGGTGCCTTTCAGTGAAAAGCACCCATCCCATTATTTCATCTTTTCATGTTAAAACACGATTCGAAAAGAAGTTTTGCCAGGTATCTTATACCATCAAAACCTTTTATTCCTCACTTAACCGCTGCAACACATTCGTAAATAACGTCATGCGTTCCTTCAAACTGTCCACTACCAGATATTCTTCACTGGTATGCTGCTTTCCGCCAACAGGTCCCAGACCGTCAACGGTCGGAATGCCCATTGCTGCTGTAAAGGATGCGTCTGATCCGCCGCCGGTTGCTGTATCCGTAACGTTCAATCCAATTTTTCCAGCTTCGGCCTGGATGAGGTCAACAAGACGCTGCACCTCGTCCGTCCATTCCATTGGCGGGCGGTTGATTCCACCTGTTAATGTGATTTCCGTTCCAGCAACAGCACTCTCCCGGGCAATAGCTTGAATTTCTTTATCAATAGCCCCTCCTTGGGATGCTGTGCTGATGCGCACATCAATAGCAGCCTTAGCAGATGGCGCTATGGTATTGACGGAAGTGCCTCCTTCCACCATTCCAACATTGATATGCAAATTATTATCTGGGTCGGCAAGACCTTGTAACTCGATAATTTTATGCGCCAGCTCTTCAATCGCATTGATTCCGCGTTCTGGATTCATCCCGGAATGCGCGGAACGTCCTTTAATATCGAGGTCATAACGTCCGCTTCCACGCCGCGAACTCACAATGGAACCATCTTCTCTTGCCGGCTCCATAACAAGAGCAGCTTTTTTTCCTTTCGCTCTTTCTTCAATCAGCGCTCTGGATGAAACTGTCCCTACTTCTTCATCACTGTTAAGCACAATTTCAACATGCTTATAAGCTTCGTTTTGCTGTTCTATTAAAGTTTTCATCGCATAAAACACCATAGCCTGGCTTGCTTTCATATCGATAACACCAGGTCCATACGCCCGTCCTTCACGAATAGTAAACGGCCGTTCTTCCGCCGTTCCCGCCGGAAAAACCGTATCCATATGCGCCAAAATTAAAATGTCCGGATTTGTGGCATCTTGATGGCGCAATGTGATGGAATTTCCATATACTTCACTTTCATGCACTTCTGAAACAAACCCGATCTGTTCATATGCTTGCCGGAGAAATGTACCAACCTGATCCACACCAGCTTTATCATTTGAACCGCTGTCCGTATTCACCAGTTGTTCAAGCATTTCCAACATGTCATTAAAATGTTTTTCTTCATATACTTGCATCATTACTTCCTCCAACTTGATTATTTATTACTCTACTTGTATCTCTTTCCGTTTTAGAAAATTTTCAAACGAAAATCGCTGCTTCTTATTTAAAAAGAGAGCTGCCTATTCAAAGAATAAACAGCGTAACCATTCCATCAACCAAATGCTTAAAATGGACCGTAGTTAATCATAACTGCAATTCCCATAAATACAGCACCTACTGCTGTCCACCATAAAACCAGAGGAAAAACAAACCTTACCCATTTAGTCCACGAAACCTTCCCGATAGCAAGTACTGCCATCAGTACACCAGAAGTAGGTGTAATAATATTTGTAATTCCATCGCCCAATTTCAATGCTAACACACCAGTCTGACGAGTAATATCAAGCATATCGACCAGAGGAACCATCAAAGGCATTACAATCGAAGCCTGTCCGCTGCCGGATGTCACGAGTAAATTAAACAGCAAATTAAATAGATAAAGTGCTTGAGCGCCTAAAATAACAGGTAACGATTCCAGTGGAATCAGAGCACCATGAACAATCGTGTCGAGTATTCTGCCATCTTCCATGACAACAATAACGGCTCTGGCTATTCCGACTACGAGAGCCCCGTATGTAATACTCCTTGCACCATTCATAAACCTTCTCATAAATTCATTCGGTGTTATCTTATCAACAATCGCAACCGTGACGCCCATCATGATAAAGATAGCGGAAAGTTCATCAATAGACCAGCCAAGATTCAACGCACCATATAGAAATATACCGATAAAACTAAAAAAGATCAGAATAATGACAATATGTTTTTTCGTAAATGTATCATTGCTATGTTCCCCATTCACTTCCGCGCTGGGATTGTCCATAAAGGGATTATCCGCCATTAAACTCTGGCTCGGATCCCTGCTGATTTTGTTCACATACCTGCAAACATAAATAATGGTTACAGCAAGCAAAGCAATAAATACAGCCAAACGCAGAAGCAGACCTGAAAACAACGGGAGCTCCGCGATAGTTTGAGCAATGCCTAAAATGGTAGGCTCTAACACACCAGCTGTATTTCCGACATAATAGCCGAGATACACAATTGCCACACCAGCAATCGCATCTAATTTCATAGCCCGTGCCAGCCCAATACCGATCGGGATAAAAGCAATAACCGCATTCGAAGCAACACCCACAGTACAGATAATCCCGAAAATAGCACTGACTACCGCAATAAGTAATGTTTTATTGCCTCTTGTCTTGCGTATCAGCGTATTTATCCCAGCATCAATCGCACCTGTCGATTCCAGAATAGCGACCGTTCCTCCTATCATAAATATCAAAAATATGATATTCCCGGATTCAATCATCCCTTGTTGAATAGCAAGAAATAAATCCATTAACGATGCAGGCGAGGAATCCACAAATCTGAAACTCCCCGGCACAGCTTGTGTAATATCGCCTACTTCTTCCCGCTCATACATCCCCGCCGGAATGATATAAGTCGCAATTGCCGCGAGTACAGATATTCCAAATATAATGATGAATGCATCCGGCACGGCCCAATACCTTTTCTTAAAACCTTTATCATTCGATTGAATTTTTCGTTTAGCCACCATACCCCTCCTTTTTTACAAAATTGAAACGATTATTAATAGAATATTATTCGTTTAGCAAGCTGTCAATATGGAGATGCATTTATTTATAATACATTTCAGCAAATTCTTATAAAAAACCTTACATTTCGACAAAATAATAAAAATGATACCACGCAACTTCCGCTCCAAAAAATACGCATATAAACCTTGTGAACATGAACTCTATTATCATGCTTGGTTTTCTTTCAATCATTCTTTTATTTTTTGAACAGGAAATGGTATGTAGCTTCCGCTCCGGCCAACCACTTCGCTTTCCGACGTACAACGGTTTTTGATGGGGCGAGTAACCGCAGTCCCAGGACGTACTAGTGCAGACGTTGCAACAACGGTTTTAATGGGGTGAGTAAGCGCAACCCCAGGACGTTGCGTTCTTAGTCTGCCATGGGGACGGCTTCAGCTAACTTGAAAAGAAAACCGCTTTTCAAGTGGATCTTCAGCTCGCCCTGTTCCCACGACGGACAAATGTTTTCGGTGGGGCGAGTAAGCGCAGTCCCAGGACGTCCTAGTGTCGGCCGTTGGTCACAGGACGTGACCGGTCTTAGCCGACTAGGAGTCTCGGTGGTTGGCCTGTGCTCTGATAAGACGCTACAACGTTTGGAAGAAATAACATCCTATTGAAGTGAGATGAAATAATCGCTTTTCAGCTTAAATAAACCATCTTTCTGGTGTTTCAAATGATTGCATGACAGCATGGATCTCATATCGAGTATAGCTTTCATGCACAGAAAAAAGATTGCGGAACATTTTTACCATGCACTACGAGCACTACGAAAAATGTGTTCTTCCTGATCTACTTTTATTTGTTCAACTATTTCATGCATAGAACACCCCACTAGCGAAGGCGGACCGTTTTGACTCCTGAGGGATCAGCACCCTCTGAAGATCCACTTTTGCCAAGCGATCTTCTTGGCAAAAGTTAGCTGAAGAGCGTGCCCCTAGGAAAGCAAAACGGTCCGCCGCAGCGGTTGCCTTACTCCTCACCTTCTCATCTGTGTTAACAGCTATATGGAAGGAGCAATCATACCTTTTCCCTGAAGAATGGAAGTCACTTTTAAAGTACGTAAGTTAAAATCCAATATATAATTCATGTCTAACTTACTAAATCACCCCTCCATACCATTGAACCATTTTACATTTTCGAAATCGAACGATAAAATAATATTGTTGTAATCAATTGGCTTACTAGCGGGAGGAAATTATTTGTTAAATCAATCACTCATCAAAAAAATAACGATCGGCTTATTAATTGTAGCAATAGGTGTGTTTTTATACTTTTACTTTTCCGTATTTGTGCCTGTTTTACTGGCATTATTAACAGCAATCATCGTCGAACCGCTGGTGAATCTATTAAAAAAATCGCTCAAGACAGAGAAACGAATCTGGCCTGTCACGATTGTTTTTACATCGTTCGTCGTTATCGCCTGCGGATTAGTTTATGTGATGCTTACCAGCGCAATCAGCCGTATCGTCGAGTGGGGGCAAAATGTTCCCAGATACGGAAGTGAAATCCAAACGGTTATCGACGAAGTTATTTACCGCTTCAATGACTTAATTGAAGATTCACCGCAGCGCGAATCAATCATTAGTGAGTTGAATCGCCAATCTGATCGGCTGTTGAATACAGGATATGACTTGGTCGAGGACTTCATTGGTATGTTAGGATCCTGGGTGCAATCCATTCCTAACCTGCTCTTTGTTTCGCTGGTTTATTTGATAACCTTCTTTTTATTCAGCCTTGATTTACCAAAACTATTTCAAGCATTTTTCGCTCTTTTCCCTGACAAAACAGCGACAAAACTGAAAACATTCTTCCAGCGTCTAAAAACCGTTTTCTGGGGATATTGGAAAGCCCAATTCCTGCTGAGCGTGATGATTTTTATACTGACTTATCTCAGTTTATTATATATATCACCACATTTCGCGCTTTTCATGACCTTTATCATCTGGCTCGTGGATATTATTCCACTATATGTCGGTCCGGCATTAATCCTTGTCCCTTGGGGCGGCGTGATGATGCTTATCGGCGACGTTCCAACAGGTCTGCAACTGATGATATTAGCCTTATTCCTGCTTATCATCAGACGGATTACAGAGCCAAAGGTACTCGGCAATCAAATGGGACTTGCTGCACTGCCGACCGTTTTATCCATGTATTTCGGTTTTGTTTTCTTCGGTGTACTCGGCCTTATATTTGGTCCATTCGTAGTCAGTGCATTTCAGGCAGCGCATGAAGTTGGTCTGTTTCAATTCGTGAAGAAAAAATCCGTTGAAAAAGTAGAAGAATAAAAACTTGATAATAAATAAAATCCGAATCCAGTCCACAATTTCTTATTGAAACGTGTGAAACGGATTCGGATTTTGTTATCTAAAGAATGATAGCCGCTGCTTTTTATTTAATTATTTCACGTAAGGCATAACTGACCCCGTCCGCATCGTTACTGCTGGTAACATCATCTGCGTATTTTTTTACTTCCGGTTCTGCATTTTGCATGGCAACAGAAGTCCCCGCATATTCAAACATAGAAATATCATTCAGATTATCCCCGATGCAAGCCGTATCTGCTTGGGTAATTTGATAATAGTTTGCCAGTTCTTCCAATGCGTTTCCTTTACTCGCATCCGGATGGGCAATCTCTAATTTTTGATACCCTGAAGTGGTCATGGAGAGGTCCTCCCTGTTTTCCCAGCCTTCCGCAAGCTTTTCCAACGCTTCCCGGCGAAAGGACAAAATAAACACTTTATACGGATCCAGCTCCGTAACACCAGCCTCTAAGTAATCATCTACTTCCACCACACCGTACTGCTTATTTTGTATGTGGATAATATGTGCTGCTTTTTCTTTTTCTTCCGGTGTATCAAAAAGAGCTTCCTTCTCCGCCTCTAAAATCTGCTTTTTATCTTTTTGAATATAAACACCTTTATTTGTATAGATTTCAAAATACAATCCCGATTGAGAAACGGTATCCATGATTTCCGTTAACTTGTCAGAAACCAGTATCTGGCTGCGAATAATCTCTCCATTCACACTGGTTAATGAGCCGTTCGCACAAATCAGCGGAACCTCTATATTGGATAATGCCGCAATTTGCTGCATATCATGCAAAGATCTTCCAGAGCAAAAAGCAACAATATCCCCAGCCGCTTGTCTCATGCGGATAGCTTCCTGATTCGCTGCACTGATTTTTCCATCTTCTCCTAGTAATGTGCCATCTAAATCAATTGCGATTAATTTCATACGTTCCACACCCTTTCCGTTGATATCATATCATATTTGCAGGGATGTTTCGTGTTTGATAGATTGCTGCTGTTATATAGATATAGCGGAGCACGTTTCCACTGCCCCGCTATGTTTCATACTACATTCCCAATAACGCCGTTACAATCCATCCAGAACCATAGAATATCATAAATTGAACACCGATTCCTACACCAAGGAAACGATTCAATAAACCGCCAACCATCGCCATCGCAAAAGTAACCGTCACACTGACAAGCCCGCCTTCATAAAAAGCAAGCAGCGTAACCACCCCGATAAACATGGCAATAATAGCTTCCTGATTAATATGCTTTAATACAAGCACAGTCGCTTTTCTCGCAAAATTCATTGAAAATGGATACGCGATAACCGCAGCAACAATAATCCCAATCAACCCATATAAAAGAAAATCCATCGGTTCCATTAACGTATGTAAGTTATGAACCGGTTCAGTTGTAAATACCGGCGGCGCATTAAATAACGCTTGCGCCGGCCCGATTGCCACAGGACTGAGCGGAATTCCAAAAGCAACAAGCGGAATAATTGTTTCTGCAATATAGGTAGATTCCGTTACCCCATTCATCGTGGATAAGCTGGTGGTTGATTTTTTATATTGCCCTTTCACACGAGAGCCGACTATTTCCCCCATCAACGCTGTCATCCCGACCGGACTTAATGCAAAGGTCAGAGAGGCTAAAAAGGATGTCCCGCCAACCGATGCAGTTTGTTTTTTCGTTAACACCTTGAACGGATTCGGAAAATAGCCCGACCAAGATTTCTTTTCCGGAGCTAATTTATATTCATTTGGCTGCTGCCGCTGAATCAGCGCACGCCCGCTCGCAGAAGAGGCTAATAAAATATCAGTAAACATCGGTCCGATGGCAATCCCCAAGAAGAAACTAATCGATAAGCCTGTTCCCAAAATATTTGTGCTGATCAAGTTCAGCCCTTGGATCACAAGTGCAAGCGGAATAATTAAAATAATGCTTGCCCAGCGTCCTTTGGAAAAATAACCAATCAGCACAGCAGCCAGCGTAAATATAATGCCGGAGTTCTCTTGGAAAAAATCCCCGAACTGACTCAAAAACACAGCAAATGCCAAAGAAATAGGAAGCGCAATAAAGGCGCCAACAACCCCGCCGGAAATCATTTTCCGCAGGGCAATGTGCGGTAGCCCAATTCGCCGCATAAAGTTCGCATGGTCCAGCATTGGTGTTGCTGTGGTATCTCCCGGGACTCCCATTAATGTAGTAGGAATCGCATGCGTAAGATGCTTCGACAGCACGGCAGACATGAAAAAGGCAAAAACAGCCTCTGGAGGTGCTCCTAATAACACAACAATTAAAGTTGCAGGAACAAGCACAGCGGTTTCATCCGAACCAGAAATTAAACCGACAGCAGTAAATATAAGCCCCGCAATAACCGCTAATACGATTGATATCAATACCACATCCATCTTCGTTCATTCTCCTCTTTCCACTATTTCTTCTTTTCTTGTGTATAATCGTTTTTTTCATCAGGAATAAACATGTCATAAAAACCCTGTTCTTTCATCTCTTCTGCGATAACCGGATCATTTAAAATAGAAGCACGTTCTTCTTCCATATCCAACTGCAGGTTCTCATATATTTCCGATAGTTCTGCATTGGTAGACGCAGTTTCATTCAGCGTTCGATTTGGTTTCCATAGAAATGTGTTTACAATCAGACCTGTCACACTGCCGGCAATACCCAGCAGCAAGGAATAGGATGCAATCATTTCTTCAGGGGCAATACGCGGGAAAATAAGCTCCCTGCCTGTGAAAAAACCAATAAAACTGAGCACAACACTGATACAAATCGTAACAATTAAATGCTTCCCGACAACGGTATCACCGATGATTTCAACATACGTTCGAGATTCCTTCTGATTTTGTCCAGCCATTTTTGCTGCCCCCTTTCTATAAAATGTATTTAAATACAGCGTTTGTAAAATCAAACAATCCGATTATACTATATACAAGCTAGTTATACTAGAAGATAGTAGTAGATACGAATTATAGAATATACCATCAACAAGATAGGAGATACTCATTTTTTGCTAAAATAAAAGCCTAAAAGTGCGTATTCAAAAAGTTCGATAAAAAGGACCAAGAAGTTTAAGGCGACGTGTTTTTTACAAGCGGAGCGTATGCTTCTAAATACGTGCGTACCGGAAAAAACACGTCAACTAGAGAATTCGCAGTGTCATTTTTGTTGGACTTTTTGAACATCCTCTAAAAACAAGTTATCATGTTTTCCTGCCTAAACCGGGTTTGTATCAATGATCATATCTAAAAGAAGTAAACGGACCAGATTCTTTTTAGAAATGTATACTACTTACCTGCGATTACTTTACTCGTACCATAAAAAAGGAAAGTACCTTATTATAAAGTACTTTCCCTCAATTTTTTCTATTAAGTTTCTGCTATTCTACTACAGTCACATTAACTTCACGTACGCCCCAGTTAAGAGCCTCATCACGTGTCGGAACATGAACATCGATTTTATTACCGTTAATTGCGCCGCCAATATCGCCCGCTACTGCATTACCATAGCCTTCAACATACACTTCTGTACCTAGCGGAATCACATTTGGATCAACAGCAATTACCTTTTCATTCGGGTTTGCATTTAAGTCAATTCCGGTTGATGTAACACCAGAACATCCTTCACAGTTAGCTGTATACGCGGTAGAAGTTACAGAGATTGTTTCACCGCTAGCTTGTTCTGTGTTGGTTTCCGTTACAGGTTCCTCATTTTCTGTAGAATTTACAGTTTCTGCTTCTTTAGCTTCTTCTGCTTTTCTAGCTTCTTCTGCTTCTCTAGCTTCTTCTGCTTCTCTAGCTTCTTCTGCCTCTCTAGCTTCTTCTGCTTCTCTAGCTTCTTCTGCTTCTCTAGCTTCTTCTGCTTCTCTAGCTTCTTCTGCTTCTTTAGCTTCTTCTGCTTCTCTAGCTTCTTCTGCTTCTCTAGCTTCTTCTGCTTCTTTAGCTTCTTCTGCTTCTTTAGCTTCTTCTGCTTCTTTAGCTTCTTCTGCTTCTCTAGCTTCTTCTGCTTCTTTAGCTTCTTCTGCTTCTTTAGCTTCTTCTGCTTCTTTAGCTTCTTCTGCTTCTCTAGCTTCTTCTGCTTCTCTAGCTTCTCTAGCTTCTCTAGCTTCTCTAGCTTCTCTAGCTTCTTCTGCTTCTTTAGCTTCTTCTGCTTTTCTAGCTTCTTCTGCTTCTCTAGCTTCTTCTGCTTCTCTAGCTTCTTCTGCTTCTCTAGCTTCTTCTGCTTCTTTAGCTTCTTCTGCTTCTTTAGCTTCTTCTGCTTCTTTAGCTTCTTCTGCTTCTCTAGCTTCTTCTGCTTCTCTAGCTTCTTCTGCTTCTTTAGCTTCTTCTGCTTCTTTAGCTTCTTCTGCTTCTTTAGCTTCTTCTGCTTCTCTAGCTTCTTCTGCTTCTCTAGCTTCTTCCTCTGCTTTTGCTGCTTCTATATCTTCACTTGACTGATTATTTTCATTCAATTCATCTTCATTAGCTGATTTATTATCAGATTTTTGTGCAACCGGTGCATTATTTTGTTCCACATTTGATTTCTTAATAGTTAACATCTGACCAATAAAAATAAGATCTGATTCAAGATTATTCCATTCTTTCAAATCAGTAACTGTTACACCTAGTTTATGTCCAATACCAGATAATGTATCGCCCATTTGTACCTTATATTGTTCGTCAATAATTAATAATTGATTTGGATGAATAAGAGATGACTTTAAATTATTTAAATCAAATAATTGGTCAACAGTTGTACTATGTTCTTTTGCTATATTCCATAAATTATCACCATTTTGTACCTGATATCCCGCTGCTGAAACATTTGATAAACAAGAGCCGCCTAGAATGACACCCGTAGCAACCGTAGCTACTAATTTTTTCATTATGTAGTCCCCCTTAAATATTCGACAGTTTCAATATTAGCACATTTTTCCTAAACACTAGGTTACAAAAATGTTAATAGTTTATTACAATTGGTATCCAAAAAGTAATAATTTAATCGTTTTAACAAATAAACCTTGTCATTTTATTGCTTAATTCGTTTACTTCCATTCTATTTCTTGTCCTTTTTTACTATATGATTAGCTAGTTGCCCCGAATCCTTTCATCTTTTACATTCCTTATTATGATATCTCGTGTAAAAAAAGAGCGATATTCTATTCTCTGTCTATCAAAACAAATCTTCATTTTGCAGGATTTTTACGGACGGTTCTCCATAATAATTTCCTTTTCTTGTTAAATCAAAAAATCGCCATGTTATGCCCATTACTTCTATCATTTCAAAACATACTTCAGATAGTGAGGGGAGAAAAGATGGAGACAATGCTTTATTGGGAGTTAAATTTAAGACATATAAAAAAGAAGTTGGAGGCTGACTCCACTTCTTTTTTATACAAAATATTATTTTTATCACGTATATTTTCGAACGAAAACACTCCCTAAAGGCCATCTCCAAATCCGATTATATAACTGCCGATAGAAAGTAATATCATAATCATCTATTTTATCTACATTACTCATCATTCTTAATGGAACAAAAAAGGAATTGATTTTTATATTCGGGTTCAGATGCAAGCCATTCCGTTCATAGAACTGAATCCGGCGAAGCCTGTTGGTATAATCTTGCTCTCCCTTTGCTTTATCCGGATCTTCTACCTCCAATAAAATACCATTGGCGGATAAACTTTTTAACTGGCGCATGAGTTCACTTCCCAGCCCGCTCCCTCTATGTTTCGAACGCACAGCTAAATAAGAAATAAAAATACCATCAAATGCAGCTACTTGCTGATAAATAGCATAACCATATTTTTCTTGGCCATCTGTTAGATAGACAGCTTTCATAACACCCTTCTTCAAATTGCGATTCAATACAAAACGAGGAAGTAATTCAATTCGATCAAAGTCCTGCAGCAAATAATTATGAAGGACTTTGCTATTTATATTGGTTGGATTTACTGTTTCTAAATAATACTTCTTTTGTTGCATGGGAAACCTCCAGAATACTTTTAAACGAAGACTAGTTTTCTAGTATACTATACCTTTTTTACTGCACTTCCTCAAGCAATTTCCATATTTCTTGCTTATCCGTTGCTTCCAAGAGAGCCTTTCGATAATCTTCATCCATCAACTTTCTAGAAAGCATTTGTAAAATTTTCAAATGTGCATCTCCTGCAGCTTCTTCTGGAACAGCAATCATAAAAATCAATTTCGCTTTTTTATCATCCATACTATTCCATTCTACACCTTCTTGGCGAATTCCAAATACTACCGCCGGTTTGCGAACACTTGTTGATTTTCCATGCGGAATAGCAATGTGCATGCCTAAACCAGTTGTACCTTCTTCTTCTCTTTCCAGGATAGCTTGGTAGAAAGTATCTTTTGATGTTAAAATGCCTTCTTTATCTAGTTTATCGACTAATTCTTTAATTGTTTCCTCTTTTGTTTCCGAAACTAACTGCATTTTAATTAGATTGTGATTCATAATATCGGTCAGCTGGTGCATTTCTGTTTCTGTAACTGCACTTTCCTGTGTATCTTGTTCAGACCGCTGGAAAGTGTTTGCTCGCTCCTGTTCCTCTTCTGATACAACAGGAATTTCATCTACTTTTTTCTTCAATAAACTTACAACACCAACGGTTACCAAGATACCTGCAGCGGCTGCTACAAAGAACATAATAACATTATCTACCGCTCCGAGTACTGCTACAATTGGTCCTCCATGAGCAACTCTATCTCCAACACCACCTATCATAGCAATGATGGAACCTGTCATCGAGCCAATCACAATACTCGGAATGACACGTAACGGATCTTGTGCAGCAAATGGAATGGCACCTTCTGTAATTCCAAATAAGCCCATTGTAAATGATGCTTTCCCAGTTTCTTGTTCCCCTTTATTAAATTTTTTCTTATTTATCATGGAAGCAAGACCCAGCCCAACAGGCGGGATACAAATAGCAACAGCAATTGCTCCCATAATTTCATAATTACCTTCAATAATCATGGCCGATCCAAATAAGAAGGCTACTTTATTAAATGGACCGCCCATATCAATTGCAATCATTCCGCCAAGGATGAGTGCAAGAAGAATAGAGCTTGCGCCTTGCATTCCCGACAGCCAGGAAGTCAATCCTTCAAACAACTGAGCAACTGGAGCTCCAATAACTAAGATAAAGAGCAGTCCGACAATAGTTGTTGAAATAATTGGAATAATTATAATCGGCATTACCGGTTGTACAGCTTGAGGTACTTTTATTTTTTTTATTGCTAGCGTAATATAACCAGCTAAAAATCCGGCAATAATACCTCCGATAAATCCTGCATCGGCTTCACTTCCATAGAAGCTTCCATTTGCAGCAATATATCCACCGATGAGTCCTGGTACAAGACCTGGCCTGTCTGCAATACTTACTGCAATAAAACCGGCCAGAATCGGCACCATAAATGAAAAACCTGCTGCACCAAGCGCTTCGATTTGACTCCATATAGTTCCCTCAGGTACAACAATTCCTTCCGGGGTCTGTTCACCACCAAGTGTCAAAGCAATTGCAGTAAGAAGACCGCCTACTACAATGAAAGGAACCATGTAAGAAACCCCATTCATCAAATGACGATAAATCGGATTTTCTTTCTGTTTACGGTTTTGCTTCACTTGATCTACTGACTGCTGTTCTTGTTTATAAACAGGAACATTTCCGTCTTTTACTCTTTGTAGCAACTCCTTAGAGTGACGAATTCCGTCTTGTACACCACCTATAATTAATGGTTTTCCTGCAAAACGATCTTTTTCTATATCTTTATCTGCAGCTATTATGATAGCTTCCGCCGATTCAATATCTTTTGTACTTAATTCGTTCTCAACACCAATAGACCCTTGTGTTTCCACTTTGATATCTATATCCAACTCTTCTGCTGCTTTTTGCAGGTTTTCTGCAGCCATATACGTATGAGCAATCCCTACAGGACATGCTGTAACAGCAAGAACCTTCATCTTTTCACCCTCCATATCTTTACTTATTTATATTTTAAGTATACTAGAGTAAAGCGATGGAAAAGGATAAATTTTTACCACAAGTTACGGTAAAAAAGGACTATTTTAAAAACAAAGATAGAAACTCTTCCTCCGTCTGTGCTCCTGTTAGAGCTCTATATTGAAGGGGATGTTTGCTAAACGAAGCAATTTTATGCATAAACCCTTTGGTCATCTGTCTGTCCTCTTCTCTAACTGCAAGCAAAAATACTAAGGATACCATCTCATCTCCCCACATAATCGGTTTCTTCATTTGTGCAATTGCTATACAGGTTTGGTTGACCAGTTCTGGATTCCCATGAGGCATTGCCATACCAGCTCCAATTAAAGTTGGTGTACTTTTCTCCCTCACCAACGTACTGTGTAAATATGATTGCTCCGCCATTCCTTTTTCAATAATTTGCTTCGCTAAATATTCTGTTACTTCATAGCGATGTTCCAAATCAACATTTAAAAAAATAAAATCCGAATCAATAATTTGTTTTGTATCGGTATCCGTCTGTTCCTTTTTCTGAAAAGATTTAAATTTAGTAAAAAACTGCTGTAATTTTTGCTTATCTCTCTCCTCCATCATAGCAGATATAATCACATGCGGTGGGTTTTCTATTTTTAACGGGAGCGTGGATATAATAAAATCCACATGCTGTTCTTGTAAAAAAGAGGACAGTTCTTTTTTGGAAGTACATCCGAGAATTGTCATGTCTGCATACATGCGCTCTAATTTTGCCTGCAATAAATTAGACATTCCAATCCCCATATGACATACAATTACTACATAATACCTGTTTTCCGCAAGAATCCGCTCCATCGATGCTTGAAAATGCAATACAAGATAAGCAATTTCATCATCGCTCAAATTCAATAAGAATGTTTGGTACAAATCATCTGCAATAGAGGTAAGCAAGTAAAAAAGATAAGGGTATTTTTGCTTAATATCATAAAGTAAAGGATTAGATATAGGCATATTATGCTCCATTCGGTTTATCACCGAATGCATGTGTATATTTAAACCTTCTATCAATGCATCGTCCTGCTCAAAATGTAATTCCGTTCGCTGGCTCATTTCTTGGACAAGTGCATTTGTAAAAGACATTAAGTGTTCATCAGCCAAAAACATTTCAGAACTTGCTTGATATTTTTTTGCACCAATGATATGCCATACAAAATACGTAAATTCTTCTTCAGGAAAACGGACGCCAAAAACTGCCTCCATTTTTTCAAACAAGCGTTCAGCCATCTGATGTTCTTTTGTTTGTTGCTTTTCTCTTTCCATAGAGTGTTTCATATCAATGATAGATTGTTGGCGGATACGCTTTAGCATAACCAGTGCGTGAATAAGCAAGCTTTCTACTCCATCATCTGAAAAGAACATGGTAAACTCTTCATCTAAATCAACCAGCCATTTACGAATTGCCGTAACTTCTGAAGCAGGAAATAAATCTAATATCGCATTCTTCTGCAAATGGGCAGATGGAGTTAATTCGGATAAGTTAACTAGAGCATTACGCTTATTTTCCTCTGTTCCATTGATTACGTTTCCCATTCCCGGCTTGGAAATTAATTCTAAATGATAGTTTTTTAACCATGACTTTATTTGCTCCAATACATGTTTCACAATATTTCTCGATATATAGTACGTTTCAGACAAATGTTGGAAAGGTACAGGCTTCGTGCTAGTCAACAATTCAAAAGCTATCTCCACAATATACTCATCTTGTGTTTTATCATAATTTCCAGGCAGAAATTGCATTAATTTTAAGCGACCACTTTTGCTTGCCTCCAATGAAATGCCAACTCCCGGTTTTCTTAGAATAGAAACCTGAATATTTTCTTCTTGCAGCTCTTTCTCTATTTCCTTTAAATCATTTCGTACTGTTTTTTCGGAGCATTTTAATTCTTCAGCTGCTTCCTGAATTTGTGTCGCCTTTTCATTTTTTAACAAAATACAAAGTAAATCACGTTGACGTAGATTCAAAGCTGCGTTCACTCCTTTTACTATAAAGTGAAACTTCATTCCATGAGGGGAAATCGATACACAAATATTTTCGATGGAAAAGTTAAACACAAAACCGCTTAATTTATGATTACTCATTCTATTAAGAACATTGGAAATTAAATCAATTAAAACATGACTACGTTAACGCAGAAATAATTCTATCTAAATATGCTTTCGTAACCACATTGTCATTTATACTTCTCTTCTGCTACGCCCGGTATTTTTATTATTTAATTTAGAAACGAAAGACAATAGGTTATCCTCCTGCTAGTGTAACATGGTCCATCTCACTAATAAAAACTGCCACCTGACAATTCAGATGGCAGTCTTTTCTCCTTTATTTTTCCGTTGATTTCGTAATGATGTTTCCGTCCGTACCTACTCGCTTAATAAACAGTGCCAGAATAAATGCTAACACAATAATTAACAGAGAAATAAAGAAAGAGAAGTTAATGCCGTGCAGCATAGCCTCATTCATTATTTCCGCTTGCATCTGCTCTGCTGCAGGGCCAGTCGGTATTTGTGACGGATCCATATTTTTCATGGCATCCTCAGCCAGTGCTTCTGCCTCGTTATTCGTCCGGCTGTTCATGATGGTAATCAATAAAGCAGAACCAATTGCACCGGAAACCTGCTGCAATGTATTATTCATCGCCGTACCATGCGGATTTTGATGCATAGGCAGCTGATTTAATCCATTTGTCATAACAGGCATCATGACCATCGACATCCCGAATGAACGAGCTGCAAAGATAACCATAAGCGAGGTGATGGTAATTTCCATATCTAATCGAGTAAAGAGATAGGTTGTAACACCTGTTATTGTTAACCCGACTAGGGTTAACGTACGCGCACCGAATTTATCAAACAAACGTCCGGTAATCGGCGACATAATCCCCATCACAAGCGCACCAGGGAGCATTAATAAGCCAGCTTCAAACGGCGTAAAACCACGAACCGTCTGCACGTATAATGGAATTAATATCATCCCTGAGAACAACGCCATAGCTAAGACAACAGAAATGGCCGAGGACAGGGCAAACATCGGATAGCGGAAAATACGGAACTCCAGCATCGGATCTTCCATGCGTAATTGACGAAGGATCAGTGCAATGACACTAAGCACTCCGACAATTATTGAAATATAAACAGCCGGGTGACCCCATCCCATCTCTGCATCTCCTGCTGAGCTGAAACCATATAATATACCGCCAAAACCAAAGCTGGATAAGATAATAGACAAGACATCCAGTTTGATACCCCGTTGCGGTGTAATGTTTTTTAATTTGAATACCCCAATAAGTAACGAAATAATAGAAATTGGGAGGACGATATAGAATAACGTTCTCCAATCAAAATGTTCTACTACCCATCCCGATAAAGTTGGACCAATGGCAGGTGCCACGACCATAACGAGACCAAATGTCCCCATCGCCGTACCACGCTTCTCAATTGGAAAAGCAGTCAGCATCACATTCATAAGAAGCGGCATCATCACCGCAGAACCTGCTGCCTGAATAAGTCGTGCAATTAAAAGAACCGAAAACACCGGTGATATGGCAGCCAATAATGTACCTAATGTAAATAAGGTCATAGCTGTTAAAAATAGCTTTCTATTTGTAAAACGCTGAATTAAAAACGCACTTGCCGGAATAAGAATCCCATTCACAAGCATATACCCATTTGTCAGCCATTGAACAGACGTCGGGCCGACTTCAAATTCATTCATAATGGAAGGAAGTGCTACGTTTAATAATGTTTCATTTAAAATAGCTACAAACGCACCTATAAATAATATAGCAATCATGCCATAAGGCGGTTGTTTATGCATTTCTTTGATATCTGTCATGGTATACCCTCACTTTCTTTACTCAGAAAAAAGGCACACTTCCCCGTTCGCAGAGAAATGATGCTTTTTCTTCTATTTCATATGTTATATTTGGTACTAAAATCAAAATGCTTTCAGACACGTAAAAATATCTTCTTCAAGAGGATGTTCAAAAGGAGCATAAACACCTTTTTATTGTTGTCCGAATCACTATTCTATTTTAAGACTTTATTATTTTATACCTGCAGTCTAATAAATGCAACAAAAAAATTCCATTGATTTTTAATTGTTGATATATCAATGGATATGGACTACTATAAAAAGTATACAAACATTCTATTTTTCTTAAAATAATGCAAAGGAACGGTTTTATGAATACAAAAAAGAAACAAATCATCCAAGCGGCTCAAACCCTGTTTATAAAAAAGGGATTTGAGGCAACACCGATTCAAGATATTTTAGAAACAGCCAATGTATCCAAAGGAACATTTTATAACTACTTCTCTTCCAAAACAGATTGTTTTATGTCTATTTTAACGTTGATTCAAGAAGAAGTAATTGATGAACGGGAGCAGCTCGCCCATGGAAAATCGGATTCGGATAAAGATGTCTTCGTAAAACAGATCGCTGTCCGCTTTCACATAGACAAAAAACATAACATTGTGGCACTATTTGCATCTCTGACCAATGCCGACCAGGGCCATCAGGAATTAAAGACATTTCTAAACCAGCAATATTTGAAAGAAATCATATGGATGGCAAATCGAATCTGTGATGTGTTTGGTGAAGATAAACAAAAACATGCTTATGATGACGCAGTTACTTGCTTCGGCACCATCCATTTAACCTCAAAATTATTAATGGACATAAGTAAAACAAATATTCCAATTGAAGAGACAATTTATTTCGCACTCCGGCAAATAGAGCAAACGGACAACCATCCTCCATTTTTAAAGGAAGACTATTTCCTGCCCTACCATCCGGCAAAAAACACAGCAGACAAAAGCAGCCAAACACTATTAAAAGAGACACTGACGGACTTAGATAATCTTATATCCGCGCTGGAAAATGATAAACTGAACTACTATCATCATTTTTTATTGGAACAGTTACAAGCGGAGGATCCGAATCTATTTCTGATGGAAAGTGTCATTTATTCCTATCAGCATGCTTTACAGCAAACGGAATTAGAGGATAAAGGAAACTATATTAAAACGTTGTTTATGCAATTAATCGAAGAAAAAAAGAAGAAGTAGCTGTTTTTTTGAAATGAATAATATTCCAATATAAGGAAGAAAAATACATCCTTCCCCGTGTTACACGCAATTTACAAAACCTTTATAAATGATATAGACTATTATGTAGAATCTATATCAATCAGGAAGGTGGTGAAAATGTGAAAAAATTGTTCGTTTTGCTGGCTATTTCCTCTCCTCTCTTTTTAGCCGCTTGTTCCCAGGATGCCAGTGAAGAAGAAGTAACAGAGAATGTACTGACTTCGCATCACGACGTAAATCAATACACAGCGGAATTTCATATTGATACATCCGATGTGGCAAGCACGGTAAGTTACAACACAGAAGTTGCTTTAACCGAAGATCCGGCTGCAAAGCACCAGGTTTCCACGACAGAAGCAGATGGAGAAGAAACAGCCATTGATACATATCGTGCCGACGACGAAATATATATGCAAGAAGCAGATAATCCGTGGGTAAGACGAGAGGCAGAAACAGACGAAGCACTATTCAATCCTTCTTATGGAGATGTTGTTACGGTGCTGGAAAATGTCATTGATTATGCTTCCTTTGATCCGGAAGGAGATACCTACACCTTTCATTATGAAGGTTTTGAACGCGACATCTACGAGGCATTTGAAGGTCCATTCAACATACTCATTGGAGGTTCTGATATCGCTGATGAGGATATGACTTTAGACTATTCCTTTGAAGTAAACAAATCTGATTTCTATATTGAACATATAGAATACAACCTCTCTGTGGAGAATGAAACAGGGAATGTCGATATAAATATCCTTGTTGATTATGATGATATAAATGATGTGGATGACATTGAAATACCGGAGGAAGTCATCGAAGAAGCTTCTTCCTCGTAATACCTTGTAATAATCCGTTTTCAATAAACTAAGAACCTCTTTCCAACTTTATATGCTTTGGAAAGAGGTTCTTTCATGTTTAATCAATTCGCTGCAGATTTCGAAATTGCCCGATCCGGACGGTAAGGAGACATGTCCAGTTCTATATTTTCATCTAATATCTGTTTTGCTGCTAATTTGCCAGCATACGGCCCCATCGTTAATCCCGAAGGTCCTAGACCGTTAACTATATGAAGGTTCTCCACTTCACTAACAGGGCCAATCAACGGTAACTTGTCCGGGCTCATCGGACGGAAGCCGATCCGGACTTCTTCCAGTGTACCCTCTCCTAATCCGGAAGCTACATCCAGCGCAGCATCCAAAACCTGATTAACACCGCCAGCTGTTAAACGATAATCAAATCCAGATCCCTCTTCTCTGGTTGCTCCTGCAACAATTCTGGAATCATCAAATGCCAGCATATAGTGGCTTGTCTGCGGTAAAATTACCGGCCAATCCGCTGTATCCTGCTCCGGAAGCGTGATATGCGCAATTTGCCCCCGCTGCGGCTCAATTGCTAAATCCAAACCTAAGGGCTTCATTTGTTCCGGCGCCCATGCTCCAGATGCTGATAAGACATAATCTGCTTTTATATCCTGTCCATTCACATGAACACCGATTACTTTTAGGTCTTCTGCAGTAAGAAAAGCTTCTCCCTCTATAAATTGCGCTCCATTTTTGATAGCAGCCCGTTTCAAAGAATCGCGCATAAATCTGCCATCCATTCTGGCAGCCCCGGAAACATAAACCCCTTCTAAACCATTCGATAATGCAGGAAATCGAGCTTTCGCTTCCTGATGATTGAATCGTTTGATTTCTCCAAGTTCAGGAGCTTTTAATTGTTTTTCATGAACTCGACGCTCCACTTCATCTAATTCAGCGGGATCGCTGCTTACGCTAATCGCACCAACCTGCTTATAACCGGTCTCTGTTTCTCCATCCATCTTTAATTGTGCAATCAGTTCCGGGTAATACTGCGCACCCCTTTTCGCAATCGCATACCAGTGAGGATTTTCCACACGAGAAATCCAAGGGCAGATAATACCAGCACCTGCCGACGTTGCTTTCCCGTCCCCTGGCCTGTCTATCATGATAACCTCGGCCCCTTGTTTCACCAGATAGTATGCCGCACTGGCACCCACAATTCCTGTCCCGACAACAATTACTTTCATTTTTATTCTCCCCTCCCGCTTATGTACATCCTATAATGGACTATCTTTTCTGTCTGATTCAGTATATCATTTTATATTCCGGAAAATGTCTCTTTTTTATATTATAAAGGGAACGCACTTCACGTATGATTGGTTCTAATAATAAACCCGTTAAGTAACTGATAGCAGTTACTTAACGGGTTTATCGATTTTCCTGAATCATTTTTATCCTTTACAGCCCATCTGCTCCCTGCTTTGTTGATGCAACGTTTTTTCGTTTTTCTTCGCATCTCCAGACAGCCTGTAAAATATCATTGAGATAACGCAGTTTCCCTTCCTTCGACAGCCATTTTACAAATGCTTTAACGGTAGTCACTAATTCTTTATACTGCGTATTGCTGACATACATCTGGCCGCCAAAAAGGTCGTAAATATCTTTGGTAAGCAAGTTTTCCCAAAAATCAGGACCACATTCTTCCCAGCTGTGAATGTTTTTTCTTTCCATTATTTCTCGAATATCATACAGGCTATTTCGATACTTTCGCTCGGTAGCTTTTGACTTTCCTTCTGTCTTCTCCTGATAAAAACGAGTCATATCGTTCGTATAAAAAGCATCGATTGTCTCTTGTGAGAAACCCAACCTGTCATACGTCGGAATATCTTCTTCTAAGACAACGGTTTCCCGATTTTTCGCTTTCAGAACTGTTTGGACAGAAGAAGAACGCTCCTCTCCACCTGTTACAAATGGAGATAATGGAAGGCCAAGTGCTTTACGCTCTGTATTAAAATCAGGACTTATTGTGACGTCCGAATACTTCTGCATTACAAAGCGATTTTCATGAAACTCTGCATTTTTTAGATAGGTTTCAACTAATTGGCTTTCTCCTTTGTCCATTAATTGGCGAATAGATTGATGATTGTATTCCGGTATAGGCATGTCCATGCTTGTCTGTATACGCATCGAAGCATAGGCAGTAAAATAGTCAGGCACATTCTCTCCTGTTTCAACTGCTGTCTGTGTTACTTCAACCGTTTTCGGAAGCCTGTGCGTTTCTTCATAATCATTGACGAGGGTAAATGCACCGCTTACTGTCACTATTTTTTGTAAAAATTGACGCAGACATTCTAAAGAAGTTGTTTCGAAAGTAAGTTGATTACCTTCTATCTCTAAAGTTGCTTGCAAAGATTTAATCGTGATATCTTCTGCTAATTCACTATCCTTATATTTTTGAATTTTACCAACCCAGCCCAGCAGTTTATGTTGAGCAGTCCACTCTTTGATATCCAGATCCACGTCATTATAAAGAAATACCTCTGCACGTTTTGGATGGGCTAAATCAAATGTATACGTAAAGAAGGTAACCTCCTTTTCTTCCTTTTTTGGTTCTTCCTTCTCTTCATAAGGCGCCACCAAAATTTCAGGAAAATAGTCAGTCATCACTTTATCATGATCAAGCTGTTTCTCTTTGGCAACCCTCTCTACGTATGCAATTTGCTTCTCATATTCTTTTGGACTATGTATGCTCCTCATGCCATTAAAATAATAGACATCATTTATCGGTTCTAATAAACCAATCGTCCCCATCCAAGGCAGTACCTCCGGGAAATGTTCTTTTGTATTTGGCATATGATACGTCTGCTTCGTAAAATAGTCTTCAAAAACAACATATTCATCTGTTTGATCAATAGCTTGTACAAATTGCGGCCTTAGCTTTTCCCAGCGTTCCGCCATCGCTTTTTCTTCCGGTTTTAACCGACCTTTCATCTCAGATACAAACCATTCAATTCCACGCAGTCCATTTTCATAACGATGAAAGAAGTATAACCAAAAATGGAACAATCCTTGACCAGATTGGCCAGATTCATGAAACTGATGCTTTGTTCTTTTTTTAAATTGTGATTCTAACAGAAAATATTCACTTCGATGTACACTGCGATGAATAAAATCATCCAGCTTACCTACCAGTGCTTGTTTCTGTTGATAAAATCGTTCTTCCTTTACTTCTTGCAACTCTGCTGCATTGTCTTTTTTCATACAGCATTTTTTATATTTTTTACCGCTGCCGCATGGACATAGGTCATTTCGCTTTACTGCCATGCTAAGCCCCTTTCTTTTTACGTATTCTCATGCATATTACTTCTATTTTATCACTAATTTTCATGTTTGTTGATATTTTAAACTGTTCAAAAGGATGCAAGTGTGTTTATAACCACATAAAAACCCAAATCTTTGACAATATAACAAACCAAGCATACACTTGAAATATAAATAGTTAACACTTTTAACCATTAGCACTTTTAAGTATTGGAGGGACAACTTATTAATCAAGAAGACAAAAATGAACTGTCTAAACTGCTTTCTATAATGGTACACAAATTCATTGTTGCTTATGGAAAAATACTTGATAGTGATATTTCCGGATCCCAGGTATACATTCTGGAAATTTTAACAGCTGACGGTGCTAAAAAAAGTTCAGAGTTATCAGAGAGGCTAGGAATCAGTCTTCCTGCAGTTACCAACCTTACAAATAAGCTGGTGCAGAAAGGTTATATTGAGCGGAAACCATCCGAAAACGATCGCCGGATTACCCTGATGCAAATAACTCTCTTGGGTTCCGAGATGCTTGACCAAATTAATGAGAAATATTTCGCTTTAACCGATTCATTATGGAAAGATTTCTCAAATGAAGAATTAAGAGATCTTCACGGATATTATAAAAAGATGGTAGACAACCTAAAAGAATATAAATTGGATAAGGAGTGATCAGCAATGTCCGAATCAGAACAAATCGCGGTAATTACGGGTGCTGGCAGCGGTATGGGGCGTGCTTCCAGCCTAAAATTGGCCGATATGGATATGAAATTGGTCTTAGTCGACTTCAATGAGCAAACAGGTGAAGAAACACGTCGCCTTGTCGAGGAACAAGGAGGAGAAAGCATCTTTGTTCAAGCGGATGTTTCCAAAAGCGAAGACGTACAAAATTATGTCAATGCCGCTGTTGAAAACTATGGCCGCATTGATGTCTTCTTCAACAATGCCGGCGTTATCCAGAAACCTTACTTATTAGCGGATATACCGGATGAGGAATACGATCGTGTTGTTTCTGTTAACTTTAAAGGTGTATTTTTAGGAATGAAATATGTCATTCAAGTAATGGAAAAACAAGGTTCCGGTGTCATTATCAATACATCATCCAGCTCCGGTCTGCGTGTGGAACATAGCTTGGCCGTCTATTCTGCCAGCAAACATGCCGTTGTCGGTATTACCAAATCAGCTGCAAAAGAATATGCCGATAAAGGAATCCGTGTCAACGTTATCTGTCCGGGCGGTGTAGAAACCAACTTGGTAGCAGGCTTCCAGAAAACATGGGAAGAAACCGGCAATACACCGAAAATTGATTATCCGGTTATCGGGCGCATGTCCGAACCTGATGAAGTTGCGAATGTTGTTGCTTTCCTGGCTTCCCCTGGCGCAAGTTATATGACCGGTTCCGTTCTTGCTGTTGACGGTGGTTTAACGCTGTAAAAGCATATTTATTCCAAAAACGGGTACAGTTAAATAACTCATTCAATGAAGGAGTGTATGATTGATGGACAGCTTAACAATGAAAAATGCATTACAGGAATATGTGGATGCATTCAATGCGAATGACCTCGAGCGACTGATGGCGCTATTTTCAGATGAAGCAAGTGTAGAAGACCCTTTTGGCTCACCAGCAAAAAATGGGCATCAAGAAGTGAAAGCATTTTTTGCTGAGAGCATGTCCGGCGCAAATCTGGAATTGTTAGCTGCACCCCGTGGCTCTCACAGCAATGCTGCAGCGATTACGTTCGCTGTCCATACAGAGAAAGAAGGTCACCCTATTCGAATCGATGTTACAGATGTGATGACTTTTGATTCCGAGGGTAAAATTGCTACGATGCATGCTTATTGGGGACCGGACGATATCCAGCAGCTTTAGTTTAGCCAGTCTTTCGCAGCACAGTATTTCATTATATTCGTAATGCTTGTTCAGGAACAAGATTAGATTAGATTAAATAAAATATTATTTTGAAAAGGATGATTATCATGGGACGTTTAACAGGTAAAGTAGCTATCGTCACTGGAGCAGCACTCGGAATGGGAGCTGCAGAAGCAAAGATTTTTGCAGAGGAAGGAGCAAAAGTCGTTGCCACAGATATTATTGAAGATACGCTGCATGAGGTAGTAAACGACATTAAAGAGAACGGCGGAGAAGCTATCGGGGTAAAACATGATGTGACTTCCGAGGAAGAATGGAAACAAGTTATTCAAAAAACAGTAGACCAATATGGTAAAATCGATGTCCTTGTCAACAATGCGGGTGTCTCCAGTCCAAAAACCATTGCCCAAATGGAAATGGATGAATGGAATAAAATCTTGGATATTGATTTAAATGGCTGTGTTATTGGCATGAAATACGTTATCCCAGAAATGCAAAAAGCCGGCGGAGGATCTGTAATTAACATTTCATCTATCGGCGGACTGGTAGGTATGGCTGGAACAAGCCCATACACTGCTGCAAAAGGGGCCTTACGTTCCTTATCCAAATCAGCTGCGGTCGATTATGGTAAAGATAAAATCCGTGTCAATTCCGTTCATCCGGGAATTATTGAAACACCGATGACCGCGGATACTTTTGAAAATGCTACCCAATACTATCAAACATTCACACAGCTTCCTTACTTCGGTAATCCGGAAGATGTTGCATACGGCGTGCTGTTCCTGGCATCCGATGAATCTCGATTTATGACCGGAGCCGAACTTGTGATTGATGGCGGCTGGACTGCTCTTTAATCGGAAAAGTTATTGATGCAACAAACACAAACATCCCCTTTTTCATTCAATATAGATGAAAAAAGGGGATGTTTATATCGTTATTCCGTCAACGTACAATTTCGAAATGAATAAAATGAACGCAATCACACATCAGCCTCTGTTTCAGTTTGCAAAAATGACAGGGGTGCAGCCTGTTCATCATCGATATCTTTCCCAACAAGCGATAACTCCTGTCCAAGTACATGGGATTATCATTTATCGTAAAGCTGTCAAACAGCCTGCGTTCCTACATACAGCAATGCTTATATTTCTTGCCGCTTCCACATGGGCATGGTTCATTACGTCCAACCTTTTCATTTTTCATAACAGGTTGATTTGCCATTTGTATGAAAAGATCCGATATCATGTCAGGAGATGCACTTTCAGGTAACGTATCTCCCATCTTTTTCAGATGATTGAACGTAACAAAGCCCATCTCCTTCAAGGTAACAGAAACCATTTCATATTCACTATGGACTTTTCTTTCCATCCATTCATATTCCAGATGAAATAAATCAAAGCATTCCAGAATCGGCATGATATACTCAAAGAAATGATCCTTGGAACTGCCGAATCCTCCTGAAAATGTTCGTTGAACCAGAGTCACACCAAGCCTGCTATCTCTAATATAGATTTTCTCCCCGACAGGAAATTTCGAAAGCGTATCAGCTAAACCAGAACGTCTGCTTTGTGTCACTTCAATTCTTCCGCCCACATGTGACGGCTGAATATCTTGCCAGGAAAGCTGATTCCACAAACCATCTATCATGAAAACGTATTTTTCCATTGCAGATAGCTTTTGAAAAGATGCTAATCGTTTCGTTGGTATCAGTTTATCCCCGTCTATCCGATACAGCTTCAATTGTTTCCCCAACAAATAAAAATAGTGATATAAACCAATATCTTCCTGGTTTAACGTCGATTTATGAAATAAGTGCAGACCGAGGAGCTGATCTAATTCCTTCCAAAAATTCCGTGTAATATGCTGTTTCGCCTTTGTCAGTTTCACACTATTTTCATTCTGAATTTTTTCGAGAAAAGCAGCGTATGCATGTACAGCGACAGGGGTTTCCAGATTTTTCTCCTCTAAAATCTGCACAAATTTCGAATCGACATCAATTGCTTCATCATTTTCCGCTATATCATCTGCTTCTTCCTGTTCCTCCAGATACGCGTATAAATTATTATCAAAAAACCATTCTTCCAAATCATCTGTGGAAAAATACGTGTCAAATCGATGCCGGAAGTAATCCTTTTGTTTGCAGATCATTTTAATCTCATCAAAATCTTCTTTATCCATATATTCCTTTTCATACGCAAACTTGGCGAACTTTTTAAATGCTGTCAAGTATGGAGAAATATCACTTTTATTGCTGTTGAGGACTTTTCGAATATAATATTCTCCTAGAAAATCTATGATATCCTCTGGGTGCAGATGCTGTATTTCTACATCCTTATTATATAAAAAACTTTCCGCAAAAAATCCCAGACGGCCAACATGGCGATTAATCGTTTTTGATTGCAGCCCCTGTTTTTCCGACAAGTCCGCCGCAAACGCATCGAGCGTCTTTTTCAGATTGTCGAAATATGCTTCTTCGGAAATCTCACTTTCTGCGAAACCATTAAAATCCATTTCTATCCCTCCAAATGTTGATTCACCAATTTTGAAACAACGCATCTGAAAACATAATCAAGTTACTTTAAACTCCGCTTCATTTCTCTATTAAAACCTTACGTTAACTCCTCAAAAAGCTCGTCCCAATCTTTCTTGAAATATTTATACAAGATTGGATATTTCTTTCGTAGTCTGACAATGCCGGCAGCGTAGTCCTCTTTGTATTCTTCCAACATCCTTCTATACGAAGACGGTATAATTTCTTCGATTGCCATTTCGATATCTTGATAAGAAAGATGTTTTTCATAAAACCATCGATACAAGTTTAAATAAATCATCTCTCCTCTTTCCTTTTTCTTCCAAACCAGTTCATACCGTTCTCCTTTATAATATTTTACATTTATTTTAACATACCGTGCACTTTGTGATATATTCTATTGTTTTTAACAAACCGTTAAACTTCTTCTTGAATAAAAGGAGTATTCATTCCATTAATAAGCCTGCACTAACCCGCCATCAATCAAAAGCGTTTGCCCGGTAATATACGTATTCCGGTAAGACCCTAAAAACACTGCGGCTTCTGCAAATTCTTCCGGCGTACCATATCGGCCAATAGGAATGGACTGCTGAACATTCTTTTGCCATTCTTCTAAAGCAATCTCATTCTGTGCTGCATTTTTTTGATCCAGCCCTCTTAATCTATCCGTATCAATTTTTCCCGGTCCAACAATATTGATTAATATATCATCCTTTGCATAATCCGCTGCCAACGATTTACAAAGTGCCTGCACACCGCTTCTAAATATATTAGAAAGCAGCAGCTCGCTGATTGGTTGTTTAATAGAAGTGGAAGCGATATAGATAATCCGGCCCTGTCCATTTTTCTTCATCAAAGGAAGTGCTGTTTTAAAAGCTCGAACGGAACTCATTAACGTTAACTCAAACGCGTCATACCAATCCGTTTCCTCACTGGTTTCAAAATCAATCACCGGCGGACCGCCTGCATTGCTTACCAATACATCCAGCACGCCAAAGTGCTCTTTCACAAATGTAAATAAACGATCGATATCTTCCTTTTGGGAAACATCTGTGACAAAAGGCGTTACTTCACTCCCTGTCTGATTGGCAATATCCGCTGCAGTCCGTTTCAACGTATCCTCCGTTCTTCCAGTAATAATGACAGATGCACCTTCTTCAGCATATTTATTCGCAATTTCCCTGCCGATACCTTTGCTGGAAGCTAAAACAAGTACTTTTTTGTTTGCCAGTTTTAAATCCATGGATGGTCACTCCTTTTTTGGTGTTATGGATAATATAGCATAAGGGGAGCTAATGGAGAAGGATGGGAAGGTTGCTGTAGCGTTCATACGATAAATGAAACCTGTTTTGGTAGTGGATTGCCATAGCCGAGTCTGAACAATGGCTCATCTTTTTGCTTAAAAGTATTACAATTACTTATTCCATTAACATATTAGAATTTATAGTTTAACCCTTAATTATTTTCTTAACATTTTAAAACACCTATAAATTGTGTAAATAATGGTTAGAATGTGTATACATTTTATAATGCATATGTAACGCGAGGGAAAATAATTTAAACGATTTAGTTACATATTGTTTTTTACATGATATAATAAATATACTAACTAGGAGGAGATTTAAGGTGAACAGCGTATATAAATTCATTTTAGAAGAGTACGGATATGATGAACCTGTCTTCACAAAAGAATTAAAAAAAAATATCAATATATCAGATGGGACCTTACGTCAGAATTTAAAAAGGTTATCTGATAAGGGGGCTTTAATTAAAGTCCGAGACGGAATTTATTATGTGCAAAAAGCTGACAGCATTTTGCAAAAGCCACGTGTTAATATTGATAAAGTAATCAGGAGAAAATATATTAAAACAATAGATCAAAACGTAATTGGTTATATTTCAGGTATTAATTTTGCAAATCAGCTTGGCTTAACATCGCAAACAGCTAGTGTATCAACCATTGTTACGAACGAAACAGGAAGACCGGAACATGTGATCATGTTTGATAAAAAAAAGGTTAAGTTGAAAAAATCGAAGGTTAAAATTACGAATCAAAATTATAAAATCCTTCAAATATTAGACTTACTAAATAGCCTTGACCAAGTAAGCGAAATATCATTAGAAAGTTCTATTCGTCTAATAAATAACTATCTAAAAAATACTAATATAACTATAAATGACTTAAAACCTTATATAAAATTCTATCCAAGAAAAACATTGGAAAACTTATTAGAAATGGAGCTTTACAATGAACCTGCACAAGCATAAATCGATATTTCAGGAGATAGCGGAAGCTGCGTCTGATGAATTTAATTTACTCCCATTTCAAGTAGAAAAGGACTATTTCGTTTCATTATTTCTAAAAAATTTGCAAGAGGTTGCGCCCAATATCGTATTTAAAGGCGGAACCTCTCTTTCTAAATGTTACGATGTTATTCGCAGGTTTTCTGAAGATATCGATTTAACAATTGACTTCAATCAAGATAAGTTAACCAGCGGAACGTTAAGAAGAACGCAAGAGCCTTTAAAGAAATCAATTAAAGAAACAGGAGACAAATTAGGTTTTACCCTGTTAAATGATGAGCCTATACGTACTGGACGGCTGTTTAATAAATATAAGTTAGGTTATAATCCAGTTTATACTGATGAATATGACTGGCAAATATTAGATCATATTCTTGTTGAAACAATGCTGGCTTATAAACCATTTCCCTGTGAAGTTAAACCCGTCAGTAACTACATAACTAAATTTTTAGAAAGAGAAAACTTAATAAATTTCATTGATGATTATTATTTGCATTCTTTTTCCATGCGTATTCAATCCATAGATCGCACTTTTTTGGACAAGTTATTAGCAATTTGCGATTATCATTTGGATAAAAATTATTCAAGAAACTCCAGACATATATATGATATTCACATGATTTATAAAAGTAACTTAGTAGATACAGAAAATTTATTACCTCTTTTGACTCAGGTGATAGAAACACGGAGAACAGGTAAAAAAACATATTCTTCTAAAGCTGGATTTAAATTATTTGATGTATTGCAAGAAATAATGAATGATGCTGTTTATAAAGAAGATTATGAAACAAATACAAGCGAATTTTTATCAGAATATGTTGATTATGAAACTTCCATCCAATCTTTACATGAAATTGTTACAAAAGAATGGTTGCCAAATGAGATTCCGGAAGACCCTGCAAATCTTTTAAAATTTTAATAAAAACGATAATTATACCTTAACATCCTATTTATATAACAGAAGCAGGTTTATATTTGCACTGCATAAACCGCTCCTGTTACTTTATTTTTATACTTTATCCAGCCTGTCTATCGTTTACGGCCGGTTATCATTCGATAAATCAGAATTATTAAAGCTACTACTAATAATATATGCACAAGATTTCCTGCTATATCTCCTATGAAACCCAGCAGCCATAATACTAAAATAATTATAATAATAGTCCACAACATAGCTTGTCCTCCTTTCTTCTTTTCGTTACCATTCCCTATTCTTATTTTGGGTAAACAAAAACCCGGACCGATATAAAAAAGCTTCCTTTTCCTTTTCAAAATGGTTATTTCATGAAAATCAGTCCTTTTTCACCCTGGTACAGGATAACTGACCTTTCATACACTACTTTTCTCCACCTTCCCAATTTCCATCGCTCCCTATCCCCCATTCCTTTCCAAAACATGCTAAAATAATCAATAAACTTAAAACCAATACTCGACGGAGGGGAAGCACCAATGAGCTTAGACTATACAAATTCCATCCCGCTTCACGTTCAGTTAAAACAAAAAATAGAACAGAAAATATATGATGGGCATTATATCGATAAGATCCCCAGCGAAAGAGAACTGATGGACGAATATTATGTCAGCAGAAGCACTGTAAGACAAGCAATCGAATATCTTGTCCGTGAAGGTATTTTAGTACGAAAAGCAGGAAAAGGAACCTTTATCGCAATCAGAACAATTAATGATTGGCTTGGCAGCCTGCACAGTACATCAGAAAATATTGAGAAAATGGGTATGTCGCCAGGCGCCAAATTAATTACCTCTGAGGTGTTGGAGCTGTTTGGCAGATTAAAAGATATTACTGGCTTAGACAAAGCACATCACTTTAAACGCATCCGATATGCCAATGACATACCCATGGGTGTAGAAAGACACTACTATCCAGTTGAACTAGGCAGAAAACTGTCCCATTTTGATTTAGATCAAGAAGCTTTCTATGAATTGCTGGAGCGTGAATTAAATGTAAAGACCTTCCAAGCAGAGCAAGAAATCAGAGCTGGTACCGCAACAAGACGTGATGCCGAGTTGCTGCATATCACGGAAGGTACGAGTATCATGATTGCAGAAAGAATTATTACAGATATGAACGGAGAATTTGTCGAATTTGAGAGAGCGCATTACCGAGCGGATATGTATTCTTTTAAAATAACCCTGTCGAGGCATAGCAGGTGAACAGATAAAAAAAGATAGATAGATTATTTTAGGATGCTTTTAACTGGTACGAACATTCTGACCTCCTTGAGAACAGTATTGTGAATCACATACAATAAAGGTTATATCAATATTGACATCTTTAGACAATTTTCTCATGGGAGGTCGAAAATATGAGCTTCATGGTTGCTTTTGGAATCGCTAGTATTCTACTTTGTGCCGGTATGATTATCCGGTCAAAAGTGTCTTTTATAAAGAATATGTTAGTCCCTGCAAGTGTTATCGCAGGTATTTTAGGAATGATTCTCATGAATACAAACCTCATTTCTGCAACGGACGCGGAAATGTTCACCATCATCGTGACACAGTTATTTACCATTACCTTCATTTCTATTGGTTTAACGAGTAACAGTAGTAAAGAAACATCTGCAGGAAAGCAAGTTGTCAGAGGCAGCATAGGCCTTGGCCTGCTTTGGAATCTATTATATGCTCTGACACCCGTTGTCGGGGTGCTCGTGATACTGCTCATCGGCAGTTCTTTTGGGATGGATGCTTTATACGGCTTACTTATCCCGTTTGCTTTTACACAAGGTCCCGGACAGGCTGCTACATTCGGATCCATCTTTGAACAGCAGTATGGCATAGAAAACGCAGCTATGGTCGGTCTTACTTTCGCAGCTGTAGGTTTTATTGCATGCTTCTTAGTTGGTGTACCTATTGCGAAATATGGTTTAAAACGCGGATTATCCAAACAATTTGGCGAATCCAAAATAAAAGATTATGTAAAACGTGGCTATTACACGAAAGACGAAAAAAGAGATGCCATCGGTCACGAAACCGTCTTCAGCGGAAATATGGATACGATGACTTTCCACTTTACAATGGTTGGTATTTGTTATGTACTGGCGCTTGGAATGGCGCACGTTGTCTCCTATATTCCCGGAATCGGTGAAAGTCTCAGCGGAATGCTTTTTATTCATGGAATGATAGCCGGTTATTTTGTCAAAATGATCTTGAACAGACTCAAGCTTGCTCATTTGCTGGATAACACTTTTCAAACAAAGATTACCGGCTGGTCTACCGATTATCTAGTCGTTTGTTCATTTATGGCAGTGCAATTCAGTATCATCGGTCAATGGATTGTTCCTATTCTTATCGAGGCGGTTGTCATTACGCTTCTGACCATCGCTGTTGTTTTATATTTCGGAAAACGTATAGGCGGCGAAAATGACTTTTCACGTACACTGGGTTTGCTGGGTGCTGCCCTGGGAACGGTACCGAGCGGCCTTGCCCTCGTCCGAATTATTGATCCTTCCCTGCGTTCTACAACAGCCATTGAACTAGGGATGATGAATATACCTATGATTGTCTCCTATGTCACGGTCGCAACGATTATGATGATAATGGCAGGAACACTCTCTTTAACAGCTGGGATTTTATGGTTGTTAGTACCTATCCCTATTTACTTAATTCTGTTAAAAGTATTTAAAGTATGGGGTGTAAAAACGTATGATTTTAAAGAAAATACTGAAACCGTTGAAAGCAGCGAAAAATCGTATGCTTAATCAACATTTCAAAATAAGGAGCGGGATAGAATGACACAGAAATTATACTATGGCGGCGATATCATTACCATGACGGGCGAAAATGATGTTGCAGAAGCCATTTTAGTGGAAGACGGACTTATTAAGAAACAAGGCCGTTTAGCTGAAGTGAAACAGGATGCCAGCCATGATGCAGAAAATATTGATTTACAAGGACGTACGCTGATGCCTGCCTTTATTGATCCGCATGGACATATTTCAATGGTAGGACAATTTTCATTGATGGCTGATTTAAGTGAATGTGACCATTTTGAAGATATTATTCAAACGTTAACAGAATATATGCAGAAGAAGCAATTACGTGAAGGAGATGTCGTAGTTGGCTGCGGTTATGACCATAATTTCCTGGCTGAAAACAAGCATCCAAACAAGGAAGTTTTAAATCAAGTATCGACAGAACACCCTATTTTTATTTTACATGCTTCCGGTCACTTAGGCTGTGCAAATGATGCCGCCTTACAAGCAGCAGGAATTGATGCAGAGACAGAAGATCCTGAAGGTGGAACCATCGGACGTGTGGAAGGCAGTACAGAGCCTGACGGTTATTTAGAAGAAAACGCTATGATGGGTCTGCAAAGAACCCTGTTACAGGGCCAGGAAAAAGATTATACACAGCTTATCGAGCTGGCTCAAGATGTTTATATCAAAAATGGAATGACAACTGTGCAAGATGGCGCATCATCCAAAGAAATCATTGATCTATTTAAAGGATTGGCAAAACAGCAAAAGCTAAAAATAGACGTCGTCGCTTATCCGGTCTTTGATGCAGAACCGAAAAAACAAATGGATGAAAATCAGGAATACGCTAAAAAATATAACGACCGCTTTAAAATTGGCGGTTACAAGATGTTTTTAGACGGTTCCCCTCAAGGAAAAACCGCTTGGTTAACCGAACCTTATGAAGGAGAGGAAAGCTATAGAGGGTATCCGTGGCATCAGGACGAGCAAGTAAAACAATATACAGATGCAGCCATCCGTGACGGTGTACAATTATTAACACATTGTAACGGAGACGCCGCTTCTGACCAGTTACTGCGCAATTATCAGGCTTCATTAGAAGAATCAGATCGTCCAGATAAAGACCAATTAAGGCCTGTGATGATTCACTGTCAGACCGCTCGTTATGATCAATTGGACAAGATGGCAGCATTATCCATGATTCCTTCCATTTTCGTAGCGCACACCTATTACTGGGGAGATGTCCATTTAAAAAATCTTGGCGAGGAACGCGGCCGCCGCATCAGTCCAGCAAGATCAGCTTATGACCGCGGATTATGTGTTAATTTCCATCAAGACGCTCCCATCGTCAAACCGGATATGCTACATACCATCTGGTGTGCCGTCAATAGACAAACGCGAAATGGCGTCCATATCGGGCCTGAGGAATGTGTCAGTGTCTATGAAGCTTTAAAAGCTGTAACCATCAATGCAGCGTACCAATACTTTGAAGAAGATACCAAAGGAAGTCTGGAAGAAGGAAAAATAGCAGACCTTGTCATATTAGATGAAAATCCATTAAAAACAGACAAAACAGCGATTAAAAATATCCAGGTTTTAGAAACGGTAAAAGAAGGAAAAACCATATATAATTTAAAAGACCACCATTCCGCAACTAAAGGAGTCTAACGAATGAAAAAGAGAGAAACACTCGCGAAAACACTGAAACCCCATTGGATCTGGGCGATTGCTTTAGGTTCGGCGATTGGCTGGGGAGCTTTTGTCCAGCCAACCACCTGGATGGCTACTGCCGGACCGCTCGGGGTTATTCTTGGGTTCTTTATCGGCGCCTTGCTAATGATTTTAATTGCTGTCAGTTACGGCTCCTTAATTAAAAGTTTCCCTGTTTCCGGCGGAGAGTTTGCATATGCCTATATCAGTTTAGGCAGGACGCACGCTTTTATCTCCGGATGGTTTTTAACTTTAGGATATATCTGTATTGTGGCATTAAATGCCTCCGCATTTGCTTTAATGATTAAATTTATCTTCCCGAGAGTCATTGAAAATATCCCGCTATATCAAATCGCAGGATGGGACGTCTACCTGACTGAGATTTTAGTAGCGGCCATCGTTCTGATTGTATTTGGCTTTTTTAATATCCGTGGCACAACGTTATCCGGCAGAATGCAATTTGTTTTTTGTATGATTATGATTGGAGCCATATTTATCCTTTTACTTTTCGTCGGTATACAGCCCGACGCAGGATTTTCCAATATCACACCGATGTTCCCGCAAGAAACAACAGCCATTGCCGCGATTATTTCTATCGTTGCCATTGCACCGTGGGCCTATGTCGGCTTTGATAATGTGCCGCAAGCTGCAGAAGAATTCGACTTTCCATCCAGCAAAGCATTTAAATTAATCGTCTTTGCCATTTTAGCAGCAGCAACATTATACAGTTTAATGATTATTACAACTTCCATGGTCCAACCGTGGGAAGGTGTTGTAGAAGAAAATCATGTATGGGGAACAGGTTACATTATTGAAAACCTGCTCGGACCTATTGGACTGGCTATTCTTGCTGTCGCATTGACAATGGGAATTTTCACCGGTCTGAACGGATTTATTATCTCTTCCAGCAGACTGTTATTTGCCATGTCCCGAGCTAAAATTATCCCTAAAAGCTTCTCCAAGCTGCATCCAAAATATAATACACCTTACTGGGGAATTATATTTGCAGTAGTGATCGCGATACTGGCTCCGTGGTTTGGAAGAGAGGCTCTGATGTGGGTTGTCGATATGTCCTCCATCGGTGTAACCATCGCCTACTTTTACACCTGTTATGCGGCCTTTTCATTATTTAAAATGAAAAAGGATCACACCTTTAATGAGAAAAAACATATCGAAGCACCAAAGAAAAAGATTATTGCTATCCTCGGGATGATTGCCAGCATTATCTTCTTAGGACTGCTGCTTATCCCGGGCTCACCGGCATTTTTAGGAATAGAATCCAGAATTGCTCTGATTGCCTGGGTTGTCCTGGGAATTATCTTCTATATCATCAAACGAAAAGATCTGAAGCAAATTCCGGAAAAAGAATTGAACTATTATATTCTTGGGACGGAAGAAGTTGAGATTAAGAAGGATGAAGAAGATTAATATCTATATAAAATGAAACACAAGCTCTCTTTTCAGGTTTTAAATGAGACCTGAAAAGAGAGCTTGTTTATCGTTATTCGCAGCACGGGTACATTCCTATTATTCCCGGTCACCACTTTGACTGCATTCCATCATTAATTCCACAGCTTTGGGCACAGACTCCATATCCCATACTGGCAATATCCAAGGCGGCATAGACACTTTTTCATCAAAATCTTTTCTTACAGAGACTGCCGGATTTTGAAGCCAAATCGCATGCATGCCAATTCTATTCGCTCCAACAATATCCGTATCCCAAGTATTCCCTATCATTACCGCCTCGTCCGCTTCAATAGCCAATTTCTCCAGCACATGATCATAAACAATACGGTCTGGTTTTTCAGGAATATCTGGCTCTAGCTCAGATTGGGTAGCATAAACATATTCAAACTTATCTAATATATGTAACCTGTTTAGCAGCTCCCTGACAATGGCACTGTCACTTGTTGCTGTATTGCTTAGAATGGATTGCTTTATCCCCATCTGTCGGATGGTTTCCAATACTTCTGGTACGTGTGCTCTTAATTGAATTTCCGGATAAGCTGTTAGCGGCTTTTTATCTATCTTTCCATTTGGCGGTGTGGTTAGTGTTTCTCCTAAATCCCATATGACGTGAGATATCATGTGAGTTGTCCTCCTCTTTTTTGTGAGTTTTATTTATATTATCATGAGTGGTTAGATAAACAAAGCATTGCTCCATCTTATCTTTGAAAATAAAAGAAAGTATATTTCTAGATTAACTATGGCACATGAATTAAAATTTGGTATTTGATAGCAACAATACTATGCCTATTATATAATAATATAAAAAGATTCTTGTAAACTCGAATCAACAATCAACATTAAAATTATTATATAAAAGAAATCAAATCATCGTATTACCAAAGCCGTTTACATTACTATAAAGTTGTTTTGTTTCATTATTTCAACAAACATAATAGGCTAATTAGTTGAGAAGACATGCTCTTTGCTGAAAAAACAATGCACATTTTTGCGAAATGGTTTCCAATCTTTATTCATCTTTATCCAAGGAGGACTGGCAGCTATGAATGATTTTTTTGAACGTTATGCTAAAATGCGTGGCGAACAACATGTACAAAACCTACAATATGAAGGAAAAATCGCAGCACAAATAAAGCACCTCCGCCAGCAGCAAAAAATGTCCCAGCAGCAGCTTGCTGATTTAGCAGGGGTACCTAAATCAACAATTGGACGTATTGAAGCCGGTACCATAATTCCAAAAGCAGATACATTATTGCAATTGTCAGAGGCGCTGGAAATCCCTTTTGTAATTGATGGAACAACTGATTAGAAGGATGTATTTTTAAAAACGTAAATTTCTTAAAATAAGCAACTACTTCTAATGATTTCATCGAAGTGGTTGCTTATAAAGTGAAACTTCCTTTCTTGAATTAAAGTGAGAGTCTTATAAAAGCCTTTCGATAGGGTAACAGTTACACTGCAATAAATTAACCTATTAAAAAAAGACCACCCTAACGGATGATCTTCCTCTAATCAGATTTATTCACTTATAAGCTCTAGTTCAACAGGAACGAATTCTTCTACTGTTTCTCCATTCATTACTTGTCCCGCTGCTTCTATAGCTCTTTCACCAATTAAATCCGGCTGCTGCGCAATGGTAGCATCCATGACGCCTTCTTCTACAGAAGCTACGGCATCATCTGTCGCGTCAAAACCTACAACCGTAACATCTTCCAACATATTTTGTGCCTGAAGAGCTTCAATCGCTCCAAGTGCCATTTCATCGTTATGGGAAAAGACAGCATCAATATCTTCCGTACCTTGAATAATATTTTCCATGACAGATAAACCTTCTGTCCGATCAAAATTAGCAGATTGATTTGCTACTACCTCTATACCATCCATCTCGTCTACAACGTTATGGAACCCTTCCCCGCGTTCACGTGTTGCAGAAGCTCCAGATATACCTTCTAATTCAACAACATTGCCTTCTTCACTTAATTGTTCTGCGATGAATTCACCAGCCATTTCTCCACCTGCTACGTTATCTGAAGCAATGTGTGTCACAACTTCTCCGTCCTCTGCACTTCTATCAACAGTTATCACAGGGATGTCACTGCTATTCGCTGATTCAATCGCAGATACAATAGCATCAGAATCAACTGGGTTGACTAAAAGAATATCAATATCCTGCTGTATTAAATCTTCAATATCACTTAGCTGGGTGGAAGGATCATCTTGTGCATCTGCAGTAACCACTTCATAACCCGCTTCCTCTGCAGCAGCTTGAGCGCCATCACGTACAGTTACAAAAAATGGGTTATTTAATGTAGAGATAGAAAGGCCGATTTTCACGTTTTCATCCCCTGCGTCTTCCCCTTCTGCTTCATCCGATGATCCTGGAGAATCTGTAGAACACGCTGCCAACAAAACAATAAAAACTGCAATAAATCCAAAATTCTTTAACCATGTACCCATTCTTATTCCTCCTTACAAAATTTTAATTTTTTTGTGATATTTCAATCAATGAAAAATGTTGTCTACCCTATTTCGAACGACGATCCATCAAGACAGCTAGTAAAATGACACCACCTTTCACAATTTGCTGGTAAAATGAGGACACATTTAACAAGTTCAATCCATTATCAATAACTCCAATAATTAAAGCACCAATCAATGTACCGACAATTCTTCCACGTCCACCAGCCAGACTTGTCCCGCCTATAACAACTGCTGCAATCGCATCTAATTCATACATGCTGCCAGCTGTTGGCTGCGCTGAATTCAAACGGCTGGTGAGAATGATACCTGCCAGCACAGACAACATTCCTGTAAGAGAGTACACCCATATTTTTACGCGATCTGCCTTAATTCCGGAAAGGATAGAAGCTTCTTCGTTACCTCCAACTGCATATACTTGCCGGCCAAATACCGTGCTCCGCAGTACGAAGAATAAGATAATAAAAATGATGAGCATCAATAACGCCGGAAAAGGAACTCCAAATACATACCCTCTTCCTATCATTTCAAATGTAAAACTATCTGATAAACCAGTAATAGGTCTGCCATCTGTATATACTAAAGTTGCTCCACGAAATATGGTCATCGTTGCAAGTGTTGCAATAAATGGAGCTACTTTTCCTTTTGTAATAATAAGCCCATTCATAGCACCTAAAGCCAGACCAATTAATAAACCAATAAAGACTGCCAGCATCGGATCCATTCCACTAGTAAGCAATCCTGCTGTAAGTGCACTTCCCAAGGCCAACATCGAACCGACCGATAAATCGATACCGGCTGTCAAAATGACAAATGTCATCCCGAATGCGATAAGTGCATTTATGGAAACTTGTCTCAACAGGTTTAATATATTGTTCATTGTAAAGAAATTATCATTTAACAATCCCAGGATCAGCACAATGATTACTAAACCGATGAGAGGACCTAATTTTGCTATATTATTTATCGCTATTCGTTTCATTGTTCTCTCCTCCCGTCGCAGCCATCATTATTTTTTCCTGATCAGCTTCGTCCTGTTCTAATAAACCTGTCACTTTTCCTTCATGTAAAACCAAGATTCGATCGCTCACCCCAAGAACTTCAGGCAGCTCAGAAGAAATCATAATAATGGCAACTCCATTTTGCGTTAATTCATTCATAATGGTATAAATCTCTTTTTTTGCGCCTACATCTACTCCTCTTGTAGGTTCATCTAAGATAAGCACTTTTGGTTGAATCCCCAGCCATTTCGCAATAACAATTTTTTGCTGATTGCCGCCACTCAAGGATTTAACTTCCTGTTCTTTCCCAGTAGTTCGAACTTGAAGCTGCTGAATCAAATTTTCAACCAGTGACCTCTCTCGCTTAAAAGACATGATTCCATTTGTAGAAATCGTATTTAAATTCGGTAACGCAACATTTTCACGAATAGATGCGTTGATAACCAACCCTTTGGACTTCCGATCTTCCGTGATAAAACCAATTCCTGCTTTCACTGAATCACGCGGATGCTTGATGTGCAATTGATTACCGTGCATTTTAACCAGCCCGTTATCCTTTTTACGAAATCCGAATATGGCTTCCATCACTTCTGATCTCCCTGCACCCATTAATCCGGCAACGCCCAGGATTTCCCCTTTTCTCACATTAAAGTGAATACCTTTAAAAAATCCTTCCAGTTCCAGGTTCTCCACTTCAAAAATGACATCCCCTATTACACTGTTCCTGGTTGGAAAACGCTCTCCAAGTTCTCGTCCGACCATCATTTTAACAATGCTTTCAAATGACGTTTCTCTGACGTTTTTCGTTCCAACATACTCCCCGTCACGGAGAACCGTAATCCGATCACAAATCTCGAATATTTCCTCCATTCTGTGCGAGATGTAAATGATGCTTACTCCTTGTTCCCTTAAAGAACGAACTACTTTGAAAAGGCTCTCAATTTCTCTTTCAGTTAATGCGGCAGTAGGTTCATCCATGATGATCAATTCTGCTTTGGTAGCCAAAGCACGTGCAATTTCCACCATTTGCTGTTTCCCGACAGATAAATCTCCTGCTGTTTCATCAGGATGGATATTCGTTACACCTAAATCGTGTAATCGCTTTTTTGTTTGTTTTTTCATTTCTTTTGTATTCAAAATACCTGTCTTGCCGAATGTTAATTCCTTTCCAAGAAACATATTTTGTGTGACTGTCAAATGCGGAATAATATTCAACTCTTGGTGAATAACAGCTATTCCTTTTTCTTCCGCATCTTTAGGATGTTTAAAGGCGACTTCCTCACCTTTTACTTTGATAACACCATTATCGCGGGGATGGATGCCTGTTAATACTTTTACTAATGTTGATTTGCCAGCGCCATTCTCTCCCATAAGCGCATGCACTTCTCCATATCTCACATCAAAATGCACATTTTTTAATACTTGGTTTCCGGCAAAAGATTTATCAATCGCTTTCATTTCTATAAAAGGTGTTTCAGCCAACGTCACGCACCTCCTTTATCTCTAAAAAATCACACCTGCCTGCAGAATAGCGTTTGCATATGGTGTAGCTTCTCCCGTTCGAATTACTGCCTTGGCATCCTTTACCTTCCCTTTTAACTCCTCATGCGACAAGTAATTAATAGGAATTTCCGAATAGTCCTTCGTTAAATGAACATGCAATGTACTGTTAACTGTTTTTATTTCCTTTGCAAAAGTTATTTCTTCGATGGCCATATCAGCTGCTATTTCCTTTAATACCGTTACAAAGCCAGGAGTTCCAAGCGTAATAGACAGGTCAATACATGGTGTCTCTTCCGGTATTGGCAGCCCACAATCGGCAATAATTACCGTATCTGTATGTCCAAGCCTTGCAAGGACGGATGCGATTTCTCGATTTAAAATTCCTGTCTTTTTCACTTCGAAACATTCCTTTCTCATTTCAAATTGCCTTTCGTCTTATGAAGTTTTAGGTATTCCTTCATCTTACCTTAACCAGCGCAATAACTTATCTTTTTACCTGGGTTGATTCCCGTTGGACTAATTCCACTTTGAATTCCTCGGCTTGTATCGCATCATGTGGATTATTTATGTGATGAATCAAAATTTCTGCTGCCCGCCTCCCAATCTCGTATATCGGCTGCACCATTGTCGTTAAAGTTGGTGAAGTTGTCTCACTCAACCGTATTCCATCAAAGGCAACAACAGCCAAATCCTCTGGAACATGGAAGCCTAACTCCTGCGCAGCACGTAATACGCCAGCACCCATTAAATCATTCGCTGCGAATATACCGTCTATCTCAGGATGATTCACAAGCAGTTCCTTTGTTACTTGAACCGCCATACTATAATTATACCCGCCAGCTTGAACGTAACTTGATAAAAACCAGGGCTCCTCTTTCACTTCATCAAGAAAGCCTCCCAGGCGGTCAAGGGTATTACTTGCATTTTCCGGACCGCATATATGCGCTATCCGATGACAACCTAAAGATTTTAAATGCTGAACCGCCGTCCGCGCTCCTTTTCGATTCTTCACCGTAATTGAAGACAAATTGGCATTTAAAATGCGATCCAGAGCAATAATCGGTATATTGCTTTCTTTTACATGCTCTTCAGAAATCGTACTGGAAACAACAATCATACCGTCCACTGATTTCTGTTTCAGCGCATGCATATACGCCTCTTCTTTCGCAGGATTGTTATCCGTATTACAAAGCAAAAAAGTATAACCTTGCTGGTTTGTGAAATCTTCCACTCCTCGAGCAAGCTCCGGAAAAAAAGGATTTATAATATCTGGGACAAATAATGCAATCATTTTAGAACGTCCATTAAACAGACCCTGCTCCATACCATTCGGATGATCATTGAGTTGCTCCATTGCTTTATGCACTTTCGCTTTTGTATCCGCGTTAACATAAGCCTTACTGTTGATAAGACGAGAAACCATTTCCGACGAATCTTCCGCAACCTTTGCAACATCTTCCATTTCAGGCATTTTAAAATCACTTCCATTAATTGATAGATTTATAAACCCGCTTTATGTAACCGGTTACATAAAGTGGATAAAAATAAAACCAGATAAGCAAGAAGTAAGTCATATTTCATTGTGTAACCCGTTACATAATATACTAAAGCGTTTTAAAATAGATGTCAAGTATTGTATATTAGAAATTTGTAGTATGTACTACCTGGATTTAAAGGTTGGTGGAGTTTGATTATTTGTTTCTGTTGAGGGAAAAATTAAATAGTTGAGCATATTTAAGAGAATGTCAATATGGGGGAAACTGGATAGAAGACCCTGCTGTTTTCTCCCCATCTGACACCTCTTTGAATACCAATTATGATATTTTGTCAATCTGCTTAAAACTTTTATTATTTCCTAAAAATGTCCCCAAATGAATATTCTTTACAGTATATTCATTATAAATATCATTTCCCCTTCTTTAAAAAAGCAAATTCACCTATCATTTCTGGACAATATTTTTTCCCGAACAAAACAAAGATGTTTATACATTTCTTGAAATGATTGAATTGGATCTCTATTCTTTAAAGCTTCATAAATAGCTGTATGATATTCAATTGTTTTTTCAGGTTCACGAAACGGTATAAGACTGTCTGTTTTTTCATGAGCCATCAACAAAGAATCAATCATTCCCTCAACTACAGGATTGTTTGCACTTTGAGCAATAATACTATGAAATTTTTTATCATATTTACCATAATTACTATCTACATTCGCTTCAATGCTATTAATCGTTTCCTTCAATTCATCTAGTTGTTCATCTGTAATCTTCTCTGCTGCAATGGTCACAAGTCCTAATTCTAGTGTGATTCTTGCTTCGATAACAGCCGGTATATTATTAATTGACAATGCTAACATTGCTTTGAACGGGCTACTTCCCACCTTTTCATTTATGTAGGTTCCCCCTCGTGGTCGGCGCTTTACAATTTCTAATGTTTCCAAAGAACTGAATGCTTCTCTTAATACTGGTCTGCTAACATCCAAATCATTCATTAATGTTAATTCAGATGGAAGTTTATCTCCAGGATGAAGTTGACCATCCATAAGCATTGAAATAATATGTTCTAATACTTGTTTTGATAATGTATTTCTTTGAATCGGATTTTTATTAAATTCAACCAAGTCAATCTTCCTTTCTTCTTATAAATATCGTATCAGTCTTAATCATTATATTCTTTTGTAAATTTCCAATTGATTTCACAAATAAAATAGAATACTTATCTCAAGAATAATCCTATTCTGCTTTAAATATGACGATCATAAAAGTATAACTTTCTAATAGAACTATTGGTTGCCATTATACACTATAATGAAATAAGTTATCTACCGACTACAGTTCAAACATTTTTGAACATACAAAAATACCAAAATCAGCAATATTCCATAACTGATTTTGGTATTTAATCAATTCAATATTTTGTTACCCTTTTCATTTTATTTCGATTGAAACACATTCATCAATATTTTTTAATGTTTTGTTCTAAATAATTACCAACTATACTTAACGTACAAGAGCTGGGCGCTTGTTATTAAATTCCCATTCAGAAATTAGATATTTCATGGCTTTTGCGTCGTCTCTTGCACCTAATGCTTCTTTATGATAAATCTCATTAGCTTTAAGTACTTGATTCATATCAATCTCTATTCCAAGACCAGGTTTATTCGGAACCGTGATTTTTCCTCCTTCAATTTTGAAAGGATTCTTCGTTATACGTTCAATCCCTTCTTGCCAGATCCAATGTGTATCAATTGCTGTGATATCTCCCGGAGCAGCAGCTGCTACATGAGTAAACATCGCAAGAGAAATATCTAAATGGTTATTTGAATGAGATCCCCAGGTTAAACCGAATTCATTGCATAATTGTGCAACTCGTACAGATCCTTCCATTGTCCAAAAGTGGGGATCGGCTAACGGAATGGAAACACTGTCTAACTTCAGTGCGTGTCCTAATTGCCTCCAATCTGTTGCAATCATATTTGTTGCAGTTGGAAGCTCTGTTGCTTTTCGGAATTCTGCCATCACTTCTCTTCCTGAATATCCATTTTCAGCGCCACATGGGTCTTCTGCATATGCTAAAATTCCATGCATATCTTGACATAAGGAAATGGCTTCTTCTAGAGACCATGCTCCATTTGGATCCAATGTAATACGAGCATCAGGGAAACGATTTTTTAAAGCTTTGATAGCTTTTATTTCCTCACTTCCCGATAACACTCCACCTTTCAATTTAAAGTCCTTAAACCCATACATTTCATATGATGCTTCGGCTAATCGCACTACTGCCTCAGGCGTTAATGCTTCTTCATGACGTAACCGGTACCAATCATTCTGTGCATTTCCTCCAGATTCGTAAGGCAAATCTGTTTTATTTCGATCACCAATATAAAATAAATAACCGAGCGTTTCAACTTCATCACGTTGTTGACCATCACCAAGAAGAGCTGCAACGGGGACATTCAAATGTTTGCCTAATAAATCTAAGAACCCCGCTTCTACAGCTGTTACTGCATGGATTGTCGTTCTTAAATCAAATGTTTGTGCACCTCTACCACTTTCATCTCGATCGGCATAGGCGTTTCGAATTTTATTCAGCACAGCTTTATAATTACCAATAGGTTCTCCAATAATTAAGTGTTTTGAATCTTCCAGTGTTTTACGTATTTTTTCGCCACCGGGCACTTCTCCAATCCCTTTTTGACCACTTGAATCTTCAAGAATGATAATGTTCCTAGTGAAATAGGGAGCATGAGCCCCACTTAAATTCAATAGCATACTATCTTTACCAGCTACCGGGTAAACTTCCATTTGTATAACAGTTGGTGTATTCATGATAATCCATCTCCCTTATTTTTTACTTTTATAAATTATTGTACTACCAATATTCAAGCGTCGTTCATATATTAGAAGTTTGTGAATCTTATTTTCAATAAAATCTAACCAATAATATTATTCAGAATATACACTCCAATCAAACCTAATATGGATAATGCAGTTGTATAAGTTGTCCTAACCTTAATTGCTTGAGCTACAGTTAAATTAAAATACTCTTTAAATAACCAAAAACCTGGATCATTTACATGTGAAAATGCGATACTACCAGTGGTAACAGCAAGAACCATCATTTCAAAGCTTGCTCCAGAAGATTCAACAAGTGGAAGGACGATACCAGCAGCCGTCATTACAGCTACAGTAGCTGATCCTAAAGCAGCACGCATAATAAGAGCAATCAACCATGCAAGTAATATAGGTGATATTGCCCAACCTTCTGTTAATGCTTGAATATAATCGGCAACACCGCTATCTACCAGTATCTGCTTAAAAGCTCCTCCTGCCCCAATGACTAATATAATGATCGCCATCGGTTTAACACTATCCACACAAGACTTCATAACATCTTCTAATGAACGTCCAATTCTCACTCCAAGGATATAAAAGGAAAGCAATAATGCAATTAATAATGCAATTGGTGCAGATCCAAAAAACTCCATAACTTGCAAAAAGCCATGATCTTCTGGTAATCCAATTTCAGCGGCACCTAAGACTGCCATTAGAAAAACAGGAATAAGTGCTGATATAACACTTGCACTAAAGCTTGGCATTTCTTCTTCCTTGAATTCCTTTGTACTGATTAACCCTTCAGGAATTGATGGATTCATCTTTTTTACAATACTTAATCTCGGCCATAATAAAGCAATAAATGCTCCTACCGGAATTGCTATAATTAGACCATATAGAAGAGTTAATCCCATACTTGCATCAAATACTCCAACTACTGCTGCTGGACCAGGATGTGGCGGTAAAAAACTATGTGTTGTTGATAAACCAATTGACATCGTTAATCCGACATACAGTAAGTTCAAATTTGTTTGACGAACAATGGTAAAAACTAAAGGAATCAATAAGACAAAAGCTACTTCGTAAAACATAGTAACACCAAGTATAAACGATACAATAAGCATCGCTGCCTGCACACGTTTGATTCCTAACTTACCAATTAGAGTATTGGATATTCGCTGAGCAGCACCGCTATCTGCCATTACTTTACCCAGCATTGCCCCAAATCCAAGTATCAGAACAAGGTCATTCAACTGTCCTCCAATTCCTTCTGAAATAGAATCCATAATAGTGTTTAATGGCATTCCTTCTAATAACCCAACTAGTATAGCCACTAGAATTAATGCTACAAATCCATTAAATTTTAATGGAATCATTAAAATCAAAAGAAATACAACGCCTAATGCAACAATCAACAAAGGCAATTTTGACACTCCTAACAAAATAAATTGATTCTATATCATGTTGCAGTACATTCATTTGTTAATTATTATTCTCATGATGCTCAAACGAATCGCCTATGTTATTGGTTGTTTTTAAAACGATAGTTATCATTCTGTTAATTGAACACCTAGTATGTTGACGAATCAGTAGATTGTCATATTACTACTTAAAACAAACATTATACTCCAACAAAATATGTAATAATTCTTAGTTATATATAGTTCTTCCAACTACGTAAGAAAAATATTTCATTATCGTCGCCATAGAAAATCAAATTTTCTTCAATGTTTAAAAAGAAATATAATTCTAAAAATAATTGAAATCGCATACACAAAAGAGATATGAAAATGTATAAATCCATTTACGTATATCATTCTTTTGAATTGGAAGAATTTATTTTTAGTTAATGAGATTGGGACAAAAGTATGTTTCATCTGACAAAATTCGAATATATATTATACAGGTATTCACTTTATAAATATCCTTCGTTATATTTGCTAATTATCATTTTGGGATTAAATACTTCCTTTTGTCCCAGTCTCAAATCATAAAACTAAAAACCATGTATAGGAACTTAAATTTTCAGTATACTACTCTAACATCGTTCTCCTTATCCTCGGTTGACAGCTATATTTCACTTTCCAACAAGGTATAAAGAACATTTTCTCACGATTTTTTTAATCACATAAAATCAAAATCACAACCCTCATCTGCTTGTAACACATGTTTTCGATAGAGCCATTTATAACCTCTGTCTTCATCAAAAGTAGGCTTATTCCAATTTTGTTTACGTTTTTCAAGTTCTGCATCTGATACATCCAGATTTAAGATGCGATTTTCTATATCCAGTTCTATTTCATCGCCATCTTTTATTAAGCCAATTGGTCCGCCTATAGCCGCTTCAGGTGCTACATGTAAAATAACTGTGCCAAAGGCTGTTCCACTCATTCGACAATCAGATAAACGTACCATATCACGGACTCCCTGCTTCAATAGTTTCCCAGGAATGGGAATCATTCCAGCTTCAGGCATTCCCGGTGCTCCAACAGGACCAGCATTTTGAAGAACGAGTACACTATCTTTTGTAACCTCTAAATCTGGATCATTAACTCTTGCTTCCATATCTTCTAAAGAATTAAATACAACAGCTTTCCCTTTATGCTTTACCAATGTTTTATCAATCACAGCTTTTGGTTTAATAATCGATCCATTTGGAGATAAATTACCTTTTAATACTGCAATGCCTCCATCTGCATGTAGAGGGTCATCTAATGGTTTAACAATATCTCGATATACCTCTTCAATAGTTACTGAAGATAGATTCTCTTTCACTGTTTTTCCAGTAACCGTAATTTCATTTTCATTTAAAAGAGGCTCTAATTCTTTTAATACTGCAGGAATACCCCCAGCATGGTACAAATCTTCCATTTGGTACTTACCTGCTGGCCTCATATTAGCAATGAAAGGTGTTTCTTTACTAATTCTTTCAAATTGGTCTAAGTTCAATGTAATACCAAGCCTTTTAGCCATTGCAGTCAAATGAATAACAGTATTTGTGGAACCTCCAATAGCCATCAATACTTTAATCGCATTCTCAAATGCTTTCGTTGTCATAATGTCTGATGGCTTAATATCTTTTTTCACCAATCTAACAATCTCTCGGCCAGTTTCTCTTGCCATATGCATTCTCTCATTATATGTTGCGGGCGCAGCTGCTCCTCCCGGCAGCATCATACCTAAAGCTTCTGAACAAGCGGCAATTGTACTTGCTGATCCCATTACCATACAATGTCCGGCAGTCGGCGCAAGTTGTTTATTAATTTCATTAATTTCTTTTTCATCTACCGTACCTGCTTTATATTCCTGCCAGTAAAAGCGACAGTCAGAACATGCTCCTAATGTTTTTCCTTTATATTTCCCATTATTCATTGGCCCGCCTGTAAATAAAATGGCTGGCTTATCAGCGCTTGCAGCACCCATCAATTGTGCTGGCGCCATTTTGTCACAGCCGCCAATTAATACCGTTCCATCAATTGGTTGGGCAGTAATCATCTCTTCTGTATCCATTGCCACTAAATTTCGATACAACATCGTCGTTGGACTTGTAAACATTTCACCGACAGACATAATAGGAAATTCCAGAGGAGTACCGCCTTCCATAATAATTCCTTGTTTAATAGCTTCTACCATTGGTTGTATATGAGAGTGACACCGATTTACTTCGCTAAATGTATTACTAATACCGACAACTGGCTTAGCATAATCTTCTTCATCATGCCCCAAATGTCTTCTAAAAGCCATTTTTAAAAATTCGCTAAATCCTTCGTCACCATAAGATGCATTTGATTTTTTCAACGTTATCTCCCCTTCCAAATATTCAATATCCCGGGGGTCAAGTACTTTCGTTCCTTATCAACTTGACTCCCGAATTCAAAGTACCTTACACCAGTAGGGTTATTACACATCTAATTGGAAAGAAAGATATTTATACTCTAAATAATCTTCAATTCCCTGTCTGCCACCTTCTCGTCCAATACCTGATTCCTTTACACCGCCGAATGGAGCTTGAGCTACGGTTGGCATTGGGTCATTTATACCTACAATTCCATATTCTAATGCTTCACTAACTCTTACAATTCTAGAAGCGTCCTTCGTAAATATATAAGAAGCAAGCCCATACTCTCCGTTATTTGCCCGGTCTATTGCTTCTTCTTCTGTGGTAAAGGAAAAAATAGGAGCAATAGGACCAAATGTTTCTTCATAGGATATCTTCATATCATGTGTTGCGTTCACTAAAAGTGTCGGTTCAAAAAAGTTCCCTTTTGCATATTCCCCCTCGACAATTTTTTTTCCACCGACTAAAACTTCCGCGCCTTTTTCTCTCGCATCTTGTACTTGATCTTCTACTTTATCAACTGCATTACTGTCAATTAATGGCCCAATTGTTACTCCTGATTCAAGCCCATCACCAACAACTAATTTTCTTATTTTTTCTGCGAACAATTCGGAGAACGGTTTGACAATACTTTCATGTACATAAACACGATTTGTACATACGCAAGTTTGACCAGCATTTCTAAATTTACTAGCAATCAAATCTTCTGCAGCTTGCTCTAAATCAGCGTCTTCAAACACAATAAACGGTGCATGTCCTCCCAGTTCTAGCGACAACTTTTTCATTGTGTCTGCAGATTGTCTTACTAATTGTTTTCCTACTTCCGTTGAACCAGTAAATGTAATTTTACGAACAACAGGAGAATCCATTAAAGCTTTTGTAATATTACTTGCTGACCCATGCAGTAAGTTTACTACACCTTCTGGAACTCCTGCGTCATGGCATGCTTTTATAACTTCAACAGCTGTAAGAGGAGTAGAAGAAGCTGGTTTTAAAACCACTGTGCACCCTGCTGCCATTGCCGGAGCTATTTTTCGTGTAATCATAGCGATTGGAAAATTCCATGGAGTAATTGCTCCAACAACACCTATCGGTTGTCGTATAACGGATAACCTTTTACTCGAAGAAGATGCAGGGATGGTTTCTCCATAAATTCTCCTTCCTTCTTCAGCAAACCATTCTAAATAATCAATTGCTAAACTAATCTCAGCTTTTGATTCTTTCACAGGCTTACCCATCTCTGTTGTAATTACTTCAGCAATTTCATCTGTTCTAGATCGTAAGATTTCTGCAACACGATTCAGATAATCATACCTCTCTTTTGCTGTTCGTTTAGACCAAGCAGGCAAAGCCTTTTTAGCAGCATCAATAGCGAGTTTTGTTTCTTGCTCCCCGCCTTTTGCAACTGTTCCAAGAAGTTGACCGTTAGTTGGGCTCACCACGTCCAAATTATCTTCTGATGATTCCCATTTTCCGTTTATATAAAGCATCTTATCTCCTCTTTTCTATTTCCGCACCCTATGCAGAAATTATTTTTATTTAATTATGATTCCTGATTAGCTGATAAAATTGTCGGGTCAGTCATCACTTCAATTAACGCAGGAACTTCGGATGCAATCGCTCTTTCAAAGGCGCTTGCAATATCCTCATTCTTTTCAACTCTTTCTCCATGCCCACCAAAATTATTTGCATATTCTGCGAAATTTGGATTTGTCAGTTTTGTTCCTACTACTCGTCCAGGAAATTTCGCTTCTTGATGCGTATGAATCGTTCCATACATATTATTATTTACAACAATAGAAATAATAGGAATATCATAGCGCACTGCCGTTTCAAATTCTTGAGGCGTCATCATAAAGCCGCCATCACCGGAAATAGAAATGACTGTTTTATCTGGATGAGCCACTTTTGCCCCTATTGCAGACGGCATACCGTAGCCCATTGCACCTGATGTAGGCCCGACATACGTTCCGCCTTCATCATATCTGAAATAACGTGAAATCCATGAAAAGAAGTTACCTGCGTCACTTGTAATAACCGTATTCTTTGGCAGTTCATTCTGAATATAGTGGATAACCGATTTCATATTTGCATACTCTGTATTATCTGTTAATTCTGGTGTTGAAAATCGTGTATATTTTTCGTTTGCTTCAGCTACATTCTTTTGACGATCAGAATTATCTTCTGGTTCAATAACATGAAGCAATTCAATTAAGAATTCCTTTACATCCGAAACAATTGGTGATGAAGGTGTATAAACCCTTCCTAAAACATCTGATGAAATGTCTACATGAATCAAACGACTATTTTGTTCGTTTATTATTGAATAATCATTTGTTGTCATTTGGGAAAATTTAGTGCCAAGCGCTAAAACAAGATCGCTATCTTGAATGTATTCACTTAAAGCTTTTCTTGCCCCTAACCCTAATGCCCCGATATAATTCGGATGTGAATTTGGAAATGCATGAAAACGCCTAAATGCTGTCGCTACCGGAATTTGCATTGCTTCAGCTAATGAAACGAGTTCTTGAGTAGCTTGTGATAAAATCACTCCTCCGCCTGCAATAATTACTGGTTTTTTAGCATTTTTTAATTCTTTTGCAACTTCTTGTACTGCATTCTTATCTGGACAAACTGTAGTTAGCTTTATTGGACCATGTGTATCTCTAGTTACGATGTCATCTTGCATATCCTCTGGCAATGATACTAAAACTGGACCTGGTCTTCCTGAACGTGCTACATGAAAAGCGCGATGTAAAATTTCAGGAATACGATCAGCATCATCAATTTCTACTGTCCATTTACATAAATCTCTAAAAAATGAAACAAAATCAACTTCCTGAAATGCTTCACGGTCTCTGTATGGACGTTCCACTTGTCCAATTAATGCTACAAGCGGAGTAGAGTCCTGTTGTGCAGTATGTAGTCCAATTGACAAATTCGTTGCACCAGGACCTCTTGTTGCAGTACAAACGCCTACCTCCCCTGCAGATTTAGCATAACCTTCAGCCATAAACGACGCTCCACCTTCTTGTCTTGCAGAAATGAAATCGATTTCATTTTCTTCGTAAAGAGCATCTAGAACATTTAAATAACTTTCTCCAGGAACACCAAAAACTTTTGTAACACCTTCTTTTTTCAAAACATCAACAATTGCTTGACCACCGTGTTTCTGTTCTTCCTTAACATTTTTCTGACTAACTTGTGTCATCACTTTTCCACCTTTATCTATTATTTTGTAAATTATTACGTGAAATACCTTTCTAACATTTACTCCATACACTGCCCCCTCCTAACCATTATTTGAAGGTTGCAATAATAACTATCTAATGATTTGAATTTAATTGTAAGACATTAATAATTGTTTGTCAATAATCATTATTAAATGTTCTGATTATTATCTTTTTAATAGAATAAAGTAACTAAACAAAAGAGGTGACCTTCTAAAAATATAGAAGTCACCTCTTACTTGTTCCATTATTTTACATATTAAATTTTTTAGGTATAGGTACCTTAAAAATTACTATGAAATTCGAAAGTTTAATTCTTAACATAACCAATGAGCTGCAGAAAACGATTATCTTTCTTGTTATTACAGTAAAAAATCTTTTATTATATTTTCCCTTATAAGGTCTTTTTGTATTAAAATCTTATACATCAGTCCTAGACATGATTTTTTCTCTCACATAGCTTAAGTGGCGGTACATTTCAGTAAATGACATGATTGGGTTTCTCTCTTTTAAAGCTCTGTAAATCGCCTCATGATATTCAACCGTTATTTCCCGCTCACGAAAAGGTATTAAGCTATCTGTCTTTTCATGTGCAATTAATAAGGAGTCAATCATTCCTTCCACTACTGGGTTATTAACGCTTTGGGCAATGATTCTATGAAACTCAATATCTAAAGCTCCATAGTCATTATTTACACATTTTTCAATTTTCCTATTTATCTCTTTTAAACGATCTAATTGTTCCATAGATATTTTTTCTGCTGCTAATGTAACTAAACCTAATTCTAAAGACATTCTTGCTTCAATGATGGCTGAAACATTATTAATTGTTAATGCTAACATTGCTCTAAAAGGGCTATTACCTACTTTTTCATTTATATATGTTCCACCTCGTGGTCTTCGTTTCACAATTTCTAAAGTTTCTAAAGAACTAAGTGCTTCTCTTAGTACAGGACGACTTACATCAAAGTCATTCATTAACTTTGTCTCAGGCGGAAGCTTATCTCCCGGATGAAGCCGCCCCTCCATTAACATAGTAATGATATGGTTCAGTACTTGTTGTGATAATGTATTTCTTTGTATTGTTTCTATTTTAAACCCTTCCAATACGCACATTCTCCTTATCTCCAATAAGTAATATGTGAAAATTAATATTACATTCACGTTTGTAATTGTATGACAATTAAATATGATTGTCAATAATGGAAAATTTAAAATAATATAGCATAATATTAATCTTTCTATTATAACTGCTTAATAAAAGATTTTTGTTATCAACTTTATTTAATAGAGTTCCAACTATCTGCAGATATCTTAACTAATTAAATGAGGAGACCTTAATCATAATTATTATAAAAAGAAGGAGTAGAGATGAGACTCTCTCCTTCTTTTTACTGAAAAATATCATGAAATATTCATTACTCACGTAACTGGTGCAGGATTAAATAAGGCTAAATCATTTTGAATACCGCATTTATCTGCACAAGTTGTTTTCGTACCACTAGCCGTAGCAATAATATCATGGAAAATTTCCCATCCTACATCTTCAATGGTTGCTTTTCCTGTAGCGATGGTTCCTGCGTTAATATCGATTAAATCGCTCCATTGTTTTTTTAATTCATTTCTCGTCGAAACCTTTAATACAGGAGCCATTGATAGATTATAAGGTGTTCCTCTTCCAGTTGTAAAAACCTGCAAATGCATACCAGCAGCTAGCTGTAAAGTGCCACAGACAAAATCACTTGCAGGAGTGGCAGCAAAATTCAATCCTTTTTTTCGGACTCTCTCCCCAGGGGACAATACATCTGTAATTGGAGATGTTCCAGATTTAATTACAGAACCGAGAGACTTTTCAACAACATTTGATAATCCACCTTTTTTATTTCCTGGTGAGGGATTTGCTGATCGATCAACATCACCTTTATTTAAATATTTATCATACCAATCCATCTCTCTGACAAGAGTGTCTGTTACTTCACGACTTTCCGCTCTTTGAGTTAACAAATGGACTGCGTCTCTTACCTCAGTTACTTCTGAAAACAAGACCGTTGCACCAGCCTTCACTAGTAAATCTGTAGCGTATCCAACAGCTGGATTTGCCGTAACTCCTGAAAAAGCATCACTTCCTCCACATTGCATGCCAACAACTAATTCAGACAAAGGAAATTCTTCTCTTTCTCTTTGATTTAGCTTTTCTAATCTTTCTTCAGCCATACTCATAATAGATTGAATCATATTTGTAAACCCATTTTGATCTTGAAGCATTACAATATTATCATTATCCTCTCTATTATTTAACCGAGATGGCTGCAACTTTTCACACCCTAAACCGACAACCATAATTTCGCCGCCAAAACTAGGATGTTTCGCCAAATTTTGAATGGTGCGAATAGGAATATTCGCATCTCCAGCATTTATCGCAACACCACAACCATAATTATGATTGATAGCAATAACATCCTCCACATTCGGATATTTTGAGAGCAGTTCTTCTTTAATTTTTTGTACAGCATAGTCCAAAACTCCAACAACACATTGTACACTGGTTGTTATCCCAAGTATATTCTTTATTCCAACTGAACCATCTGCGTTTCTATACCCCAAAAAAGTGTATTCTTCTTCTAAGGGTCCATTCGGTTTTGCTGTCCCATATTCCTTTAGTGTACTCAATTCTGGAGGTATGGGTAAATTCATTACAGCATCTCTTATCCAAGATCCTTTTTCAATTCGATTTTTAGCGTAGCCAATAACTTCTCCATAACGAATAATTTCTCCATCTTTTTCTATATCTTCTAATGCTACTTTATGACCTTGAGGAACCTTATTTTTCAATTCAAGACCACACTTAAAAACAGTACCTTCCTTTAAACCTCCATCATTAACAATAATTGCAGTGTTATCCATTTCTTTTACTTTTATATAAAGTGGTTCCAAATTATTGTCTTGCATTTTCTTACTCCTCTCAGTTCATCTTCATTAAATGGATGATGTAAAATAAACATGTCATCACATTTCATGAAATATTTCATTGACCTGAAAACTCGTTTAATGCCGTAAGTAAAGCTTTAATATATCCAATTGAATAAGCAAAGCCTAGATTCGATGCTTTCCAACCGATATTGGAATTAGCCCATTTTTTATCCTTGTCTGCAACATCACCTGCAAGAATAGGTACATGATCAGGGTTTAAACATCCGTCAAAACCCACCTTCTTTAATTCCAGCAATACTTTAAACATATTTAAATCTCCATCATCCAATAAAGCCTCTTCAAATGCTCCTGCTGTCGGTAAACTGCCCCGTACATTTCTAAAATGCACTAAAAAAATACGGTCTTTCCTGCCAAAATGATTTATTTCATCAATGACTAAAGGAGACCCGCCTTCTTCTGCACGGGTGCCGATACAGTAGACAAAACCTACGTTTTCATTCGGGAAGTCATCAATTATTCTGTGTAAACCTAATCCACCGAATGGAGATTCCGGGTGTGGCGTATCAGATGGATGCATTGCTATATTTACATTACTTTCTTGGGCTGTTGGCACTAATTCACTATACGCCCGTTGAAAAGAACTCCACCATTTTTCCAATTCCTCTAAAGATGGACTTTCTGTTTTGTCTTTCAATAAACCAACGCTCTCTCCTCTAGAGATTGCTCCCCCTCTTTGAATAGCTTGATAAGTCTGTGAACGACCATAAAATACATCACCCTCAAATCGTTGTCTGACGATTTTTATATTCGCCTCTCCAAACACTTTAACGGCGTTAACGGAATTTTCTAATTGTGTTTCACTGCCTTCTTGATTATGCATAAATTCTTCCGTTATATTCGGTAAAGTAACCCTATTAATGTCCATTCCCCATGAACGAATTCTTTTTTGAAGTTTTAATAAACTGTCCAAATCTGGAAAACCTTTCTCCTTCACCCCTGCAAAAGAATTCCCATTTCCAAAATCGATTCTGTCTACCCCTAACTGAGACATTTGCTGTAAATCTAAATCTGTTAACTCTGTAGTATTCACTGTTACTGATATTTTCATAATTACTGCCCCTCTTTTCTATTGATCAGATGCATCATAAACTTCTTGATTATGTTCAGTAATTTCTTGTAACTTTTCAGCTGTTTCTTCAGGATTCAGATAAGCTGGAGTTAACCAATTGTTCTCTACTTCTTCTTGGTAAGATTCATCTTCAACAACATTTTTCAAAGCTTCTGAAAATGTTTCCACAACTTCATCTGGTGTTTCCGGATCAAAAGCCCAATAGAAAACTTTATCTACTGACATATCCACTCCTTGCTCTGCAAACGTTTCTACATCTGGGGCCCCTTCCAAGCGTTCATCAGCAATGATACCTAGGGAAACAAAATCTCCGGACTCTATATATTCTTGTACTAACCCAAGGGACGTTGGCACAATGTCTACCCTTCCTCCCAATAAAGCTGTAATTTTATCGGAAGCACCACCTGCGTCAACTACATTAAATTCGACGCCTGTTTTTTGTTCAAACTCTAGCACTTGCAAATGCGTCATCGCACCAACTTCTGTAGCTACATTCACTTCACCGGGGTTTGCTTCGGCATATTCAATTAGAGACTCTATATCATCAAACGGAGCATCTTTAGAAGCGAGAAATGTATTCGATTGATCGAGAATCCCCACCCCTGCATATTTAAAATCTTCTGAAGTATAATCTGCTAACCCGTAAATATTATTAACTAACATTGCATTATGGTAGGCCAATACAGAATATCCATCAGATTCCTTAGATAATACTTCATTGATACCTGTCGAACCTCCAGAACCTTCTACGTTACTAACAACAATTGACTGATCTAATTCTTGTTCTAAATATTTTGCAGTAATACGCGTATTCAAGTCAGTATCCCCACCTGCTCCAACCGGTACAGTTACCTCAATCGGCTGTGATGGATATTCATCTGCTGCACTTGAACTTTCCCCATCTGAACACGCACTCATAATAACAATAAGAAATACTACAGCCAGACCTTTAATAAAAAAATTCACAGTATCTTTCAAAATAATTCCTCCCTTTTATTTAATTTACTTTCTGATGCTTTTTACTCTTTCTATTACTATATATTTTTGTAGCAACAGAAAAGACAGTTAGAAGTAAAAATCCTGCTGCTATCGGCTGTGTTAAAAAAGGCATAAAATCCCCTTCAGATAACATTAAACCTCTACGTAAATTAGTTTCCAAAATTGGTCCTAAAATAAATCCTAAAACTAGCGGCGTTAACGGCATTTTAGCTTTAATCATAAAGTAACCAATAACCCCAAAGAAAAATAATGCACCTACATCAAATAAACGATTGTTCACACCAAATGCTCCTACAACACACAATGCGAGAATAATAGGTAGTAGAATGGCTTGCGGAATGCTAAGCAACCGAACAAAACCTTTCATACCTAAGAATAAAAATAGAGCCATCAGAATGTTTGCAATAATTAAAGCAGCAAATATTCCATATACGATATCGCCATTATTCTGAATTAACATTGGTCCTGGTTGTACCCCATGTAGGACAAGGCCGCCGAGTAACATAGCTGTAACTGTATCACCCGGAATTCCTAAAGAAATAAGCGGCACTAATGCACCACCAATAGCAGCATTATTTGATGATTCAGAGGCTACAACACCACTAGAAGTTCCTTTACCATATTTTTCAGGATTTTTAGAAAGGTTTTTTGTCGTTGCATATGCAATAATATTCGCTGTACCGCCTCCAATACCAGGTAATATTCCAATTCCCAACCCTATGAATGTCGACCGGAGAAAGTTCCATTTTTGAGCAAAATAATCTTTCATCTTCACTCGATAACTAATTTTATCCAAACGCGTCGATTTATTATCTTTTACTCTCTTTTCAGCATTAATTAATATTTCAGATACTGCAAATAATCCAATTAGTACTGGCAACAAATCGAAACCAGCGTCTAACGAACTAAATCCAAATGTGAATCTTGGAAACGCATCAATTGGTGCTGAACCAACCATTGCAAACGATAAACCGAGTGCCCCTGATAAAACACCTTTAATGATTGAATCGCCGGATAGACTTGAAATGAGTGTCAATGAAAATACAACGATAGCGAAAAATTCAAATGGACCAAATTCTAAAGCAACCCTTCCTAGAGGAGGTGAAATTATAATTAATGCGATAATACTTATTAACCCGCTCAAGCAGGAAGCGACAATTGCAAAGGAAAAAGCTTTTCCTGCTTCTCCTTTTTGAGCCATTGGATATCCATCAAATGTTGTTGCGATGGATGATGGTGTGCCTGGCAATTTCAATAAAATTGCTGGAATTAAACCTCCTGAGACCCCTCCAATGTACAACCCCATCAACAGTGACATTCCTGCTACAGGTTCCATGCCATATGTAATCGGTAAACAAATTGCAATCGCCATCGTAGCTGTGAGTCCCGGTATGGATCCAAATATAAGACCCAAGATTACTCCAACAACAATTAAAAGTATTATTTGAAAAGTAAAAACCGAATTAAAGCCCTCTAATATCATATCAAACATTTTTTAACCCCCTACCCGAAAATTCCCGCTGGAAGCATGACATAGAACACATTACGAAACACGAAATAAATAATGGACGAGGTAATAATAGAAATAACTCCATATAATAGAAGGTTTCTGGTTGTCCATTTTGAGAAAAGCAGCATTTGTATAATAAGATAGGCAGCCGTAGTAATTAAAAAACCTAAAATGGGAATTAGAAATAAATAAACAAATAATAATATTACCGTTAGTATCAAATAAAAATACCCTTTTTTATTATCTGTTTCTTCTTCATCCTTCATAACGGGTGTTTCTTCATCGGTTTCACTTTTCCCTTTGCTAATGAAACCGCTAATAATAACGAAAATACTCATTATTGCAATTAATATCGAAACAATTTTTGGCATAAAATCAGGTCCGACTACGTCATCTGTTAGCGCTTCCATATTTAAGGAACCCATAAACATTGTAATTGAAAGTACCAATAAAATACTTCCTGTAATTAGGTCACCATAGTTTCTTTCCATTCGATGCCCTCCAATCTTTGAATTTCGATTACTTTTCGTAATTGTATGACAAATATATTTATATGTCAATAAAAATTAAAAATTTTTAAAAGATTATTTTTAGATTTTTTTTACCAATTTAATTAAGTAGATAGCATTATTTTTATAAAGTAACTCCCGCTATTAGCAAATATATCCATAAAGAAAGAGCTGTCGTCAAATGCATATCATGCATTTGACGACAGCTCTTTTACCGATACTAATCTAAACCCGCTTCCCCATCAAAAATTAATCAAACAACACACTAACAGAAGCATTATTATGCACTCTTAAAACAGTGTCCGCTAATAACGGTGCAATGGTCAGCGAAGTAATTTTATTTATCTTTTTTTCCTCAGGCAGATAAATGGAATTGGTGATCACTAATTCCTTTATGACAGAGGATTCAATTCTTTCAATTGCCTGTCCAGATAACACAGGATGTGTACAACAAGCATAAATTTCTTCCGCTCCTCTATCAATTAAAGCTTCAGCCGCTGAGGTTAATGTTCCGGCTGTATCAATTAAATCATCAATAATGATGACCTTCTTCCCTGAAACATCACCAATGATATTCATAACTTGTGCGACATTAGGTTCGGGACGCCGCTTATCTATTAGAGCAATAGGCGTATCTAATATGGTCGCCATCTTTCTAGCACGGCCTACCCCACCATTATCCGGTGCAACAACAACAACTTCTTCCGTTGGTAATTTCTTTTTGAAATGCTCCGCTAATACTGGCACTCCCACAAGCTGGTCAACTGGTATATCAAAGAAGCCTTGTATCTGTCGTGCATGGAGATCTAATGTGATTAACCTTGTGGCTCCAGCTCTTTCAATTAAATCAGCAACTAATTTCGCAGTAATCGGCTCCCGGGCACGCGCCTTTCTATCTTGCCGCGCATAACCGTAGTATGGCACGATGACATTAATTGATTTCGCCGAAGCCCTTTTCAAGGTATCAATCATAATTAATAATTCCATTAAATGCTCATTTGCCGGTTCGGAGGTAGATTGGATAACATATACTTCACAGCCTCGAACACTTTCTTCAATATTGATTTGAATTTCACCATCACTAAAGCGCTTTACAGATCTTTCTCCTAAAGGGACATTTAAAATCTCGGATATCTCTTTTGCTAAAGAATAATGCGAATTCAGTGAAAATAACTTTAACTTCGGACCACATTTCATTTCTCTGCCTCCTGAATAACATTTAACCGTTCCATGTTGTCATTATTTTTCTAAAACATACAACCTAGCTGTCCAAATATCTTGATTTTTTAAAAGATACATTAACACATTTTCCTGCAATTCACGCGAACGATTATAATAATAAGATAAATCTATATTAAATCGTTTTCCTTGTACTATCAAGGCTTTTTTAATACGTCTCATACTAATGATTTTAAAACTCGCTATATTTATCGAAGTGTAAATGCACTAGCAAAATCTTCTACAACTATCCTAAATCAATCGTTCTTATATCACTGATCTGCTCCTCAAACGATGCAAGACACATCGTAAAGTATCTGTTCCCCCTACTTGAACAACCCCTACTTATCAACCTTATTGGTTGCTTGAAGTCGGGGATTCCTAAGAACACCAACCCATTGGTCAGTTATGGATTAGGCTAGCCCCGCAGTCCCTGCGGTTAATCGCAATGCTTCTTTGCGGAGATTCCTACTTGCGTTAACATCTCTTTGAAGATGGCATTGACAGGTGTCACAAGTCCACGCTCGCAAAGCAAGATTTTTAACGTTTTGGTGTCCACAATTAGAGCACAACTGACTGGATGGATAGTTTTTAGCAACCGTAACCACCCGTTTTCCATACCATTCCGCTTTATATTCCAACATCGTCCGGAGCGCAGACCAGGACACATCGCTAATTGATTTCGCAAGTTTTTGATTTTTTAACATGTTTTTTTACAGACAAATCTTCTATCCCGATAATATCGTGGTTATTGACTATCTCGGTGGAGATCTTAGTTAACATGTCTTTTCTTTTGTTAGCAATTTTTTCGTGCAGCCGGGCTACTTTTCGTTTTTGTGTCTGCCAATTTGCTGAGCCTGCTTGTCGTCTGGACAAAATTACTTGCGCTTTTTCCAGTTTCTCTTCTAATGTCCGGAAAAATCTTGGATTTTCATACACGGTGCCATCGGAAAGCGTTGCAAAATCTGTTAACCCGACATCGATGCCAACGGAGGAACCAGTCTTTTCATGATGCTCCATTTCGGCTTCAGCTAATATCGAAACAAAGTATTTACCGGCAGGGTTGCGTCTGACTGTCACGTTCATAATACGACCTTCCACTTCCCGACTTTTAGCCATACGAACAAGCCCAAGCTTAGGTAGTTTGATATGTTTATCGAATACGGCAATATTTCCATTGACGTATTTCGTTGTATACGATTGAATAGGATTCTTCTTTGTTTTAAAATGAGATGCACCGTTCTGTTTTTTATAATAACGTGTATAGGAATCGTTCACGTTTTCAACCGCTTTTTGAAGAGCAATGCGATCGACTTCTTTTAGGAAGGGATAGTTTTTCTTTAATTCTCGAACTGCTTTAATCGCCTTATTTTTATTGAAAAATTCGCCCTTCCAATTATTTTGAAGAAGCTGCCCGTTTTGTACCATTTCATTCACCATATACCAGTAACGGTCTTGGTCTTTTTGTTTTCCTGTAAAATAATTGTAGACAAAGCGGGCACAACCCATTGTCTTATGGATGAACAGGATTTGATTTTTGTTCGGATAGATACGAAAACGAAACGTTTTTTTAACATTCATGGCTTCTTAACTCCTTCTGTCCATTATATCAGAAAAAGGACTATTTTGGAGCGTTTGTTCGTTTTGTTATTGAATAATTGAGATGCCAAAAACTTCTTGGCGATAGACGATTCACCTCCCCCTTATCGCTAAGAATATACCTTTCACGCGCTTGAAGAGGGGGGTTCTCGCTTGTTTTGATAAAAAGGAACACCCTTCCCCTCTAAAATCAAACCATCCCCACAAAAATCAGCAACATAAACACAATAACCAAATAATTCACCGAATAAAGGAAATTCCATTGCGCCCATTTCCGCTGATTCTTCATCCAAAATCCAGCCAGCGCTAATACAATCCATCCAACATGAAGAATGGTAGAAATTACAACAAAGAGAGTTCCTAATTGTGCGATTAAAAAGGGCAAAGGAAACAGACAGATAATATACACGAGCATCTGTCTTCTCGTTATATCAAAACCATATACGACAGGAAGCATAGGAACTCCCGCAGCACGATACTCTTCACGTCTTTTTATGGCGATAGCAAATGTATGTGGCACTTGCCAAATAAACAAGAGTAAGGACACTGTCAAAGGAACAATATGAATCGCTGAATTCACAACTGCCCAGCCGATCATCGGGGTGACAGCTCCAGAGATACTTCCGATAAGCGTATTTATCGTATATTTTCTTTTCGACCACATTGTGTATAGAACAACATATGTAAACCAGCCGATGAATGCATAGAAGATAACTTCCAGATTAACAACAAGAAGCAAGATAAAGCCTGACACCGTCGCTCCAAGTCCCGTGATGAATACTTGCCTTTTTGTAAACTTTCCTGTTACTGTCGGACGTTTTTTTGTTCGTTCCATTTTGGAATCAATATCGGTATCATACCAATTATTGATAATTAATGCGCCTGCCATCACGAGGGCAGCTCCAATACAAGCAAGCAGGAATTGAAGCCAATAATCCTGAAATGCAGCATTCGTACTAGCAATAGCCAAGACAAAACCCGTCATTACTGGAAGCACATTGGCGATGAGTACATTCCATTTCATAAGTTGTTTCATATCATCTAAGATATGGGATTGTTTTTTTCTTTGCATGATGAATCATCCTTTTTTGACACGTATTCCGTTATTTCCTTTCCAAATTCTCATAACGATCATATTGAATTTCATCATAGCTTCAGCTAAACTTATTATGAACTCTTAAGAAAAGTCAGGTGACGAACATGACAAATTTCACCCATTTTAACGACGATGGACGGGCAAAAATGGTCGATATTTCAAACAAAAGCGAAACCGCTCGTAAAGCCATTGCAAGATCCAGTGTGCAGATGAACCGGATTGTCTATGAAAATATTACACAGCAAAAGATTAAAAAAGGGGACGTATTATCTGTCGCACAGGTGGCAGGAGTTATGGCTGCCAAACAGACTTCTTCTTTTATACCGATGTGCCACCCGATTCCGATAAGTGGGGTTGATTTATCTTTTGAATGGGTGTATACAGAAAAAGACATGTATGAACTTCTTATCGATGCCGAGGTGAAAACAGTTGGAAATACCGGTGTGGAGATGGAGGCATTAACTGCCGCTTCCGCAACCGCATTAACCGTTTATGATATGTGCAAAGCAGTGGACAAAGGCATGGTTATCGGACAGACATACTTACTTGAAAAAAGCGGCGGTAAAAGCGGTGATTATAAAAGGTAATTCAGGCGGGTATTTTCCCTGTCTGATTCTCTCCTCTCCTATATACGTAGATCAAGAAAACACCCATAGAGCCTGTATGCACAACTCGCAGGCTCTATCCACGTTTTACGTATCTGATTTCATTCGATTAATAAGAAATAGAAGCAGAAAAGAAAAGCCGATGCTGATTAACACGTAATACCAGGCGATTGTCGTTTCTCCTGTTTCGATAGCCAGATAAATTGCTGTTGGAATCGTTTGTGTTTTTCCGGGTATATTGCCGGCAAACATTAAGGTAGCACCAAATTCTCCAAATCCTCTTGTAAATCCAAGCACCGCACTTGTCGTAAGCGAACGATATGACAACGGAAGGATCACTTTTAGAAGTACAGCCCAATCATTCGCACCGTCTACTTTTGCAGCTCCAATAATATTTTTATCCACCGATAAGAATCCGGTTTTGATGGATTGGTAGATAAGCGGGAACGCAACAATCGTCGCTGCAATGATGGCGGCAGTTGATGTGAATAATATGCTTTCACCGGCTATTTCCTCTATCATTTGGCCAATCCAGCTATTGGTACCGAACGTTATAATAAGAAAAAAACCTACGACTGTCGGCGGTAATACCAAGGGCAGGAAAAAGATTGTCTCTATGATTGCTTTCCCCTTTCTATCTTTTCGAATGATCCAAAAAGCAGAAAGGATAGCTAGTAGAAAGGCAATAACAGTTGCGATTGTTGCTACATAAAAAGATAACTGAACGGGGTGCCATGACCACTGCATGTCACTCACCTACTCCACCGGTTGGAAGTCGTATTTTTCAAATACGTCTTCAGCCGTTTTGCTGGATATAAATTGATAAAAAGCATCTTTTGCTTGCAAGACATCTGCGTCCTGCTCTTCATGAGGAATGGAAGCAGCATAATAATGAATCGAAGAATGCAGGTCAGAATCGACGTTTTCAATAACCATTACATCCTTTTCATCGATGACATCACTGGCATATACCATTCCTACATCAGCAGCACCTTCTTTGACGAGCATAAGTACTTGTGTCACATCTTTTGTATATACCAATCGCCCTTGGTCTTCCAGCTCATTCCATAATCCCAATGTTTGCAGTGCTTCTTTGGCATAAGACCCTGCAGGAACAGCTTCTGGCGTACCAACTGCCATCACTTTATCTCCGGTCATAAAATCCTCCATGGATGCAACTTCTCCTTCATTTTTCTGAATAAAAACAAGCTGATTTGCAAGAATTTCCTTCCCTTCATCCACTTTGTCTTTCGCAACTAATTTTTCATAGTCTATGCTGGATGCAGAAAGAAAAATATCAATCGGAGCTCCTTGTTCAATTTGTTTTCGCAATGAACCGGAACCGCCATAATTATAAGAAATATCAATGTGAGGATGCTCCTCTTCAAACATTTCCGTCAACTCTGTTAAACTATCTGTCATACTCGCTGCGGCAGAAATGTTTAATTCTACTTCCTTTGTATTATCTTGAGAACATCCTGCAGCCAGGACAATAAATATAAAAATAAGCATATAATACTTTCTCATATGAAACATCCTTCTTACTTCTGTTTACAGTCTTTATGCATTTCTTGAACCATATGTCCAACTTCCGGCAAAATGATTTTTTCCATTGCTAATGTGACTGCACCTGTTGACCCCGGAATGGAAAAAATAATGCAATGCTTTCGAACGCCGCAAATTGCTCTCGATAAAATACTGGCTGTACCAATATCATACTGAAAACTCAAATGCCGAAATAATTCACCAAAACCAGGAAGCTGTTTTTCAAATAAAGGTTCCATTGCTTCTATCGTGACATCCCGATTAGATATTCCTGTTCCGCCATTGACAATAACGGCGTCTATTTTTCCGCTGTCCGTTGCTTTTTCCACCGTCGTTCGAATGTGTTCTCTCTCGTCTGGAATGATGTCATAAAAAGACAGGTAATGTCCCTGCTCGGTTAATAAACTGATTATTTTCTTCCCGCTTTTATCCGTTTCTTTTGTTCGTGTATCACTAACCGTGATAACCGCACACGCAAGTTGTTTCGCAGCACCTTTTCGATGATCTGTAAGCATCTAAAAATCCCCTTTATTCTTTTTCATTTTCTCCATCAACAATCCACCGCTGATAATCCGCCTGCCGGTTGATATTATAAAAATATCTTTCCTCTTCCATCGGGATATAGACCACATTGATACGTTCCAGTAATTGATGAGCAGACAATACGGTTTGTTGAAGTTGATCAAAGATGACTTCTTTTACGCGGCAATGATAAATAGAAAGGAGCAGTTGAATGTTTCCGGAAACGATAGGTACAATAGCATCGATTCCCTCTTTTTTATAGGTTAATAAGGTTTGGAAAACTGCCGAGTCTATAAATGGCACATCAATGGGCACTGTCACATACCAATCAGCTGAAGCATGCTCCATTCCCGTATATATCCCTGCTAACGGACCCAACCCTTTCACGTCCATGTGATCTGTTATAATAGCAACATTCTCCTCTTCATCACGGAAAGATACTTCCAGTTCTTCATTGGTTACCAGAACAATAGAATCTGCAAAGCTCTTTATAGAGTCCATGGAATAGTGGTAAAAGTATTTCCCTTCCCTTTGCAAAAAAGCTTTAGGACTGCCGAATCTTCTTGATCGTCCCCCTGCCAGCAGGATACCTGCTATGGTTTCCATACGATGCGCCTCCTTTCTTAAACTTCACAAATTCGTAACGGAAAGAAAACCAACATATATATACGAGTGTTAAAATAGAATATAGGATATTTCATCCAAAAGGAGTTGACTGCTATGCAAACGAGCGCATTATTACAATCAAAATCAGGGAGGGAAAATATTTCCCAAGAGCTTCGAGCAGTTTTACATTCCATCGGTACTGTAAAAAGAATGGAAAAACACATGTACCTTTTCCATGAAGGAACAGAGTCGGAACAAATATTTATTATTCAATCAGGTCTGGTCCAAGTTTCTAAATTAACAGCTGACGGGAAAGAAATGATTCTACGTATTTGTAAACACCAAGATATCATTGGCGAACTAACGATTTTCAGTGATGATTCCAGATACATGCTCAGTGCAAAAGCGATTGACAGCGGCGACGTATTAGTTATCCAAAAAGACCAATTAGAAAAAGCATTAATGTCCAATCCGCACCTTACATTCGAATACTTAAAATGGGCAAGCAGCCATATGCGAAAATTTCAATCCAAAATGCGAGACCTATTACTAAATGGAAAGAAAGGTGCATTATATTCCACCATTATCCGTCTTTCTAACAGCTACGGCATCCCTAAAGAGGATGGTATATTAATTGATTTAGTCCTGACCAATCAAGAATTAGCAAAGTTCTGTGCTGCAACCCGTGAAAGTGTGAACCGGATGCTGGTTGATTTAAGAAAACATGATATCATTATCATGGACAAATCCGGCCGAATCTTCATTAAAGATATGGCATACTTGCGGGAACAGATAGGCTGTGAAGACTGCCCAATTGACATATGCAATATCAATTAGAACATACCAGCCGTATGTTTTAATTTTGTAACTGTTCCTCCAGCCACTTATAAATCCGGTTTATCTCAGAAACATGAAAAACTGGAAATGGATAGGAATGTTTTTCAAGGGCTACCTGCGTAATGATAGCTTGCACGTTTTCAACTTGATCTAATAACTCGAGCTCCTCTTCCCTGCTAACAAGCAGCACCTTTGGAAAGGAACAGGATTTGAAACCTTCCATAACGAGCAGATCGATGTGCATCATGCTGTAAATGTAAATCATTTCCTCCACTGTCCAGTTTTCTTTGGACAGCTGGAACACATTTCCTCCCTCAACGCCCGAAATGACAGCTCCTGCCTGACTATGTTTTTCACTATCTGTATCCTTGATTCCCTCTGGCTTACCGCCATGACCATGATGTTTTAAAGACGCTGTACGAATCCCTTTGTTGATTGCATATTCAATGAATTGAGCTGCGATCGTTGTTTTGCCGCTATTTTTATAGCCGACAATTTGAATAATATCCATTTAACCACCACTGACTGGCGGGATAAATGCGACTGTATCGCCAGCTTTCACCATGTCCTCTTCCATTGCATATTCCTCATTTACCGCTGTCATGACGTGATCTATTTCAAATAGTCCATACGCTGTTTTAAGTTGTTCTTTTAACTCTCTGATAGTGACAGAATCACAATCATAAGCCAATTGACTTTTCCCCATCTTTTCCTGTATGTCTGCAAAAAATAATAGACGAATCATTTTTTCACATCCTTTATATCTGGAATTCCAGCCGGATATGGAACCTTTTCTAATTGATCTCCTATCCAGGTCGCGCCATCTTCCCAATGTTCTTTCTTCCAAATAGGCACTATTTGTTTGATTCTTTCTATCGCATATTCATTTGCTTCATATGCCGCTTTTCGATGCGGCGAGGAAACACAGATAACAACAGCGATATCTGAAATATCCAGCCGCCCAATACGATGGGTAATGGCCGCTTTCGTGTCCGGCCATTTTTCTTCCATTTCCAACCCAATTTTTTCAAGCATGCTGACAGCCATCGGTTGATAAGCTTGATACGTTAAATACATGGTCCGTTTCCCAGAGGTCCACTCGCGTACCGTTCCAATAAACGTATTAATCGCTCCCGCTTCTCTGCGTTCCACTTTTTGAATGACTTCCTCTACATTAATCGGCTCGTCTACAATCTCATATAACGAATAACTCATCGCTCCTCGACCCTTTCTGACATTTTCATATCGCTATCTATAAAACGAAACTTCATTCAGTGGGAGTTTGCGACGCACAACTCTTTTCGATGGGGCGTAAGCGCAGCCCCAGCCCCAGTCCCAGGACGTTGCGAACTTAGTCTGCTGCTTTTCACCCACTGAATGATTAGCCTTAGTGATTCAGGGAGTTAGCGTCCGTTATCTCCCGCCTAAATACATTTATTTTCTCTCTTTATTTGGAGGCGGGAGTTTTACGGGCGGTTCTCCGTGATAAACTGCTCCATTGTCATTCCTTCCTGATCTTCTAATAGCATGACAGAGACGTTCCTGCCTGCTTCATATCCGCTTGTCCCTCCTGGAAGCTGAATAAGAATATTGGCTTCCGCTAAGGACGAAACAACATTTGATTTATCCAATCCAACCGGGGTGGCAACGAGCTGTCCATGTTGATACCGAATATGTCCTCTTACAAAACGATCAAATGGATTAGGCTTTAGAAGGTCGGCACCCAGTTTTGCTGTTGCTTTCTGTAAAAATGGCGTACCGCTATGCAAAAATGTACGTATAGCAGGCCGCGTATATAGTTCAAAACCTACAAAACAGGCGGATGGATTCCCGGATAAACCGTATAATAACTTGCCGTCCTTTTCAGCTGCCGTTGTCACACTGCCAGGCCGCATTTTGATTTTATTGAATAAAACATCACATCCTAGTTTGGCATAAATGTCTGGTAAATAGTCATAATCACCGACGGAGACGCCGCCGGTAGTAATCAGCATATCCACCTTATCCAGCGCATTTTTTACCTGGTTATAGCATAGTTCCAAATCATCACTAAACTGCCCAAAGTAAAGCGGTTCCCCGCCTGCGCGAATAATTTGCGATTGAATCATAGAAGCATTGCTATTGCGAATTTTCCCCGGCTCTAAGGGGGCATCTATCTCTAACAATTCACTTCCCGTGGCAATAACGCCAATTTTAGGTTTTTTAGCTACGGGGACGTTTTTATAGCCGAATGTTGCCAGCAATGCTACAATCCCGGGTGTGATATAGTTTCCCTTCCTGGTAAGGAGGCTGCCTTTTTTCGTATCCTCTCCAGTGAAAGAAATATTGTTTCCCACTTGGATATTCCGTTTTACCTGGATATAGTTGCTTCCGTTTTTTTCTATTTCGTTTACCTCTTCCAGCATGACAACAGCGTCACAGCCTTCAGGAATCTGTGCTCCTGTCATAATTCGGACCGCTTCCCCTGCTGCTGCCGGGCGCTCAAACACATTCCCGGCACCAATTTCTCCTGCTACTTCTAATTCTGCCGGGCTGTTACGGGACGCATGACCCGTGTCCACCGCACGTATCGCAAATCCATCATATGGCGAGCGGTCAAATGGCGGAACATGATGGTCAGCGATTAAATTTTCTCCCAGGAAGCGGCCATAACTCGCCTCAATCGGTACGTATTCCACACTTCCTGCTTTAGCAAAGTTCATTACACGCCTGATAGCTTCTGTTACTTTAATCGGTTGTCTTCTTTCTACCACAGTTACTCACCTTCATCCTGCTAACTGATAATATATACTTTTTGCTTTTTCAATAGAATTGGTTCCATGAACCAACGTTCTTCCATCTGGAAAGAAAACCAGACGGTAGGCCTTATATTCAACAGATACTAAAAAATCATTTGCCTTTACCGCCCCAATTCTTTTTAACCGTTCCTTTAATACATGTACATTTTGTTGTTGCGAGGTTCTAATCTGTACTGTATTTCTGCCGCAGAGCACCTCAGATTTGGTGCTGGACGAATCTTGTAATGATGGATAGCTTGGATGCTCCCCGCATGTCGGGCAAGTCCTTTTTTTCGCCCGATCCACTTTCATCGTGTAATAATGATTATTCCATAAATCAAACGTCAAAAGAGATGTACGGAGTGCCTCTTTGTCTTCTACCAGTATTTTCAAGGCTTCGGTCGTTTGATGAGCAACTACCATCTGCACAGCTGGCGAAATGATGCCTGCAGAATCACAGGTTGCACCGTTGATAGGAAGGCTATCAAGTAAACATCTCAGACATGGGGATTCATTTGGAAAAATCGTATAACTCATTCCCGTACTTCCAACACACGATCCAAATATCCATGGTACCGGATTTTTCTGTAATAAATCATTCAGCAGAAAACGGGTATCAAAATTATCCGTCGCATCAATCACCAAATCAATGCCATCTAACAACGGCTTTAAAGAAGTTGCATCAGCATCCATCACTCGGGCTTCTATCTCCACCTCAGAGTTGACTGCTTGCAATCTTGCTTTTGCTGCAACAGCTTTTGGCATTTGCTTGTCTACATCTTCTTCCGTATACAGTTGTTGCCTTTGAAGATTGCTTTCCTCCACGTAGTCTCGATCAACAAGTACTAACCCGCCGATACCTGCACGAGTCAAATTTTCAGCATTTGCTGATCCAAGCGCTCCACATCCAATCATAAGCACACGCTTTTTGGAAAGTTTGCGTTGTCCCTCTTCCCCTATAGGGGTAAATAATGTTTGGCGAGCATATCGATCCATCTTCATCACTTTCCTTTAACCGCCCATATAAGACATTTCCATTTTATTTCTGTTTTTGGCTGATTCTTCCGTTCGCTCATCGGAATAGCGATCGGTTCGCTGGTTCCAGATGTTCACAATGTGCGCTTTTATATCTTCATTCCGCATACCAGAGCGTAACATGTCTCTAAAGTCAAATCCGTTTTCAGCAAATAAGCAGGTATACATTTTTCCGTCTGCCGCTATTCTTGCTCTTGTACACGTGGAACAGAAGGATTCTGATACAGAGGTAATAAATCCGACTTCTGTGTTTGTCCCGCGATACCGGTACCGTTTGGCAACTTCACCAAGATATGCTGGTTCCACAGGCTCCAAATCAAAATACTTGTTCAATTCCTGGAAGATGTGTTTTTTCGTGATAACCTTGCTGAAATCCCAGCCGTTGGATTGACCCACATCCATAAACTCAATATATCGTAATGCTATTCCCTGTTCTTTAAAGTAGGCTGCCATCGGAATGATTTCTTTATCGTTCATTCCTTTTTTCACAACCATATTCACCTTTACTTCCAGACCTGCTTCTTTTGCTTTTGTTATCCCTTTTAATACGCGTTCCGGTTTGACATTACTATCATTTATCGATTGAAATAACGTCTCATCCAATGCATCTAAACTCACGTTGACACGTTGAAGACCGGCTTTTTTTAATTTCTCTGCCATATGACCCAGTAAAGAACCATTTGTCGTTAAACCGATATCTTCTATTCCATCAATTTCTATTAATTTTTGTATTAAATTGGGCAAATCTCTTCTTAAAAGAGGCTCTCCCCCAGTTATTCTTATTTTTCGAACGCCCAAATCTGCAAAAATACGAGCTAAGCGTTCGATTTCTTCAAAGTCTAGTAATTGATCTTTTGGCATAAAGACAAAATCTTTTCCAAAAATTTCTTTCGGCATACAATAGGTACATCGAAAATTACAACGATCAATGACAGAAATACGAAGATCCTTTAACGGGCGGCACAATTTATCAGTTATAACGGACATTTTGGATCCCTCCTTTTATCTATCATAGGCACAGTTTACATGTTTCAATCTGCGCAGGCTGTGAAAAATGTCACTAATCCAAGCTGATTCTATGATTTTTTATAACTTGGGTCTCGTTATGATTTCTTATTTACGAGCTTCACAAATTTATCTTCATAGTGTTGCTTTTTCTTCGGCTGATTATTTCGGTTGTAGAACTCAATCATGCCGGCCAGTGCTTCCTCCAACAGTTCTTGATTACGGGTTTTTTCGAGTTGTTTAAAGCCTTTTTCGTAACATTGATCCGCTTTTGAGATATCCTTTTTTTCTCGGTTTTCGTAACAGTATCCCAGCCGGATGAGGGTCAGACCCTTTTCTTCTTTAACATTTGGTATTTTTTCATAGATGGCCAGTGCTTCCTTGTAAAATTCAAAAGCCTGCTCGATTTGGTCTTGTTCAATATAGTTAAAGGCCATCGCTTGAAGTGTATTTCCATATGCAACGGATTTTTTCCGGTCTTCCTTCTCCAGTCCTTCTAAAAACGCTGTAAAAACCTTTTGTGCTTGGTCATAGCTTTTTTCATCGGAATATATCTTCCCTAATGCATATAGAAATTGCATCCGAATTTTAGGAAATGGATGCGATAAGGTTAATCCTTTTTCTAAATACGTTTTCGCTTGATCTTTTTTCAACGTACGAATTGAGAGTGTTCCAATTTTGGAATAAATATATACAATCATAAAATGATCTTTTTCATAGACTTTCGTTAGCTGGTCCAATGCCTGTTTATAATAATTGATTGCTCTTGGAAAGCTTCCCATATTCTCATCGATTTCAGCGAGCATCAATACAGCTTTGGACATGTCTAATGGAAATGCTTCTGACAGTGCTGTCATTTCTTTAATTGCTTTCGTAATGATTTTTCGTGCTTCTTTTAAATCGATATAAAAGTGTATTTCTCCAATTTTTAATAATTCTCTAGCTTCGGAAAGCTTATCTTTCTCTTTCTTATAAGCACTCCCAAGTCGCTGATGCAGCTCGACGGCATCGCTGTAATTTTCAATCTGAATCAATACATCCGATAATTCATATATGGCAGAAATAGTCACGGGGTGTGTTTCAGACAGAGCCTCTCTATAATAGGTCAGAGCTTTCTCATACTGTTTCACACTATTTTCTATATCACCCTCTTTGAAGGATACTTTTGCTAAATCCCTAAAAATAATCCCATATGTGTACATATTCGGATAATGATTTGCATCTAACATAGCTAATAATTTCGCAAGCTCTATCCTGCCATTGGCTTCTTGTCCGTACTCTATTTCCAAATGTGCATACTCCAAATACGTATCAATAACCTTTTCTACATGCTCTTTCTCCACATGTTTGGAAAGCCGTATAGCCTCGCGAAAATAATTTCCAGCTTTATCATAATTTTTTACTTTACGATAATACTTCCCTAAAATACTTCGAACATAGAATGCTTCTGTTGCGGAACATGCATGCTCCTCCAACTGTTGTTCTAATTCTTGAACCCTTTCTGTCACATCATCGATATTTCCAGCTTTAATCTCTTCCCTTAATGCTTGATAAAAAGAGAAAGCATCATCTATATTCACCATCATTAACACGCACCACCTTTTTTTTTATCTATCAACCTTTAAACCATAGTCAAAAAGAGAGCATACTTATAAGCTCTCTTTGGTTGAATGCGTTGGTACACGCTTTTTATAAATCACATAGCTTCTGCGTAAATAACGAACAGGAAAACTAAAAGCATGGACCAATCTTGTAAATGGCCAAACAACATATAAAGCAAAGGTGCAATAAATGTGTATCTTAAACCAAATAGGAACAGACTGCATCAGCTCCGGTTGTACGTTAAAAATAAATAAGCCTCGTAACCACGGCGCAATCGTTGTCCGATAATCAAAACCTTGGGCATCCACATTGAAAGAAGTAGCGATAAGCCCGGAGAGAAGTGCGATTATAACAAAAATTAAAGCGACCCAGTCACTCGCAGAAGTCGTTGCTTTGATTCGTTTCACGCTGATCCTGCGATAGGTTAATAGAATAATCCCTGCAAATGCTGCAATTCCGGCAGGCACCCCAAAACCGATCGCAATCACATGATACATATGTTCTGTAACTCCCAAGGCATTATAGAAACCGACAGGAACAATCAGCCCGAGCACATGCCCTCCAAACACGAAGAGAAGTCCCCAGTGAAATAACAGCGAACCTATGCGGAGCCGCTTCTTCTCCAAAAACTCACTTGATTTCGTTGTCCAGCCGAATTGATCTTTCTGATAACGGTAAACATGTCCTAAAATAAAAATGGTGATTACAATATAAGGAAATACGCCCCATAATAATAGGTCCATCAGTTTCCCTCCTAAACGGCATCTTCTGCTGCAATGTGCAGTCCATGAGCTTCCATCTGATTGAATAGAGCATCGAATAATAAATAATAAAAATTATGTTGCTCCCTTAATTTCTTCTGGATTTCCGCAATGGTTTTTCCATGCATCTCCAGTAACTCATTGCTTGTTTCTATCGGTACTTGAGCACAAAACTCTAATAAGAGCGGCAAGTAATCCGGTAATTCCCTATCGGTTACTTCAAATCCATGTGCCTCATAATATTTTTTTAGTTTTAATAACTCCAGCCCTCTTTCCCGCTGTTCGCCTAATTTCAAATACGTCACATAAAGATTGGTTACTCTGCCGAAATCAAAGTTGTCAATATAATACGTCACCCACTCATCCAGGGACATGCTTTCCACCTTTTGAATAAAACTCCGCAGATTTTCTGTTACTTCCTCATTGGAAAGACCTTCTATTTCTTCTTTTATTTCTGGTACCATTTCTTTCATTTGCTGATTGGGATAAGCAAAAAGAAAAGAAATCAACTGGTAGATTGAGGGATTCATTGTCTTCACTCCTTATTGAAAGCCGGGATTGGTAACACCGTGTTTACCAATCCCGCTTCTTTATTGCAATACGCCGCAGCTTCCCGGTCCGCCTGCAAAATCCAAACCACATGCACCTTGCTCTGCGTACAGATCTGCGACTTCTTCTTTATGACTTTTAGGGATGACAAAGCGATCATCATATTTCGCAATAGCTAATAAACGATACATTTCTTTGATAGCTTTTTCCGTTAAGCCAAGTTCCGTAATGACATCGCGGTCAAAATCCTTTCCAGTTTGCTCAGCCCGCATATAACTGCGCATCACGGCCATTTTCTTCAGCACTTCTCGTATATGACCGGTATCTCCCGCAGTCAATAAATTAGCCAAATACTCGATTGGAATACGCATATCATCGATTGCCGGGAAAATATCAGCTGTATCTGCTGTGCTCCCTTTTCCTTCAATCATATTCATCACCGGACTAAGCGGCGGTACATACCAAACCATCGGCATCGTTCTATATTCCGGGTGTAATGGTAAGGCAATTTTCCAATCAATAATCATTTTATAAAGCGGTGATTGTTGTGCCGCTTCAATCCAATCCATTGGAATACCATCTTTTTTCGCTTGTTCGATGACTTCCGGATCATTTGGGTCGAGAAAAATATCAAGTTGCGCATGATACAAATCCTTCTCATCTTCCACAGAAGCTGCCTCTAATACACGGTCCACGTCATACAACATGATCCCGATATAACGGATACGTCCCACACAAGTTTCGGAACAAATCGTCGGCTCTCCATTTTCAATTCTTGGATAACACATCGTACACTTTTCTGCTTTATTGGTTTGCCAGTTAAAATACACTTTCTTATACGGGCAAGAAGTCGTACAATGTCTCCAAGCACGGCATGCATTTTGGTCAACCAGCACAATGCCGTCTTCGTCCCGTTTGTACATCGCACCTGATGGGCAAGAAGAGACACACGGCGCATTAATGCAATGTTCACAAATACGCGGCAAATACATCATAAATACTTCTTCAAATTCTGTTTTAATTGATTCTTCCATTTGCACAACGTTTGGGTCGCGCAGACCGGTAATATGGCCTCCTGCCAGGTCATCTTCCCAGTTCGGTCCCCATTCTATATCCATGAATTCACCGGTGATTGCTGATTTCGCCCGGGCAACCGGCTGATGATTTTTTTCCGGACTGTTGGTTAATGTTTCATAATCATAGTTCCACGGTTCATAATAATCATCCATTTCTGGCTGATGCGGGTTATGAAACAGGTTCATCAAACGGTTTGTTTTAGAACCTGATTTTAATCGCAATTCTCCCTTATGCAGTTCCCAGCCACCTTTATATTTTTCCTGGTCTTCCCATTGTTTCGGATAGCCAATACCAGGTTTGGTCTCTACGTTATTAAAGTACATATATTCTGCACCTGGCCGGTTTGTCCATGTATTTTTACAGGTTACACTGCAGGTATGGCATCCAATACATTTATCCAGATTCATCACCATTCCTACTTGCGCTTTAATCCTCAAGCCAGTCCACCTCCTTCATTTTTCGGATGACGACATTTAAGTCCCGCTGGTTTCCAGTTGGTCCGTAATAATTGAATCCGTAGCTTAATTGACCATATCCGCCAATCATATGCGTCGGTTTGACGTGAATGCGTGTCGGACTATTATGCGTCCCGCCGCGATTCTTTGTTAAATTGGTTCCCGGTGTATGAATATGACGATCCTGCGCATGATGCATAAACGCCATGGTTCTTGGAATCCGGTGGGAAACAACGGCTCTCCCTACTACCACACCATTCCGGTTAAAGCATTCAATCCAATCATTATCTTCCACATCCACTTCAGCTGCATCTTCTTTGTTCAGCCAAATCGTCGGCCCTCCGCGGAACAGAGTTAACATTGGCTGCGCGTCAAAGTACATGCTGTGGATAGACCATTTATTATGCGGTGTTAAGAAGTTTAATGTGATTTCTTTGCCTTCGATTTCCGGACGTTTCGACCGGAAAGGCTTTTGATTCAAAATAGGTTTAAATACCGCAAAGGATTCGCCAAATTCCTTCATTGTTTCATGATCCACAAAGTAAGATTGCCGACCCGTAATCGTTCTGAATGGAATCATCCGTTCAATATTCGTTGTAAACGGAGAATACCTTCTTCCACCCTTTTCCGAACCGCTAAATGCCGAGGATGTAATCACCGTCTTTGGCTGTGCATTGATTTGTTCCATCGTAAATAATTCTTCTTCCCGCTCTTCCGCCAAATCTTTCAGTTCAAGACTGGTTTGTTCTTCTAACGCTTCCCATGCTTTGACAGCAATCTTCCCATTTGTCGTGGAAGAAAGCATGAGAATAGCTTCAGCAGCATCCTTGGCATTTGTAATGTCCGGATGACCATCTGCAATCGAATCATTATCCACCGTTCCCAACGTGCGTTTAGCATGTTCATATTCTTCTTCCATAGACCAATTTATCCCTTTTCCGCCATAAGGCTCTTTAGCGATATTTGGTCCGAGCGACGTCATTTTGTGATAAATGTTTTTATAATCCCGTTCGACCACATGAATCTGCGGCATGGTTTTGCCGGGAATCGGTTCACATTCCCCTTTTGACCAATCCTTTATTTCTCCGAATGGTTGGGCCATTTCCGCTTTGGTATCATGATTCAACGGTGTAGCAACAATTTCATTCATCGTATCCATATCGACTTCTTCTGCTAAATTGGATACGCCTTTTGCCAATGCTTTAAAAATATCCCAATCCGATTTTGCTTCCCATGGAGTGGAAATTGCCGGATTAAACGGGTGAACAAATGGATGCATATCAGTGCTGGATAAATCGTATTTTTCGTACCAAGTGGAAGCTGGTAAAATCACGTCTGAATACAATGCCGTTCCTGCCATGCGGAAATCCAGGTTGATCAGAAGGTCTACTTTTCCTTCAGGAGCCTCTTCCCGCCATTTTATTTCTTCCGGACGAAGACTGTCTTCATCTGTATTTAACACTCCATGAGACGCACCAAGTAAATGCTTCAAGAAATATTCATGACCTTTTCCGGAACTGGAGATTAAGTTCGCCCTCCAGACAAATAAATTTCTTGGAAAGTTTATTGGGTTATCTGGATCTTCAATCGCAAATTCCAATTTCCTCTCTTTTAATTGTTCCGCTACATACTTCCCGATTTGTTCCGTTGTTTCATTTCCTGCTTCCAATGCTTCGTTATATAAATCAATACCATTCTTATTAAAAGTCGGGTACGATGGTAACCAGCCTAAGCGCGCTGCCAAAACATTGTAATCCGCCGGATGATCATATCTTGCTTTATCCACCGTTGGACTCGCCAATTCATTGATCGACGTCTCTTCATAACGCCATTGATCCGTTGCAAAATAGAAGAATGAAGTACCATTTTGCAATCTTGCCGGACCGCCCCAGTCTTTTCCTGACTGCATCGTCGTCCATCCCTCTACTGGACGTAATTTTTCCTGGCCGACATAGTGAGCCCAGCCGCCACCATTGACTCCCTGCGCGCCAACCATAAGAACGAGATTGACAACCGCTCTGTAAATCGTATCGGAATGGTACCAATGATTGATTCCCGCTCCCATAATGATCATGGAACGGCCGTTGGTATCAATCGCATTTTGAGCAAACTCACGGGCAACTTTAATTACTAAGTTACGGTCAACACCGGTAATCTGTTCTTGCCAAGCAGGTGAAAACGGCGCAATATCATCATAAGACGCAGCAACTTCTCCGCCCAGTCCGCGATCAATGCCATAGTTAGCAAGCATTAAATCATAAACCGTTGCGATATATTCTGTCTCGCCGTCTATTTCGATTTGCTTCACAGGTACTGTACGAGAGAGCACCTTCTTGGTCTCTGCGTCAAAGTACGGCATATCCACCGTCACAACGTCATCTTCCTTGCCGAGAAAACTTAATACCGGCTCAATTTTTTCATTTGTTCTTTCATCAAATAATTTTAAATTCCATTTACCTTGCTCATCCCAGCGCGATCCCATCGTGCCATGCGGAATAGAGAAATCACCCGTACGGTTGTTATACATCGCCGGTTTCCATTCATTATTCTCCAGTTCCATTCCAAGATCTTTCGCATGTAAAAAGCGATCCGCTGTAAACTTTCCATTTTCCTTTTTCAAACGGACAGAAAACGGAAAATCAGTATATTGTTTCGCATAGTCTTCAAAATAGGGTGTCATGTTTTGAGCATAAAACTCATTCAAAATAACATGTCCCATCGCCATAGCCACGGCACCGTCTGTCCCTTGTTTGACAGATAACCAGTCATCCGAAAACTTCGTAGACTCTGCATAGTCTGGACTGATGGAAATCACCTTTGTCCCCTTATATCTAGCTTCGACTAAAAAGTGTGCGTCTGGCGTACGTGTTAACGGAACATTCGAACCCCAGGTAATAATGTAGCTCGAATTAAACCAGTCCGAACTTTCTGGTACGTCCGTCTGATCCCCCCAAATCTGCGGAGATGCTGGCGGTAAGTCTGCATACCAGTCATAAAAACTCAACATCTGACCGCCAAGAAGGTGCATAAAGCGGCTGCCTGATGCATAACTGACCATGGACATGGCAGGAATAGGAGAAAATCCAACATTTCGATCCGGACCATATTTCATCGCAGTATACAAACAGGATGCAGCAACCAGTTTCGTTACCTCTTCCCAGTCTGCACGAGCCAGTCCGCCTTTCCCTCTTGCTTGTTTATAAGACGTTGACTTTTCTTTATCTTCTACAATACTTTTCCAAGCTTCTAATGGATTATCATGTGTTTGTAATGCTTCTCTCCATAAATCAAGCAACCTTTTTCTGACGTAAGGGTATTTCACACGTAAAGGGCTGTATAGATACCAGGAGAAACTTGCGCCTCTGGGACAACCACGCGGTTCAAATTCCGGCATATCCGGACCCGTAGTCGGATAGTCCAGCGCCTGCCCTTCCCAAGTTACAATGCCGTCTTTAACATAGATGTTCCAGCTGCAAGATCCAGTGCAGTTGACACCATGGGTAGAACGAATAACCTTATCATGCTGCCATCTTTTTCTATAAACATTTTCCCAATCACGATTTCCTTCTTGTAATTGGCTATGATTATTGGAATATTTCTCCTTTGGCTTTAAGTAATTCAATCTTTGCCAAAGTGGAGATGGTTTCTTCGCCATCTAAATCCCTCCTAATGGAATTGCTAATCAATCTGGTGCCTATTAAATCATTTCTCATATCACCTCGTTGTGAAAAAAATCACACGGACGGCAGAAGTCAAAATTTAGTCAAATTTAGATGGTTTGTTATTAGAAATTGAAAAAATACTGGTACGGTTAATGGAAAAAAATCTTAAGATTTAAAAACAAACCTGCATGATGTGATTCCTCTCTTAACCAACGCTTGTTTTCAAAAAGATGACACAAATTATGTGATTTATTTCACTACGTATAGGTTAAAGAAAGATTAAAATTTTCATCGTAATCGCATCAATAAACCAACGCACACTTTATGAAGAACATAAGCACCGCCTCTTTCATCAGAAAAAGGGGATGCTGGATTCGACGTTCCTAAATGATGCAAAAAAAGCTTCGTCGAACGTTCTTACAATGATTGCTTTCTTACACTTGTTACCGTGTAAGCGAAAGAATGACTTCATATTGGAAGGAGATCAAACATGAAAAAACCTGGATTACAATTAACCTTACAAACTTCAAATCTCGTGATCGGCTTTATGGTGTGGGTATTGATTTCATCCCTCATGCCATACATTACAATGGATATTCCATTAACAGGCGGGCAAGCGTCTATCGTTACAGCGATTCCTGTTATTTTAGGATCGTTGCTGCGTATTCCAATCGGTTTTTATGCAGACCGCTTTGGCGCAAGAATGATTTTTCTGATCAGCTTTCTGATTTTACTATTTCCTGTTTTCTACTTGAGCATTGCAGACTCTTTTATGGATTTAGTCATCGGCGGGTTCCTTTTGGGGTTAGGCGGAGCCGTATTCTCTATCGGTGTTACATCGCTTCCGAAATATTATCCGAAAGAAAAACACGGATTTATTAATGGTGTCTACGGTGTTGGTAACGCTGGTACAGCTATTACAACCTTTGGTGCTCCAGTTATCGCACAAGCAATTGGATGGCAAGGAACGATACGCATCTTCCTGATTATCTTACTTTTATTTGCCGCATTTGTATTTATCTTGGGTGACCGTAAAGAAGAAAAAGCGAAGAAATCGATGGCAGAACAAATCAAAGGCGTCTATAAAAATACTACCTTATGGTTTTTAAGCTTATTCTATTTCATTACATTCGGAGCTTTTGTTGCGTTTACCATGTTCCTCCCAAGTTTTTTAGTAGATAACTTTGGATTAGAACCGGTAGATTCCGGCATTCGAACAGCTATCTTTATTGTGCTTGCGACAGGATTAAGACCAATTGGCGGTTTATTGGCGGATAAATTCAATGCCTTTATCATCTTAATGTTTGTATTTATCGGCGTAGCATTCTCAGGTATCTTATTATCCTTTTCACCAGGGATCGAATGGTATACAGTCGGCGCATTAGCCGTTGCCGTAACAGTAGGAATTGGAAATGGTACTGTCTTTAAATTAGTTCCATTATATTTTTCCAACCAAGCAGGTATTGTAAATGGTATTGTTTCTGCCATGGGCGGACTGGGCGGATTCTTCCCGCCATTACTATTAACAGGAGTTGCGAATATCACCGGCCACCATGCGATTGCATTTATGTTAATGTCTGAGTTCGCTATAGTCAGCTTTGTTATTGTGATATTTATGTACTATCAAGACCGTGTAAATACAGAAGGGAAAATTATTGAAGGCGTTGCTGAAGGGATGATGATAACCAATAAAAATAAAGTCATCCAACACGTTAACCCTGCTTTCACAAGAATTACCGGCTATTCCCAAGAAGAAATCGTTGGGCATACACCTAAAAAGATTAGCTCCGGAGAACATAATCAAGGATTTTATGAAGATATGTGGAATTCCATTAACAATAAAGGCTTCTGGCAAGGAGAAATTCGAAACAAGCGAAAAAATGGGGAAATATATAAAGAACTCCTGTCCATTAGTCCAGTTAGAAATAATGTTGGTGACATTATCCAGTATGTTGGGGTGTTTAATGATATCTCGCATATGAAAAACCGGGAATAGGCTTCAAAAGAGGCTGTTACACAATCAGGTAACTGATTATGTAACAGTCTCTTATCTTGTTCACAGTCTCTATTCTATTCATCTAAAGGTTGATATCTATAATCTACTTTATCTACTTCATAAACCAGTGCATTGGTGCATTTAAACAATTTTTCATCAAAGAAAGCTATATTAAATCCTTCCATATGAAGCGTACTCTTATACTTAATCCCTGCATAACGCTGTCCATTTTTGGACTGTAAACTCTTAATAAAATCAGCAATATATTGTGTTGGCAGATATTCTAATGGACTGTCATTTCTTCTAAGAGGCTTCGCTATTTCAATATTAATCTTATTTAAATGTTCTATATTAATAGCCAACTGTAAAACATCAATACCAGAAAATGGACTTATCTTATCTATTTCTGTGAAATCAACTACAGTCACGTCCTCTTCTAAAATAAATTCTCCTACAGTTACATAATCATAAGCAGCTGCCCTAACCTCACTGATAGCTGTTTTATTTTCAGCAGCTAAATACAGATAGTTGATTCCTTCTGGGTTCACCCTCCCAGAAGAAGATTTTCCAGCTGGAGGTGCACCCATCTCAGCTATTGGATAGCCATTTTGATTGGATATACGTGCTCGATATAATTTCTGACCTTTTTCAATATTTATTTCCATATAAGAAAACAACGCTTCTAATGCACTGGTATTAATATATGATTTATGAAAACGATTATTGGTTTTGATTTCTTCCTTGAAAACATCCCAATTATGATCTATTAAAATAGAATAAGCTTTTAATTCGGCACTTTCATTCATTTCTAAAATACCGACAGGAGAATCAAAAAGTTCTGGATCTTCCTCATATTTTTCTTTACATATATCCCGTATCAACAGATAAATCCATTCACTACCGATATTAAAAATATTCCACTTATCTTTTAGGGTATCTTTTAGAAGGCTTAGTTTTTCTTTGGGAAATTCTTTCGGGAGGCTACTTACAGAGGTGTATATGCCCAATAGATGATTAAAATTATCAGTTAGTTCATTATTTTCATTCGTATCATATATAAATGCATTTTTACTTCTACATGTTTCGCAGTCCCCTTTTCTTTTTAAACTTCTGATAATCCCTTTAATTTCAGCATCCTTAAAACACTTCTCACAACAAATCATCGAGTATACTCCTCAAAATATTGATTTACTATTTCAAGATGATGCATAATTGATAGTTTTTTTACCGTCCCTAGTCCAGGATATGTTTCGTTTTCATAGAATTTTTTAAATTCTCGCATTGCAAAAGTATCTACTTCCACTTCTTTTTGCCAAGCCATTAGCTTCTGCAAAGCCTCATAAAATTTTCCGGCGGGATCATTAATATCATCATTGGAATCAGATACAAAATGTTTAATCCGCAATTTTTCTTCTTCATCAAGATAAACGATATGGATGACCACAGCAAACGGCGCAAAACCAGAATCAAAATAATCAGATCCTACAATGGAATAATCGGAAAAACCAATATAACCATCTGATTTATAGTACAAATGGTCCTCTGAATAAAATTCATCTGTAACTTCAGCATAATCTGCATTTCTTTTTTGCTTTTTAAATCTGTCTTCTAATAAAATTTTATCTTCTCTTATATTCCTTCTGAACGCGCTTTCATCAGGAACAAGCGTAAATCTCGGAAGTTCATCGTGAAAAATATCCTTATATTCCTCAATAAAGTCTACTTCATTCACAATCACTAACATATCTTCGTTTCGAATTGTTTCAAAACCAATTAGTTCGTCTTCACTTTTATCGTTTAAAATATGTGAAAAAATAATATTTTCTTGTTCATAAATGTTTTCTAATTCGCTTTTTAGCAAGCCCTCTTCTAGAGATGCCAAAGCTTTTAAATAACTAGCTACTTGAGGATTATGAACCACAGCAAGCTTATGTTCATTTTTTATAAAAACATCAATTGTTTTCTTAAAGGTAGAAGACGGTTTTACCGGTTCAATAATTGGTATAATCTTTGGCCCAATTAAATCATTTTCAACCAGTTCCCTTATCGCAATTAATTCATATTGACGGCCTCTCAAATACGGAAAATACATAACCTAACATCACCCCTGTGTAGTATTTAAAAACTGAAATAGTTTCAAATAGTCGTTCTTCTTGTATTCAGAAATATAAATCAAGAATCTCAACTCATAAGGAACTTTTTTAAATTCTTCTTTTTCAATATTAACCCTTCTTTTCAATTGTTCCAGAAAATATTTATATGCAAGATCAATATTAATCTCCGAAAATAAATGAAAGCATTCCCTATAGTATTTAACTTGGGAAGTTTGCGGCAATTCACCATAATAATTTAACAAAATATGTTCAAATTCTTTCTTTCTTAGGATTTTAAATAATGCGGAATGATCTAAGTTGGCATTATCCTCAATAGGTTCTTTTCTCGTACTTATTGTATTGCGACTTGTTAAAACACAAATCCCTACATTGGAACCTTTTAGTATTTCTTGTAACTTATCATAATTCGATTCACATGTTACAACGCAAACATGATTGAACGCTTTATAATAATCGTTTATTTGACTATTTAGCCTATCAAAAGTATCCAATTCTGTTTTTACTTCATAGACAATAGCTTTTCCATTAATTAAAATAAAATCTGCTTTTGATTTATTAATGGGCAACTCTGATAATACAGTAGTGGTATTTAAACTATGTCTTCCGAGTAACAACTTATTAAGAAGTGTATTTTTATAAAAATATTCATTTCTATACTTCTGCTCCATGTATTTATACAATTTAGATATCAGCTGTCCATTGTCCACCTCATTTACATTGTATAAATATCGATGTACACAAGTATCAAATACTGAAACCTCTTGATTATTAATCAAATCCATAAAAATACTTTGAGTAAACATTCGACTTAAAATACTGTTATTACTCTTATTCATAGTACACACCTTACCTTACTTATTTCTATTTATCATACCATAATATATAGTAATAATTAACTTTAACAACCTTTGGGCATTTAATTTCATAGCACACTTTTAACCCTCCACTTCCAAGACCTTATATTCTTACCTTCTCACCATAATTCAACTCTCTTCCCCTTCCAATTAACAATATCTTCGTTTTAGATTAAGTAGTCTAGTCATTAAGAATATCTATTATTTTTATTTGATTTATGAAAAAATAAAATTAACTGAAAATATACCGATAAAGCGCATCCTTTGTAAATGATCCTTCAATTCCAGGCTTGTTTAAAAAATAAGCCACAATCTCCTCTTGAGAAAGACCGATTTCTTTTAACCCGCTGGAAATCATCGATAAATAGGAACGAGGCGGGGTAGTATACGCATGCGTTCCCATTGTATCAGGAGCTGTAAATGTAAACATCGGTGCTCCTTCCTCTTTTCCCAAGTAAATAACCCTTCCATACCAGCCTTCTGTTAAGTCAGCATAGCCTTTATCTATTATTTCCTGTACATCGACGTTTAAAGAATCCACATTATTTTCCTGCTCCACGACTTCTCCGAATTGCTCATCCGTAATCAGATATTTTCTTGCATATGTCTTTGCATCTTTATGTGGTGAATGTCCAATAAAGGCAACGCCCCCTTTGCCCCATTTGCTTTTCTCCTTCGTAAAATAGAGTGGATAAGGGAGCAGAACTTTCTTTATTTCCTTCGGCGGCGTGGTATCTTTACAGCCTCTTTCCTTTTTCTCCGAACCTTCAGGGATGCCGCCCTCGATATAACAAGAAAAGCGTTTTTTGCTAATATTGGAACCGTAGCTTACATACCATACGTCCATTGGGAAGCCCTCCTTTTACTAACCAGTAAATATTTCTCCTCTTGCTCCTTTTAGCATAATATGAAGTAGCGAATCTTTACAACAACAACGAGCTTCCTAAACTTTCAAATCACAGTAACCCTTTTCTAAAAAGATATAAAATATAAATGAAGGGCAAACTTAAACAAGCCCTTCCCTAAAAACAGGGAAAGGCTTGTTCATTATACTTAGGAATTTTAACTTTATATATTTTACTCGAACTCCATGAAGAGATACATAACCTTATCTATCTCTTTCCTCTCTTTCATTTCGTTCTGTTTGCTCGGTTTGTTCCGTTTGTTCACCAGAATTACTCAGCGTGTCTTTTACTTCGCCTTTTGCATCTTTTGCTGTACCTTTGGCTTTATCCGCTTTTCCTTCTGCTTGTTTTTTCTTGTCGTCTGCTATTTTGCCATAAGCCTCTTTCGCTTCGCCTTTTATTTTATCTCCTGCACCTTTTATTTTATCTTTAAAACCGTCACTCATGTTGTTAACCTCCTAGTGATTTTAAAAATTTATCTTTATATTAATAGATTACCGCTGTGTTATAGATATAAACATCAAATTTTGATACGCTCTTTATATGAATGCCTCTATACTTATTGACGGTACTTTTGTTTCAATACATTAAGATTATTTTACAATAATATTACTATTATGTTATATTCAAAATAACAGTTGCTTTTGGTAAAATATACTATTTATTTAAAAACCTATTGTAACTGTTAAATTATTAAATACATATTGGAGGAGTGAGAAAATGAAAAGAACACGTTTAACGCTCGTTGCTTTTCTTTCAGTTCTGTTAATGTTCGGTACAGCTCAATCTGTTTTTGCTGCGGACAAGAACTGCAGTGATTTTGAGACACAACAAGAGGCTCAGGAACATTACGATGCTGATCCAAGTGATCCGGACGGATTAGATAGAGATAACGACGGAATCGCTTGTGAAAGCCTTCCTGGCGGTGACTCTGCTTCCAGCGACAGCGAAGCATCTGAGCCTGCAGACGAACCAGCAGAATCTGAAGACAACAACACATCAGCAGATGAATCCAGCTCTTCTGAAGATGCTGCAACATCTAATGAAGACACTGCTTCCTCTGATGATGCTGCAACCACAGAAGAAGAAACGACATCTTCTGAGGACACTGCAACTTCCGAAGAAACTACAGCTACTGAGGAAGACGGCGGTGATCTACCAGATACCGCAACAGCACTGCCGCTTGGTATCCTAGGTGGATTAGGCGCTATGATTCTTGGCGGACTTGGCTTACGCAAGCGTCAATAATATACAAGGCAGACGTTTCATTCGTCTGCCTTTCTCTTAAGTAAGGAGGATGGACGAATGATTCGTAAATTATCATTGCTCTTATTTATTGCCGGTTTCCTTCTTGTTGCGTACAATGGCTGGAATTACTTCCAAGCTACCCAATCGGTTCAGGATATACCGGAAACAGAAAATAAGACAGAAGCCGCACCCGTTGACACATCAAAACCGGAAACCTCGGAAAAAGAGACACCGCAAAAAACAGAAGAAACCATTGATCCATCAACGCTCCATCATGATATAGAAGCAGGTTCAGAGGTGGCAACCCTGGATATCCCAGATATGGGGAAACGTTTTACAACCTATTGGGGAGCAGATGAGAGCACGCTGGAGCAAGGTGTCGGCATGTATGTAAGCGAATGGACAACCGTCCCAAACCGTGAAGGGGGCCATACAGTCCTCTCCGGTCATCGTGACACAGTTTTTACCGGACTGGGTGAATTAGGCGAAGGAGATACACTGGAAGTACATTACGACGGAGAAACCTTTGAATATGAAATCACGAAGACATGGATTACCGATCCAGATGATCGATCTGTTATTGTCGAAAAAGACGAGCCTACATTAACGCTGACAACATGCTATCCATTTGATTTTATCGGGGCTGCACCTGAGCGTTACATTGTAGAGGCTACGCTGGTTGAGTAAATGGGCGGGGGTAAAGCCGCCCTTATCTTGTTGCTTCGGATTTGAATTTGCTTATTTCCCACTTTGATAGCACCTGTAAATAAAATAACCATTCCTGCCGAATATAAAAATACCTCTTAATCGTTAATAGCTTTATCAATCATGCATTTTTTAAAGATATTGTACCCTCTTCAATAACGCCTTATCCTTCTATCCTTTTCAACGTGCATACGTATACCTCTTAAAATTCTAAACACTTCACTTTCGCTATTTCCGAATAAAATACTTTAATAAAATTCCCGCTAACCTCCTATTACATAACGTTCTATTCACCTGCCAATTCTCGTTTCTTGCTCAATTCTTATCATTCTGATAGGATTAATTGAAACATACAACTAGAAGGTGATATCGTCATGTCTACGCAAACCGATACCGCAAAAAATACAAGGTTTACGAAGTTTTTAAACGGCATAGAAAAGTTTGGAAATAAACTGCCGGATCCATTCATGCTTTTCGTTGCTTTAGCTGTTATCGTTATTATTGTATCTTGGATTATATCCTTGTTTGATGTTTCTTTTATTCAGCCAGGAGAAAATGAAGAAGTTGCCGTCAAAAGCCTTATTTCTGTAGAAGGCTTTCAATATATGCTCACGTCGATGATCGATAATTTTATTGGATTTGCCCCGCTCGGAATTGTACTGACCATGATGCTCGGGATAGGTCTTGCCAATAAAGTCGGTTTACTGGAAACGTTTATCAAAAATACCATTTTGCAAGCACCGAAAAAGCTGATAACTTATGCTGTCTTTTTCACAGGTATTTTAGGAAACCTTGCTGCTGATGCCGCTTATATTATTGTTCCGCCACTGGCAGCAATGGTGTTTTATAATGTTGGGCGTCATCCATTAGCGGGGCTTGCTGCAGGTTTTGCAGGGGTCGGTTCAGGATTTACAGCGAATATCATTGTAAGCAATACAGATGCTGTACTATCCGGTATCTCCGCAGAAGTAATGGATACAGTAAACACAAATGTGACCGTTACACCGGTGGATAACTGGTTTTTCATGATAGCTTCTGTCATTTTACTCACTGTAACAGGTGTATTCATAACTGAGAAAATTGTAGAACCGCGTCTCGGATCATATCAAGGGGATATGGATAGAACATTTGAACCAACCACACCGCTTGAAAAACGCGCATTACGAAATGCAATAATTGCAGCTGTTACTTACATCGGTCTATTGTTACTTGTGCTCTTTTTACCCAATTCACCGCTGCGAAATGAAAATGGCGAAATGATTCCTTCTCCATTTCTAGACGGTATCGTCCCAATCATTATGTTGTTTTTCATGACAATCGCTGTTGCATTTGGAGTCACAACAGGGAAAATTGAAAATTCCCGTTCTATTGGTACGTTGATGGGCGAGGCAATAAAAGATATGTCCGGTTTCATTGTATTGGTCTTTGCTGCGGCGCAATTTATTTCCTACTTTGAATGGACAAACATCGGAGCATGGCTTGCGGTAAGCGGCGCTTCGTTTTTAGAATCTGTGGGGATAACAGGCATCATCATTGTGATTGCTTTCGTGTTGTTGACAGCACTATTGAATTTGCTTATTTCCAGCGGGGCTGCACAATGGACGATCGAAGCTCCGATTTTCTTAAGAATGTTCTATTTTCTGGATTATCATCCGGCATTTATTCAAGCAGCTTACCGGATTGCCGATTCATCCACGAACATTATCTCCCCGATGAATCCACACTTTGTTATCGTGTTAACCTTTATGAAAGAATACGACCGTAAAGCTGGCATCGGAACACTCATGGCTTTAATGCTGCCATACAGCCTCTTATTCCTTGCCGTATGGATTTTGTTACTATTAGCATTTGTACTGCTTGGAATCCCATTTGGGCCAGGAATTAACGTATATTTGTAAGTATTGTTGAAAAAATTCATAGCTAAACAGCAGTCCCTAACGTTAGGAACTGCTGTTTTTGGGTTAATATGGAGGTATTTTCTCTCACCCAATTCAAATCTCTTTTATATTATCTGTAAACACTAGGATCATCAAAACAACAATATATTTATCACTTCAAGTTGGTTAATGATTATGCCTACTTATGTTTCACACCCAATGCCATCTCCATCACGGTCTAAATGAGACGCATATCCAGGATCTCCTTCATGTACTGGTGCTGCACCAGCTTCTTTTGCTTCGGTACAATTCTTATAATACACACTGGAATCAGATGACGATTCACTTGAACTCGAATCAGACTCTGACCCGTTACTGGTACTCGATTCAGAACCGGAGTCATTTTCGGAGCTTGATTCAGAACTAGATCCAGAACTCGAATCAGAGGAGCTGTTGCTACTTGCAGTGGCAGCATTAGATTCTGCACTCGCAAGATCTGATTCCAAATCACTTATTGTATCATTTAAAGAATCATTCTCTGCAGATAACTCATCCACTTCATCACTCAACGAATCAATTTGCTCATTTTCCTCTTCCAATTCGGCTATCTGCTCTTCATATTCTTCGATGTTACCAGAAGATTTTTCTATTTCTGCTGTTAAATCAGCTACCTCTTCCTCATACTGCTGTTCTAATTCGGCAATTGCTTTTTCATGGTCAGAGTGAGTACTTTCTAATTCATCATGGAGTTCTTCATTTTCTTCCGTTAATGTTTCAACCTTCTCTGCGTTCTCATCTTCCGTTAAAAAGCCTCCTCCTAAAGATGTCAGCACAAGTCCCGTTATCAAAGAACCATAGAAAACCTTTTTATTTAGCACTTTGTCACGTTTCGAACGTCGTTTTTGAACAAAATAAATAATGATATAAACAATGGCAAACAACAAGGCTAAAGACCCCAGGTTCATTATTGCAGTAACCAATATTCTTCTCTCCCCTTTTATACATTGCTGCACCTCACATACATAAGGTACGCTGCTTTGCACTTATGCCCTAATACAATCCCTAAAAAAACCATTCTTTTCATTATGTATCTAAAATATGAGAACGTTCTGTATTTAAGTTAGTTACAAGACAATATATGGCAATTTCTACTAGGATATAAGATTACAATATCATTATCATAGTTAATTATTCCTTAAAAAACAAGGGGAAATTGAAATTTGTTTCTACTATTCCTATATTTTATCTCTTTTATTTCACTTTTAATACATACGAAAAAGAGCAGAGAGAAATTATATCTCTCCACCCTTATTTTAAAACAGCCCCAGAAGCCAGGGCGCAGCATACAAAGCCATAAACATGACACCATAGTTGACGCCGTTTCTAAAAAGCAAACCAGAAACAAGGGCAACCAAAATAGTTCCAAAAATATTTAAAATACTAGCATCCATATATGCAAGCATGACAACAAGGCCCGCAAACAACCCGATCAATGCTTCATGCGGAATGTATTTAAAGACAATCGCACAAATTTGTGTAGAAAATTTGATTGTAACAAAAAAAGTAATGATTAAAGCAATGGCTGCACCAATAATCGTTGCTGTCATAATTTCTCCCATGGAAAGCATGTGATGTATATTATTTTCCGGGGTAAAAACAGGCGGTGCGTTAAAAAGACCTGCTGCTGGTCCAATTGCCATTGGGGATAACGGCAATCCAATGGCAATCAATGGAATCAACGTTCCCGAAATATACGATGCATTCGTGAGGGCGTCCATCGTTGATATTGCCCGGGATGCTCGTTGCACAGGGTCTTTAATATGTCTTGTGATTGCCTCTCCCCAGAAAACCGTCATACCAACAGGCGTAAGAAAAAAAGTGACAGATCCAAGGAAGCTGCCAATTGCTGATGTAACTGATTCACGTCCGGTTAATATTTTAAATGGATTAGGAAATCCTCTTTCCTTTTTTGCTTTTTTCATTTCAATTTGCTTATCACCGAAACGCGGCATTTTTTTGCGGACTTGCTTATTCAATAATTCGAAAAGCGTAAACGCAATCGGACCTATCGTAATTCCTAAAAAGAAAGAAACGAAAACATCTGTCTCCTCCGGAATAATGCCAAGACCCCAATATAAATGACGAAGACCCATAATCAGCATGGCAAATGGTAAAATCATGACAAGTGATAACACTTTATTTCGTGTTAACAATGCAAGAAAAATTGCTCCCAGCGTAAAAATAAGACCGGAATATTCAGCTAACGTGTCTGCAATCGGTAAAATCAAATAGGCAATCAGAAAGCTGACCGGAATGGATATAAGTGTTCCAATCACGGACCCCGATGCCATTTTTCGAATACTCACATCCGGAAGCCCATGCTTTTTTAATACCATAGCATGCTCTACCATCGGAGCAGCCATAACTCCTCCAGGTATACCCGCTACTGCAATAGGAATAGAATCCGTCAGTTTTTTAGCTACGATTGCAGATATGAAAAAGGCCAGAATCACATAAGGAGAAAGTCCAATAAGAGCTAGAGCAATAGTAACAGGCGCCAGTACAGCCGTTTCATCAGTCCCAGGTGCAATCCCAATCAATGTATATAATGCCGCCCCTCCGACACTGGCAAGGACCATCTGCAAAATGATAACTGCATCCATCACTCTTCACCTTCTTCCATCATCGTCAACTGTCTTTTCGGTTTAATGATAATACTAGAGATAATAAAGCCAATCACTCCGCCAGCAAGACCAAAAATAAGCGGTGGAATGTCCCCAAATGCTAGTAAATATCCTCCTAACGCAAAGCCAATACAGAGTGTCATGGAAATAAGCAGATCCTTTATGTTGACATTGTCTTCCCAAATCTCAACATATTTTTCATTTTGCATCTCTTCTTCATTCATTCTTCACCCACCCTCTCCTTTTAAAAATAAGTAACAACCATGTACCATGTTACAAATAATGTGCACTGGCCCAAGCATTTCATAAGCCGTTATCTCTCAATAAGAATAGGAGATTCATAGTTTCAACAGACTATGTCCTTCCTTTATCTTTTTGCAATGATAAGACGATTTGCTTTATTTTATCATAACTGAATTCACCCCGCCTATTAGCTAGTTCCACAACGTTATCCATTTCATCATCCTCTGCACCGGCCATCATGGCCATATTCCTGGCATGTAACTTCATATGTCCTTTTTGTATACCTTCCCCGGCCAGCGCTTTCAGACCAGCAAAGTTCTGAGCAAGCCCTGTTGATGCAACAATTCCTGCCAGTTCTTCTGCCGTTTCAACATCCAGAATTTTTGTAGCCAATTTGGCAACTGGGTTCGATTGTGTTGCACCGCCAACTAATCCCACAGGCATCGGCAATGCAATGGTACCAGTAATTGAATTATCCTCATTCACTTCCCAGTGTGTCAATGATTTATATCTTCCTGTTATTGAAGCATATGCATGTGCGCCAGCTTCTACAGCCCTTGTATCGTTTCCTGTTGCTAATACTACTGCCGAAATCCCATTCATAATACCTTTATTGTGAGTAGCAGCACGATAAGGATCAGCCTGAGCTAATTCATATGCCCGAATGAATTTATTCATTGCCTCCTTATCTCCCGAAAATGGATTTTCAAATACACCTCGCGCACGAACGATGCGTTGATCAGCCAAATTAGACAATATTCGCAGAACGACCTTGCCACCTGTTATATCTTCAATGAGAGGTGCAACAGCTTCAGCCATCGAATTTACAGCATTTGCCCCCATAGCATCTTTTGTATCTACAATTAGATGGGTCACAACCATTTTTTCCGTTGCCCCTTCGATAACATGTACATCCAAATCTTTTGCCCCTCCACCAAGAGAAACAAGCGTAGGATCTTGTTCATTACATTGTTCCAGAATCAATGCCTTGTTTTCATAAATACGTGAAAGAGCCCCATACGGGTCAGTCACCTCAATCGCTTGAATCTGCGCCCGCATCATTGATCCAGAATAAGAAGTAAAAAAACCGTCAAAGCAAAATTTTGCAGCATGGCTGGCAGCCGCGATAACCGAGGCTTCTTCCGTAGCCATCGGAATAAAAACTTCCTTTTCATTCACCTTAAAGTTAACGGCCACACCCAGTGGTACAGGTAAAACCCCAATCACATTTTCCACCATTTGGTTTGCCTGATTTACCGAATAGCCTACCTCCCCTAATAATAACCTTTCTTCTTCATTAGAAAGGTTTAGATGTTTTGAAATAATATCAAGCCTTTCTTTAGGAGACTTTTTATAAAAGCCTGAAATACGGGATGTCATTCAATCTCCTCCTTGCTCAAATTTTTGTTATCGCTTACAAACCAATGGAAAATAACCCGTTTCTTCATGTTTAGTATAGAGAAACGAATCATTCAATTATGTTTCTTTGTGTTCAACTTTGTTGAATACAGTATATAATGAAAATTCAGTTAAGGTCAATATACTTTTTTTTGATTTTGCTCTTTTGTTCGGAAATCCACATTTACTTGTTCTGTTTAAATAGCTGAACAATTATCTAATAAAAAGCGTCCACTTCGTTTAATACAGCATTTTTATTCCGAACCTTTAATAGAGAGTATACCTGTGAATCATTCATATTTTTAGCGAAATCAACGATATTCTTTATAAAATCTATAAAATTTTCACTGCGCAACATTTAAATTCATTTATCTCTATATATCTTATAATATATTAAAAAACCTTAATTATACTCATTTCTGAGTCTCTCGTTATCTGTGATACACTAACAGACAGGTGTTCGATGTATCGGAATGTATTTATATTTGAGAGGGAATCACAAAATCTGATAACAAAATAATAATTAGATGCACTTACGCTTAAAAATACAAGGGAGGAGAGAAAATGAAAAATAAGCTTTTATGGACCTTTATACTTACACTTCTATTCGGTATAATCATATCTCCAAAAACAATGAAAGCACAGCCTGTTGAAGGATTTGATCCCGCTGACGAAATGTATATAAAAGCAGATACAGAACACTACTGGAAAGGACGCTATTCAAATGGCCGGGTCTTTGCTGAATATATCGCAAAAGAATTAGCCGGTGATTATGATAATTTAACCAATTATGCAGTTGGCGGGGCCTTTTCTGGTGATATGTCAAGTACAGAAGAGGAGCATTCTAACTGGTCCTCGTGGTTAAAAGGCTGGGGCGGTGTAGAGCAAACAGAGACTTTTCTTAATGAGATGAATGGAGAGGCTGACCCTGAAGCACTTTATATTATCAGTATCGGCGGAAATGATACATATGCCATTGAAGACTTGGGAATAGAACGCACAGCAGACCTTGCCAGTGATTATTCCCTTGAAATGGTACAAAACCTTGTAGAAGGAGGTGCAAAATATATCTTGTTGCCAAACCGCTTTGAGGATCAACGTAACGATTTAACAGATTTCGATAATTTAAGAAATCAACAGGTCGTCCAAAAAGTGGAAGATTATCTTGCTCTAGACAGCACTCCTGATGATGTAGAGGTCATCTATGGACATAATCAGCAGTTACGTGAAAATATTAATGAGCAGGGTTTTGAAAACTTCGGGTATAAAAGCATGGGCTTCTATCTCGTTTCCGATTGGGTTCCAGCTTATGGTTACGGTTTAGCCTCTGAAGATAACAGTGATATCTTTCCTACCAGTGAAGCAGAAGATATCTACGGAGCCTATGGACAATACTCAACGAACAGTGAATATTATAATCCTGAGGCTGCTGGCTGGGAACCTGATGATTTCTATACTTACGACGAATATCATTTATCCAACAGAAGTCAAAAACACTTAGCAACATACCTTTTAAATTCTGATATCCATACAGATGACGGCGATGGCACCTTCGAACAAGTTTATAATGGAGAAGTCAGCGGTTTTGCTGAAGCAATTGCTGATGGGACAATTCCTTCCGATTATACGACCGTTTATACTTTTGGCGATAGTAGTATTGATACTGGGCGAGGCTTAGAAGTTACTACCGAGTTAGTAGAAAATCGTGGTAAACCAAAAGTATCTTCCTATGTCGTGAAAAATGGTGACAATCTCTGGAATATCGCAAAGGAAAATTATCATGGGGAACAAACCAATGTGCAAATTCTAAAAGAAGTTCAAGCTATGTATCAAGCGAACCAAGAGCAGATCCAAAACCCAGATTTAATATTTCCGGACCAAAAAATTATGTTACCCAAAATGAACAATTCTAAAATACCTAAATGATATTCCAAAAACTTAAGCTTTCGTAAAATTATTTTTGCGAAAGCTTAAGTTTTTCTAATAAACCAAATGCTTGTTCATAATCTAAATATATATTTCTCCATTCATTATTTAGCATTGCATTTTTCTGCTATTACTTTCCTTTTCTCACCTAAAATATTAAAACACTTCTTACTTCAATAGATTCTTTCCATTTTCCCATTTCTCATTTATAAATTTCTCAGATTTATCAGTATTTCCGTAATACAGAAAATATCTTCAAATATATTGCTCTTGCCTTCCACCTACCATCATACAAAAATAACCCATAATAAAAATGTGAAAACAAATGAGACAATGCCCTGCAATAAAGTCCCCATCGATTGTGCTTTGTAAGCTTGAGTCACCGTCATACCACTAAATTCCTTCACAACCCAGAAATAACTATCGTTCACATGAGAAAAGACCATTGCTCCAGAACCAATTGCCATGACAACCAATGCTAGCGGCATAGCGCCTTCAATACCTAATTCCGGTAACAGTGGCGCTACTAAAGTAGATGTAATAACCAAAGCCGCTGTTGATGATCCTTGCGCAGATTTCAAAGCTGCTGCAATGAAGAATGGAATAAATAGGAACATTACTCCCGTAATCAAAGCATTATCACCGAATCCTTGAATATAATCAGCGATTGGAGTAGCACTTATCACGCTGCCGAAAGCCCCACCTGCTCCGGTAATTAATAATATAGGAGCTGATTCTTTCAACCCTATTCCTATCCATTCTGACAATGTCTCTTCATCATATTTCGGTAAAAGTAAAAATGCAAAAAGAACTCCAATCAATAGCGCTACTACTGGAGACCCAAGAAACTGAAAAACGTCAAAAAAAGCTCCACTCCATCCAGCAAATGCAATGACAGAGCTGAACCCTATTAATAATATCGGAACGACAATTGGTGCAAAAGATTTCACAGCTGAAGGCATTTCACCAAATTCTTTTAGAATAGCATCATAATCATAGGCCACTTCTTCATCGTCTTCTCCTTCCACTTTCATCTTCGTACCAACTTTCATTGCCCAAATATAACCGACAATAATTGCTGGAATAGCAATCAACGCTCCAACTAAAATGATCGTACCTAAATACATTTCTGCACCAATGTTCCCTGCTGCAGCAATAGGTCCTGGAGTAGGCGGAACTAACGTATGTGTCGCAAATAACCCCGTTGCTAAAGCAATTGCCATGGATGCAACTGCTACCTTTGCCTTTTTAGCTAAAGCTTTTTTTAATGAAGCTAAAATAACGTAGCCCGAATCGCAAAAAACCGGAATACTTACAATAGCGCCAATTAAACTCATTGCCATCTGTGGACGTTTTTCTCCGATCACTCGCAAAACAATCTCTGCCATCCGCAGAGCAGCTCCGGATTTTTCTAAAATAACACCAATAATCGTACCGAAAACAATAACCAATCCGATACTGCTCATTAATCCACCAAACCCGCCATTTACCGCTTCGACCACTTCAGTTAACGGCAGTCCAGAAATAATTCCAATTCCAAAAGCTGCAATTAAAAGAGAAAGAAACGGATGAAGCTTCAACTTTGCTGTAGCAAAAACAATAAAAATAACACCAGCAACAATTAATAAAATGAGTGCAAGACCTTCCATCATCATTCACCCCATTATTTTGGATTTTTATAGATTTAATTCATACTATGTTTTGTCTTGTTGTTTCATACAGGAATTGCTTTGTTTTTCAATATACTTTTGGGATTGACTGTTGGTACCTTTTAGGCTTTTTTATTTCATCCTTTCTTAGTTACTGTACATAAAGAACGCTTACTGTAACATGAAAACAGCAAGCGTTCTTTATTAAAGCTTATGATTTTAGACTAAACACAAACCCAGTCTTAAACCCACCGTGTCGTAATAACTTTTTTGCGTGTATAAAATTCAACTCCATCTTTTCCATTGGCATGTAAATCACCATAGAAGGAATTTTTCCAGCCGGAAAATGGAAAGAAAGCCATTGGTGCTGGAACTCCAATATTAACTCCCAGCATACCTGCATCAATTGTTTCGCGAAATTGACGTACACTTCCCCCATCTCTAGTGAATAGGCATGAACCGTTTGCAAAAGGAGACTTATTCGTTACATCTATTGCTTCCTCCAGATTTTTGATACGAATAATAGATAATACAGGTGCAAAGATTTCATCCTCCCAAATCTTCATATCTGTTGTAACACTATCAAAAATAGTTGGTCCAACAAAATAACCTTGCTCCTGGGCGTTAACATCCTCACGTCCATCACGCACTAACTTGGCCCCTTCTTTTTCTCCTGTTTCAATATAATCAAGCGTTCGTTCTTTATGCTGCTCACGGATAACAGGGCCAAGGAAGACACCTTCATCAAGACCGTTACCAATTTTAATTTCATTCGCTTTTTGAACAAGTTGATCAATAAATTCGTCAGCTACAGACTCCTCTACAGCTACTACAGATGCTGCCATACAACGTTCACCAGCAGATCCGAATGCTGCGTTTAGAATTTGCGTCGAGGCATTATCTATATTCGCGTCATTTAGTACAATCGAATGGTTTTTAGCACCTGCCAATGCTTGCACACGTTTGAGATTATCTGTACCACGTTTATATACATGTTCTGCAACTGGCTGAGAGCCAACAAAGGAAATCGCCGAAACCTGTTGATGATCGAGTAAACTATTTACCACTTCATGTGATCCGTGTACAATGTTAAATACACCTTTAGGCAGTCCTGCTTCCATCAACAATTCAGCAAGTCGATTAGCTAAAAGCGGCGTGCGCTCAGATGGTTTTAATACAAATGTATTTCCAGTTGCTATTGCCATCGGAAACATCCAACAAGGAACCATCATCGGAAAATTAAATGGTGTAATGCCGCCAACTACCCCAATAGGATAACGATACACACCCGACTCCAATCCCGATGCAATAGAAGAAAGTTGATCTCCCATCATTAAATTAGGTGCACCTGTTGCAAATTCCACATTTTCAATACCTCGCTGTACTTCTCCTTTAGCTTCCTGCAAATTTTTTCCGTTTTCAATTGTAATAAGTTCAGCCAGTTCATCCGAGTGTTCAACTAGTAATTGTTGATATTTAAATAAAATACGCGCACGTTTTGGAACAGCTAATTCTTTCCATTCTTGAAATGCCTCATGTGCCGCTTGTACTGCATAATCTACATCCTCGCTAGATGAAATTGGAACATCTGCGATAATTTCTCCTGTTGCTGGATTATAAACAGACTCTGTCACCTCACTTTTAGGTTCAATCCATTGTCCTCCTACAAAATTTTGAATTTTTTTAAGTTCTACTTTTGATTGTGTCATATTGATTCCTCCTTACAATTTATTCTTAGAGTGATATTTTCATAATAACTCAATATTATTCAATAATTTTACAAATTGAATATAATTTTAAGTTTCATTCTCCTTGAAAACTTTTTTTATTACGGACAGAATGAAATCTAAATCTGCATCTGTACTAGACAATGGCGGACATAGTGTTAATATATTATTATAACCAGCTACGGTATCACCGTTTCTTCCAATAATTAAACCATTGGCCTTACAATCACTTATTATTTTCTTGACCCGTCCGTCGTGTGCTGGTTCTTTTGTCTCTTTATCTTCTACCATTTCTATACCCATTACAAAACCTTGATTCCGGATATCTCCCACATATGGATGCGCTTCCAATTCTTTCAATTCATTTCTCAATCTATCACCTAAAACAGCTGCTCTATTTGTTAAATTATCTCTTTCTATTATTTCAATATTTTTTAATGCTAAAGCACAAGCTGCCGGATTTCCTCCAAACGTATTCACATGACGGAAGTGGCTATTTTCATCATCCGACGAATTAAATGTTTCATATATATCTTTTCGAACAGCCGTAACGGATAAAGGTAAATAAGCACTTGTTAATCCTTTTGCCATCGTAATAATATCAGGCTTTATATCATAATGCATATGCCCAAATGTTCTTCCTGTCCTTCCAAATCCACAAATTACTTCATCAATAATCAGTAAAACACCGTATCGATTGCAAATTTCCTGCACTTTTTCCACATACACCGGTTCAGGTATTAACACTCCTCCCCCGGTAATCAATGGCTCCATAATAACTGCGGCAATGGTTTCTTTTTGTTCCCATATAATTTTTTCCTCAATTTCTTCAGCTTTTTGTAAATTATATTCCTCAACAGATTGCCCTTTAGGTCTCCGGTAATTGTCAGGAGGAGCAACATGTAAAAAACCAGAAGTAAGTGGTTCATATTTATATTTACGAAGTGATTGACCTGTCGCAGCTAACGCGCCTAGCGATCCACCGTGGTAAGCTCGATAACGTGATATAAATTTGTATCGTGAAGATTCCCCATTTTGCTGGTGATATTGACGAGCTATTTTAAAAGCGACCTCATTGGCATCCGAACCACTATTTGAGTAAAAAATCATATAGTCGTCATCGAGCATTTCATTTAGTTTCTCAGCAAGTTTTATACCTGGTAAATGGCTTTGTGACATGGAGATGTATGACATATCCTTCAATTGTTCATACGCTACTTGGGCTAATTCCTCACGTCCATAACCAACATTTACACACCATAGACCAGACATACCATCGAGATATTTATTTCCATTATGATCCGTAATCCATGAGCCTTTTGCTTCTTTAGCTATCATTGGATGCGTATTTTCGTCATATTTGGAAATATGATGCCATACATTTTTTTGATCCTTTTCAAGCAATGATTGCGCTTCTTCTTTTACATTATGCATTTCAATTCTCCTCTCTATAGAAAATTAAATAAATACAATAGCATCGCAAATAAAATTAACTGAATGTCTAATTATTGTCTTTATATACTTTCAAAAACAAACCACTCCTTATGCAATTAATCCACATTGACAGCGGTTACAATTTCTATCATACTGATTATATGAATTATTTTGATTATTTTCATTTTACAATATGTTAAGTTGTATAAATTCTTTTTTTACAAATTAGAATAAAGAAACCACGGAATCATCCTGTTGTCTATATTTTACACCTTGTAAACTTCTTACTAGCATAATTTACAAATAATTATTCTTATCTCAGCTTCATCCTAATATATATAAATACATCGTTTTCTTTTTATGGGGGTATAGAACTTGATTGCTAAATTTGAATTAACTATTAACGAAATCCTGCAAAGGGATATATTTAAAAAAGCTAAAGTAATTGCAGGAGATCAGGGGTTAAATAATCACGTTAAATGGACACATATATTGGAAACAAACCAATTTGATTCTTTAATCAACGGTGATGAGTTAATCCTTACAACTGGTGCAGGTCTTCAACTTGACTCTTCTACTGAATTAAACCATATTATGAACTTGATTAACAGAAACGTAGCTGGTATTTGTGTAGAAATAGGTACACACGTCAATTATATTTCTGATGAAATCATTCAATTGGCAGACGACCATCAATTCCCCATTATTATATTTGATCAAGTTGTAAAGTTTGTTGATATCACCCAAGACCTTCATTCCTTAATTATTAACCAGCACCATCAAATGCTTCATCAGTTAAACGAATTATCAACCAAATTTAATGAACTCTCATTATTACCAAATGGGATTTTGAAAATACTACAAGAAATGTATACTCATTTAAAAAAAGATGCACTTTATATCACAAATGAAGCACAATCATATTACTATCCACCAGAAACAAAACATATAGAAAAGAAAATCCGATCACATTTTCCTTATTTAAACGAATATAATAAAAAGCAGCAATTAATTTCACTGGATGAAGGAAATTTTGCTTTAGTACCTGTAAAAGGTTTAGGACAAATTTTGGGTTATCTGTGTCTAAAGATACAAGATAATACTTTAGATAAATTTCTTTTCTCAGTTATGGACCGTGCAGCGTTGGCAATTGCGCAAATCATGTTAAGAAATAAAACTATTGAAGAAAGAAAGCAGAATATCGAAAATAATATTGTACGAAATTTATTACACGGAAAAGATTATGATTCCGATGAATTACAAACATTTTTACCTTTTTCCGCTTCAAATTTTCGATATAGACTTTTTCTCATCCAAATCGATCAAACCAATATGGAAGAGAGCGACTGGAATGAAATAAAACTGCAGCGTTCTGCGATGTTTCGTTCCCTATTTAAACAACATGGTTTCTACCCTGCCGTATCCGTTGGAAAAAATGATATTGCTATCGTAGCATCCTTTAAAATGAAAGATGATACTGATCAGGATATAGACAGGTTTTCTCCAATTTTGCATATGATTAAGAAAATCTACGCTAAAAATATATTTGATAGCAGCAACTGTACTTTGGGTATTAGTAAAGTCAATAAAGATATATCAGCTTTATCAACGAGTTATCAAGAGGCTAAAAAAGTTCTTTTTTTACAGCAAATGAATATCACATCAGCCGTCTTTTATGAGAACATTGGTGTGTATAGGTTGCTGCTAGATCAACGAAATGAACATTTAAAATCATACGTTTATGATTGTTTAGAACCAGTAATTCAATATGATAAGGATACCAATAGTGAACTTTTTCGAACCTTGGAAGTATATTTGAATAGATGTGGTTCCAAAAAAGAAGCTGCTGACCAATTATATATTGTTCGGCAGACATTGTATCATCGTCTTAAAAAGATTGAAGAATTACTTGGAAGTGACTTCATGGAACCAAATAACCGCTTAGCTTTAGAGCTCGCTATCAAGGCATATTATATGTCGCATGCGAATAGAAATGGTTGAAAGAAACGGACCTTTTAGATTTCTTTCAACCATTCGCTAAATAAGACTGGTTAAGCTTCATTTATTACTAGATCCAAAACGGTTTGTAACATGATATTAACTCCGTTTTCACAATCCTCCCAAGGTGTCAGTTCATCCTCCGAATGACTTTTTCCGTTTATACTTGGCACAAAAATCATAGCTGTAGGAATATAAGTAGCAATAAACTGTGCATCATGTCCAGCGCCACTTACCATGCGCTTGTAAGAATAGCCGCTATTTTTAGCGGATTTTTCCACTCTATTAACAAGGTTTTCATTAAACCATACGGTATCCCGGTCCCATTGTTTAGTTATTTGTACTTCACATTTTTCTTTACCAGGAGAAGTCGTAAGTTCCTGAATGATTTCCTCCACCTGTCTGATGGTTTCAGAATCTTGATGTCTTGCTTCAATGGTAAACAAAACTTTATTTGGTATAACCGTATGAATGTTTGGACTGATATTAATTCTGCCAATTGTATAAACTAATTCATCATCTAATTTATTCATTTTCTCTCGTATTTCTGCAATTAAATTATTTGCAGCAAACAATGCATCTCTTCGCATTGCCATGGGTGTTGTACCAGCATGATTGGACTCTCCGGTAATCTCGACTTCATAATTGACCATACCAACCACGCCTTCTACAACACCAATCTGCAAAGATTCACTTTCTAATACTGGTCCCTGTTCAATGTGTAACTCTAAAAAGGCTGCAGCGTCTTTTAAACGATTTTTTGCTTCCCCTTCAAAGCCACTATTTTTGAGTGCCTCCCTAAATGTCATTCCTTCTGTATCCGTTTTCTGTAACATCGTTGCTTTATCAAACTTTCCTGAGATCACACCGGAACTCATCATAGCGGGCTCAAATCTTGCCCCCTCTTCATTGGTAATATTGGCAACCACAACAGGTACCTGCGGTTTAATGTCGTTATGAACAATCGTTCGAACTATTTCCAATCCAGTAAGTACGCCAAGTACACCGTCAAACCTTCCCCCTTTTTTCACAGAATCCAAATGAGACCCTACAACAACTGGAAGCTGATTATTGTCTACTCCTGGTAATGTTGCATACATATTCCCCATATCATCATAGACAACCGTCATTCCAAGCTTTTCACATTCAGATTGGAAATGCCTTCTTCCTTTAATGTCTGTATCCGATAATGCTAAACGGGTAACTCCATTGTTTTCAGTCCTGCCAAAATCGGCGAACGCTTCGATTGTTTTCTTGAGTCTTTCTCCATTAATTTGCATTTTTTGTTTCTCCATCATTCCCTACCTCCTGTTCAACCTACTTATTATTTACGTCGTTGTTTTTGCTGTTTGATGTACAATGTTGCAAAATACTTTCGACTATCTGGATTGGTTAAACGTATTGATTTTTTATCGGATGTTTTTTTATGCTCAAAATCTACCACATCTCCATCGAGTGTTCCTTTTGAACCGGTTATGATATATCCTTCTTTTACTAGATCATCCACTTGACGTTTTTCCGATTGATAAGCATCGTAGCTGGTCAATGCGACATCTCTCCTTTACCTCTGCCTTATTTCCGTCCAACGATTCTTTTATCTTCATCAATTACCCAATCACGCCCAACCGTTATGCCCAAATATTTTTCGTCATTCGGATCTTCCATTTCTTCCTGTGGAAACTTTTTAAAGTACCAATACTTAGCCAGCACATAGTAAATGAACCCCGCTACAACAAACCCCACAATAAATGAATAATCCATAAGAAGAATAGCTGCGAAACCACCAAGCACCCAGGCAATGAAACCCACAATGTTTACACCGCCGTGATACGTAAACTGCCCTTTATGCTGGTAAAGTTCTTGTACATTTACTCTTCTTTTACGCAACAAATAATAATCTACAACAAGAATCCCACTGATTGCTGATAAAACCGCCCCGAAAAAGAGCAATGCTTGTGTCAATATTTCATAAACACTCCATGGTTGAATAATTGTTCCTACAATCCCAACAACAAATACCGCTATCGTATTGGTTACCTTAGGTCCAAGTACATTTGAAAAAATAGCAGCAGCCGGGACAATATTTGCAGCCGTATTCGTCGACCATTGTGTCAGGACAATCATGAGAAGTAATATGGCCAACATCCAACCAGATGCAGTCTCTTGCAGAGCAATAACTGGATTAGAGCTGCCGGCAATCATAAATGCTGCCGCTCCAATCATAATCATAAATGTCTCCGTAAGCGGCATGGCAATCAGACTGCCTATCAAATTTGTTTTGTTTCGTTTAAACCAGTTTCTTTCATATTTTGGAGCTTTAAAAAAACGTGATATCGTTGGGATATCACACCCTAACGTTGCCCAAAAACCCATATTTGCAAAAATGACGACCATAAATGCTGTAATGGCCGCTCCTCCCGTGACCGGGCTTTCTGCCCAAGCCCAGACGCTGCTTCCACTCTCTGCAATATTTGATGTCAACGTGTGATAAATAATTAAAGAAAGAATAATAATAATTGGAGCAGCAAAATCAGCAAAGCGTTCCACCCATTTAATACCGGAAGCAGTATTAATCAGTTGCACAAGTGCAAATATGATATAACATAACAGCCAGTTATCAAAACCTGCATTGATCGTATGGATAATGGAATTTATGGCTGTTGAACCAAAATACGTATTTAGCCCAAACCAAAATGAAGCTGTAACTGCTCGGGCTAACGATGGAATATGAGTGCCTAAGATACCAAAGGGAGCCCGCATGTAAACTGGAAAAGATAAACCATGTTCAACTCCGATATCTCCAACAATTGAAATAAAAATACCAACTGCAATACAACCGAGCAACGTTGCAAGTACTACCCAAGGTAAGGAAATACTTTGAACTCCGGAAGCTCCTATATCAAAGGTTGCTAAAAGTATGGCCATCCCAACCCACATTGCAAAAAATCCCCTGACTCCAATCTTCCGTTCGCGATGATTAATTGGAAGTAAATCCGGCGATTTTAGATACGAATTATTTCCAATATTCTTTCCCATCATTTATCCCCTTTTTATTCATTGAGCAGGCTGTTTAACTTATTAGCAGCCTGCTCTTTGATTACTCATTTACATTCACTAACCCTCCACCTTTTACGGATTATTTTGCAAGAAGTCGTATTCATGGTAAATCTAAAAATTAGTTGCTGCTATTCATCTGTCGTAAGGCCGCTTCTCGATCATTCCATGACATTGGCGGTTCGGTTGGCTTAAGGTCAATCATGTCAATCGCTCCTTCAACCGGGCAAACGATGGAACATAGATTGCAGCCCACGCAATCGTCCTCTCTCACCTTTAAATAATCATTACCATGTTCATCTACCAGCATATCGATACACTGGTGAGAAGTATCTTCACAAGCAATATGACACTTATTGCAATTAATACAAACATCATTATTAATACGAGCAACCACCCGATGATTTAGGTCCAAATCGCTCCAGTCTGTATATTTTTCGACTGATTTGCCAATAAGTTCACTGACAGAAGCAATCCCTTTATCATCCAAATAATTACTTAAACCTTCTGTTAAATCATCAATAATACTAAATCCGTGATGCATGGCAGCTGTACATACCTGTACACCACCAGATCCCATCAGCATAAACTCTACCGTATCTTGCCATGTCGAGATACCACCAATACCTGAAATTGGAATATTAAAATCGGATTGTCGTGCGCATTCACCAATCATATTCAGCGCAATCGGTTTCACAGCGGGACCGCAATAGCCGCCATGAGCAGCTTTTCCATTTACATTTGGAGTTGGGTTCCAAGTGTCCAAATCAACGCCTACTAAACTGTTGATCGTATTGATCATACTAACAGCATCAGCGCCGCCACGTTGTGCAGCTCTAGCTGTGGCAGTTATGTCCGTAATATTCGGCGTTAATTTCGTGATGACCGGTACTTCTGCAACTTCCTTGGCATATAGCGTTGATTTTTCAACTAAATCCGGATGTTGCCCCACCGCTGCTCCCATCCCCCGTTCAGACATCCCATGTGGACAACCAAGATTTAACTCAAATCCGTCTACACCTACATCCTGAACTCGTTTTACAATTTCATGCCATTTATCCCGATCGGGTTCCACCATTAATGATGCAATAATAACGCGATCCGGAAAAAGTTTCTTTGTTTCATAGATTTCTTTTAAATTTTCCTCAATAGGTCTGTCAGAAACTAATTCAATATTATTAAAACCTGCTACTCGTTGACCATTAAAGTGATGCGCTCCAAAACGTGAGGTTACATTCAATACCGGTTCACAAAGTGTCTTCCATACGGCACCTCCCCATCCTGCTTCGAATGCACGCTGAACTTGGTATCCTGTATTTGTTGGCGGTGCAGATGCAAGCCAGTATGGATTAGGCGATTTAATTCCTGCAAAATTAATGCTAATATCAGCCATATTCATCCTCCCATCTTTTTACGTTAAATTGTCTTTCGTCCCTTTTAACTGTTGATGCACCGCATACGCTGTTTCTTTTCCCTGTTGTGATGCCGATACAGCCATCGCTTCACCGACGCCCTTTGCAAAAACTACGTCACCTGCAGCATAAACATTTGGTTGAGAAGTTTTAAATGATTCTGGGTTTACGTTGACAACACCATTCTGATGTTCTAAATCAAATGCTTCAATTAACGGAAGATGTCTTTCTTGCCCAATCGCTTTGATAACGTTATCTACATCTATTAGAAATTCAGATCCCTTGATTGCTACTGGGCGCTTACGTCCATCGGATTCTGCTTCTTTTAATTCCATACGAACGCATTCCATCTGTTTAACACGGCCATGCTCATCTCCAATTAAGCGTTTTGGAGCAGTTAACCATCTAAACTCAACCCCATCCTGCTTAGCAAATTCATATTCAAAGTCATACGCAGACATTTCCGCCTCTGTTCGCCTGTAAAGGATTTTAACATTATCTGCGCCGAGTCTTACTGCTGTGGTTGCACCATCAATTGCCGTATTTCCAGCTCCAATCACCGCAACACGCTTCCCAGCGAATTCCGTTGGATAATTTTCATTCTTTGTTTCTTCAACTAAGTCAATAGCATCATAAATACCCGCTAATTCCTCTCCCTCGATTCCGAGCTTTGGAACCTTTGCCATCCCTGCCGCAACAATAACCGCATCATAATCATCCATAAGATCTGCCGCCTCAATATCTTTACCAACAGTAGTATTTGTTTGAATTTCTACACCTAAATGTTCAACCTGTTCTACTTCCCATAAAGCAATATCCTTTGGAAGTCGAAACGGAACAATACCGTGTGTATCTAAACCGCCAGCTTCATGTTTAGCTTCAAAAATAGTTACCTTATAGCCTAGTCTTCCCAGTTCTCGCGCAGCCGATAAACCAGCTGGACCGCTGCCAACAATAGCAATATGCTTGCCATTTTTCTTTCCAGACTTAAATAATACTTGTTCATTCTTAATTGCCCAGTCCGTTGCATAACGCTGCAGATCACCAATCATAATCGGTTTTGTGGAATGATTAAGTACACAAGCCCCCTCACACAATTCCTCTGTAGGACAAACACGTGCACAACTTGCTCCAATAGGATTTGCTTCCATAATTGTTTTTGCTGAGCCTTTTATATTCCCAGATGCAATCTTTTTAATAAAACCCGGAATATTAATACCCGTTGGACAAGCAGTAATGCAAGGTGCATCATAACAATATAGACAACGATTTGCCTCATCTAACGCTTCTTGGGCATTATAACTGGGCTTAGATTCATCAAAATTTGTTGCTAAGTCTTTCGTCGACATTAGATTTTGCAATAAATGTTCCAATGAAAAGCCTCCTTTTTGAGGTTGCCTTACTATAACTTTGACAAAACTCCTTTATTCACAGCATACATACTTATAATCTGAAAGCTCCTTGTATACCAATTATGAATTAGGAGTACTAACGCTTTAAAGTAAGCGATTACATAATATATCTAGTATTATATTATTATAATTTTTAAATATATTTTACATTGTGTAACAATTAAAAAGTGATTATTAGTAGCTTTGTAATAAAGGAGTTACATCGGCAGTTTCACTTCAACTTAATAAAAAAAGAAGAATTGTTCTTCCGCCGTCGAGTTAAGTCGTGGAGTATTTGTTTGGATAAGTTTAATAAGGTTAGTAAATATTTATCACAGTGTAACTGGCTGGGACAAGGACTGAGACTGCGATTACTCATCCCAGTCCCAATCCAAAGGGTGTCGCGAACTCAACCTTTATTCCTTTAAGATTCAGTGAGAGGAGGGAAGCAAGTTAAGTTTGCGACGTCGTGTCTCAAGCGTCTGCACTAGTATATCCATATCCGTCGAAAACCCCACTAAAGGAAATTTTACTTTAGTGGAAGAGATAGACGGTATTCAACTCTGCTGTTTTTTAATTTCATTTATATACGTTTTAGCTCTTTCTTTTCCTTTACATCATCAAAACAAAGCGCAAATGGCTTGCCAGGAATAAATTTCCCATCGCCTTTTTCACCAATAAACGCCCCTTCATCAACAACAAGTTTGCCTCTGAGGAATACTTTAGCCACTTTTCCATCCTGTTTATACCCTTCAAATGTGCTATAGTCAACACCATGTAAACTGTTTTCATTTGAAATAACAGAAGAACCATTAGGATCATATATAACAATATCTGCATCCATACCAACGCCAATATGTCCTTTGCAATGATCTAATCCCATGTTCTTAGCCGGCGTAGTAGCAAATAAATCAACAAATCGCTGTTTGGAAAGCTTTCCTGTGTTCACACCATATGTCCAAAGAATACCCAAACGATTTTCGACACCCGGTGCACCATTCGGTATATTCGTAAAGTCATTGACTCCCATATGTTTTTGTGATTTCCAGTCGAATCCACAATGATCTGTACTTATAGCATTGAGCCAACCATTATCAACCGCTTGCCATAAGGCTTCCTGATCAGATTTTGTACGTAATGCTGGTGACATCACGTATTTAGCCCCTTCAAAATTTGGTTTGGCTAAATCATCTTCATCAAGCATGAGATACTGAACACACGTCTCTCCATAAACTGGAAGTCCTTCATTTTTAGCAGATCGAATGGATTCCATAACACTTTCTGCTGTAACATGAACAATATAGACAGGTGCTCCTACCATAGCCGCCAGATTAATCACGCGTTGTGTAGCTTCCAATTCTACTCTTTCGGGTCTGGATACTGCATGGTAATATGGGTCCGTCTTTCCTTCCGAAATCATTTTCTTTTGAAGAAGATCGATAACATCAGCATTTTCACAATGAACCATAACCGTTACGCCAGCTTCTTTAGCTGATTTTAGCGCTTTATACAGAGCCTCATCATCACTATGAAACGGCATCCCTTTATAAGCCATAAATAATTTAACCGTAGAAATCCCTTTACTAGGTAAATCATTAATTTCCTCAAAAGTTGCATCTACTGGATCGCATACGACAGCATGATATGAGTAATCTGCCATGGCTTGATTAGATACTTCTTTTTTATCCATATCAAAAATCGTATCTGCCATACCCTTGCCCTGCTCTTGATTGACAAATTCAACAACCGTGGTAGTTCCGCCTGCAACAGCAGCATTCGAAGTTTCAAATCCTCTTACTCGTTCTCCTTTAAATTCAAAGGAATAATGAACATGTTGATCAACACCGCCTGGAAGAACGTATTTCCCCTTAGCGTCGACGATTTCATCAGCAATCGCGTCTAATTTTGTACCCACAGCAACTATTTTTTCTCCTTCAATTAATACATCCCCAACAAATTCATCAATAGCAGTTATTATCGTTCCATTTTTAATTAATGTACGCATGCATATCCTCCTCTTAGAAATTCGTAAGCGATTACAATAATGATTCATATGCTTCCTGGCTTTTGGCAGCTAAGTTATGAACTACATGAAGTAATAAATCACCTCCCAATTTAATATCTTCCTCTTAACGTATATTCGTCAGGCGGGTCGCTTTTTCCTTCCATACTTGGAATAAAAATCATCCTCACATCAGCTACATCCGTCATCATTGCAGCATCGTGAACGGCACCACTATTCATTTTTATATAGTTATACCCATGTTCGCTTGCTGTTTCTACGATTTTATGAATAATGCTTGGTAATAATTTGATAGGCTCAGATGCTCCGATTCATTCAATTTCACTTTGAAGTTCTTCCTCCATTCTTAAAACCTCAAGAACCGTACGAGCTACAAAAGCACCTCTAACAGCAATATCTTCCGTATTAATATATTCCTTGCCAGGTTGGTGCGCGAAATCCCCGCTCATTCCCATACCATCAAGTGTTGGACAGCCAACAGATGCAGTGAAATTACCGTCAGTACCTGCTCTGCCAACATATCCTTTCATATTCATATCGAACCTTTTTCCGACCTCTTTAGCAAGCTCATAAAGTTTTTTATGCGCAGGATCCTTTTCATCGAAAGTCGGTTTTTCGATTCCGCCATTCGTTGTAATTTTGACTCCAGCATTAAATGGTTCCAGGTTTTGAAAGAGCGAATCGTACTTTTCAGCAATTTTCTCTGAAGAAAATCTGGCATCAATGGTAAGTTCTCCCTTTCCAGGAACAGTTGGCCAGCCGGCATTACCGCTATTCAAACAAGTACAGGCAATTGTCACACCCTTTTCTAGGTCTGTAAGGCTTTCAAGATAGATAGCCTGCTCTGCCAGTTCTTTTAAACCGCTTTTAGCTTTTTCTGGCTCTTGACCAGAGTGTGCTGGACTCCCTTCCGCAACAAAAGTATAGTTTCCTCGAGAATAGCGCCCAGTTGTCAAACCAGCAGTACAATCTCCAAAAGTGGGCTCCATTACAAAAGAAGCTTTACTCTTTTTGGCTAATTCCTGATAATGTTTATGTGACGTAGGACTGCCCGCCTCTTCATCAGAGCTTAGAAAGAATACAATTTTTTTGTTTTCAGGTAAAAGTTCAAGTTCTTTCAGTGCTTTTATAACCATATAGACCTGAACATCGCCACCCTTCATATCAAAAGCACCTGGTCCCGATATTTTTGTACCTTCTTGTTCCCATAAGCTCCCAAATGTACCTTTTTCATACACAGTATCATAGTGGCCTACGAAAAGTATCTGTTCATCTCCCTCACCAAATTCCATTAGAAGATGATCTCCATAACGGCTGTCATTACTTGGGACAACATGACAATTAAATCCTATACTTGAGAATATTCTTTCAAAATAATCTCTGCATTTCTCTAAATCTGTTTTACTTCCCTCAGTTGGCGATTCTAATTTCACAGCTTCTTTTAACATATCTAAAAAAGCTTCATTATGTTTTTCCATATATTCTAATAGCATTTTTTCTTCTGACATGATAATCTCTCCTCTTTTCTAAGATAAGTTACAAATATTCACCAAATTACTGCTTTATCATTTCACACGGTTTTCCTTTAATCCAAGTCAAATTCTTAGCAGTTAAATCCATAACAACGCTGAAAACTGTTTCCATCTCTGATAATGTTGAAGTATTCTTTTCAAAATCATGACGACATATGGAGACTGGGTAATTCTCATGATCTGAAAGTAGTAAAAATAAATCTTTTTCTTCTATATCTTCATTTGTTAAATTTTTTGTTAATTCATCAATTTTACTAAGGCGATCATAGGAATCAAGAAAAACTTCCTCTCTCACTTTTTGCTGCATTTCTTCTGCACAAATATGATTTGTATGAATTATTGTCCCACTTTTTGCATTTATTTTTTCTGTGTGGACAGGAGAAACCTCCATATTTACTGATTGGCCAGTATATGAAGCTATTAAAAAATTTGCTGGAGATGCCATTTGATTATCATCCACCCTAGAAATAGCTTTTTCAATGGAAACAGACTCAAGTATGGCTCTTAACCCTAAATGTATAGGAACTTTAGGTTGCCAAGTATTAGTAACTAATGCATTAAGACACACACCAACTCCTTCACTATTACAACCAATTTTTCCGATAATGCCAGCTTCAGTTACCATTTGTATTGTTGGAAGATTTGCTTGTTGAATTTCTAAAGATATTAATGAATCAATTTGTTCCCCCTTCCAATCCCAATTTTGTGCTGCCCAGGTTCTAAGCGTTTTAGGGTTCGTTAAGGCAAATGAAGTGCAACCATCTGGTGAATTTGCTAAAGCAATTTCACTTCTAGTATTCAGAGCGAGGATGTCTTCAAATTCTACATTGGCACCATTAGCAACTCCTTCCATTTCTTTCATATAATTTTGATTATATTTTTCGATTGCTGTTAAATGTAACAAAGCTTTTTCACATGCCTCTTTCCATGAATATCCTGAAGTCTCTCTAAACATTTTTTCATATGTTGCTAAGCTGTTGTGAACTTTTTCTTTTAATGTTCTGCCATGTTGGTATCCAATTTGATAAGGCGTACCGGATAATTTTAGTGTTATATCCTCATTCGATGAAAATTCTGTCATTTTATGACCATCCTCCTTTTTATTCTTATTTACAGAAATGGTATTTCAATCAATAAACAGATATAGCTATCCAACTGTGTTTTATTTAATATGAGCTGAAACTTCACCTTCATCTTCATAAAGCTCATCGATCATTTCAGGGAAGAACCGATCGATAGTACCTTTCGAAACCGGCTGCGTAATTAATGAAATAGAAAAAAACACGATAGAGTTAGCTAATAATCCCCAAATTCCAGCATGTATATCAAGTGGATGTACAATGACGAAAGAAAAGATTACTGTAACAATAAAACCTGCCACTATTCCCCATACAGCTCCTTGTTTAGTTCCCCTTGGCCACAGGAAAACACCTATTATCGCCGGAAATGCTTGTGCAATAAATCCGTATCCAATTAACAATATATATACTAGACTCGCAGGCTCCATAATAGAAACTGGCGCAACAATAAATAGCATAATTGGAAATATCAATCGTCTTGTCCATCTACCCGCAACTTCTTCATTCCATTTAAGAAGCGGCTTTAATATATCATTACTGTAACTTAAAGCAGTTGCATGAATACATGGTTCACTTGATGACATGGAAGCCGCAAGAGTCCCGGCACCTAACAAACCAGCTATAACAACCGGCATATTATCTACAGCTAATTGAATAGCAATATGATCGGGGTTGCCTAATTCAGGATACATAAATATTCCAATAAAACCTACAATAATCATTGGTATGAGAACTATATAATAGATCGGTAATAATCTTGCAGATTTTCTAATAGCTTGTTCAGATTTTGCCCCCATCCATTGAATCCAATGATATTGCCATATTGAGAAAAATGATATCAGTATAGACGTTGTCCAAAAGGTAGCATTCATATCACCGAGAGCTCCAGGAAGTGTAAAAAACTCTGGAACATCCTGTCTTACTCTTTCAAATATGGGTGTGAATGAAAAACCACCAGTGAAATAATTAGTAGCCCAAAGACCGACAAAAAAGGAGACGAATAACATCAAGCCCCCTTGGAGAGCATTTGTTAAACCAATAGCTTTTAAACCGCTTTTATAAAGATAAATGGAAACTGCGCCTAATGCTATGAATACTCCCGCCCAGGTTGGAATTAACCCGTAACTCATTACATTTAAAATATAGGCCGCCCCAGTAGTCTGAACTACTGCATAAGATAAAACGCCAATTGAAGTAACAATGGAAGTTAATCCTCCTAAAGCTTTGCTTTCATAACGGTCAGCAATAGCACCTGGTTGAGTGAGGTGTTTATTTTCTTTCCCAAGTTTCCATACTTTTGGACCAAAATACCACGCAATAATTGCCATATAGGTTAAATAAACAACAACATATAAAGCAGGAACTCCTTTGGAAAAAGCCCATCCTGGGGAACCCATAAATGTATATGCACTTACTCCACTGGCACCCATTAAAAGAAAAGCTATAAAAGGATTAAAACTTCTGCTCCCAACGCCCCAATTTTCTGTACTATTCATGTTCTGTCCTCTGCCAGCAAGAGATCCCACTACTACAGCAATGACCACATATGAAAGAGTTATAATCAAGGGTAAATACGCATACATCAATCCCTTCCCCCAATCTTATCTATTATTATCATGACTAATGTTGTTAATAAGATAATTACGATGGACCATATCATCAATAAAGGCATCCCAAATAAAATGACTTCTTTATTAAATAGATGTATAATCGGCCAAGACCCTAAAGAAATAACAAATATAATTAAACCAACACTAATCCAACCTCTTTTCGTTTTTGGCAGTTTAAAAGTAGCTTTCACGAGCATTCTCCTCTCTATAAATTTAATTCTCACAATGGATGATATTGACCTGTAACCCCATCAACAATAAAATTTTGCTCATTTTGTTTTTCATTGTTTTGAAATACAACCCAATAGGGTCTATAAAAAAGCTCTTGTTTTTCTAATTTAATATTAGAAAAGGAAATCATCCTCATTTTTAAAGATAAAGATCGATGGATAAAAGATTCTGATATCGACAAACAATCATCAAGGGACTGCGTTTTCTCCAACAGCTGATTTATAGGTATATCAATTAATTCCAATTTTGGATTAGCATCTATTAATGAACCTCTGCAACTAACAGCATCAACTACACATCCCATTTTTTCTTTCAATGGCATAAAAATTCGTTTCGCATTCACACTGTAAATGAAATAATAGTAAGGATAGTAAATGATACGTTCAGCCAAAAACGTTGAACCGGAATATAGTTTATTGAAACTTGATTCAATCTTTTCTTTTTCATAATGAATAGCTTGTGCTAATATTTTTTCTCCCATTGGTTAACCCTCAAAATTTAAGTCTCGTTTTGGATGAAGTTGACTTACATTGGTCTCTTCCTGTTCTTTAGACGGCGTATTATTTGAGATTCCATTTAATTCTATAAATTCGGAAATATTCCTAGCCTCTACTGCAAGATCTTCATATATTCCTTTCTCCAAGTTCTTTGGAATCCTTTCATTTGATTTAGCAAGGTCAAAAGCTTCTAAAACTTTATTTGAAGGAGGAGTTCCAAATGGATTGCCAATTAGCATAGCAACAACAGATAAAATCAAACCAGCTAAGAAAGGATGTAATCCGGATACACCTTGCAAAGAAAATGTTTCCCAGATTATGTTGGTAACGGAGCCAGCCACCATGGCACATAAAACGCCAACTTTGTTTGCCTTTCTAGAGTATACAGAAGCTATAAAAGGAACGAGAAATGTATTTCCCAATACACCGAAGGCAAAGACAACCAGTGCAAATACTGTTGGAGGCTCATACACAGCAACAACAATACCAATGACTCCTCCAATTAAAATACACATTCTGGATACTAATAATTGCTTTTTGTGACTAGCCTTCTTATTAATGAACCGGCTATAAACATCACGTGAAAGTGTTGTACCAGCTTGCATAAGCAAAGAATCGCATGTAGACATAATTGCAGCCATAATAGCTGATAATAAGACAGCGGCTATTACCCCTGGAAATACATAATAAATCATTTCTGGAATAACCATTTCAGGGTCCGATATGCTAGGCATAATAACAATAGCGGATAAACCTAACAGATAAGGCGTAAATGTAAATAACTGATTAAAACCTGCTGACCAAAGAACAGCATTTTTTGTCGTTTTCGTATCTGTCATAGACATATGTCTCACAGTAACATGAGGCAACCCCATATAACCAATAGCATAGATAAGTACAGCGCCTAAGATAACTCCCCATTGTCCATAATAAATTAAGTCCTTGCCCCAAATACTAAGATACGTAGAATCTATTGCAGCAATTTGTTCATTTAATCCTGACAAGCCACCTACCTGAGGAAGTACCATAATGGCGATAGCACTGACACCGATTAGCATTATAATACCTTGTATAAAACCACTAACTGCAACCGCAAGATATCCTCCAGCCACCGTATAAAGAACAATGACCCCTACACCAATAATAAGCGCCCACTCATAAGAAAAACTTGACATAGACTCTAAAGCTTTACCTGCTGCAATAAACTGCGCAAAGGCATAAGCAAATAAAAATATAATTCCAATAGCTGCTCCATATACGCGAATACTGACACCTTCGAATCTCTTTTCTAAGTATTCTATTGGTGAAAGAGCAGCTAAAAGTTGCGACATTTTCCTCATCCTTTTTCCTAAGACGGATAAATTCACAATCGAACCACCTGCATCACCGATTGCATACCATAATGCTGTCCACCCTTCTTGGAATGCTTGGGAAGGTCCGCCCATAAACATAAACCCGCTCATAGATGTACTTTGCATACTTATTGCAGTAATTGGAGCACCTATTTTTCGATCTCCAAGTAAGTAATGATCAGCAGATGTGGATGCTTTCCTAGTGAAATACAGTCCTATACCTAACATGGATAATAAATAGATGAAAAAAATAAGAATATCTAAATTCATAGACAATTACCCCCTTATATATTTCATATTAATTTTCTTTCTCCCCGAGTTTCTCATCTCGACGTAATTTAAAGTACATGAATAAAGCTAATGCCACCCAAATTATAGGCCAAGGCAACATCAACAAAGCTGTTTCCATAGGTAAATTAAACACTATTCCACCTCCTTATCATCATGAATGCAATATTTTCGTACTTATTGCTATATTTATCAGAGTTACTAATAATACAATTACTGTGTTTTTATTTAGATAAAATATGAAACAAATCAAAATTTATTTTTAGAACTGGAATCTAGACATCATATTGATATAGCACAAGCAGTTTATAAAGCGCTTTCATATTAATTAAGTTGATAGCTATTATATTTTTTTAAATATTAAAATACATTAGACGCAATGTTAATTATATTTTGTTTTTTATATAACATTCTGTGAAGAGAAGTGATGGTAACAAAGGAAGCAGCAATTTCTCCATATCTTTATAAGGTATTAGGAAAATAAATTAAGATATAGTTTCATGACAATCGGTTTTAGATGTATATTAACCTATTAAAATTCCGCTCAAAAAAAGGGCCAATTATCTTAATCGATAATCAGACCCATCTCTTAATGACTTTTAGTGAAACATACATGTCCCAGACTCAATTATATTTCACTGCAACATTCTTTATCTGTGTATAATTATAAAGCGCAATCCAACCTTTTTCTCGACCAATACCGCTCTTTTTATAACCACCAAATGGCATTTGCACACCGCCCCCGGCACCATAATTATTGATAAAAACTTGCCCAGAGTCTATTCTGCTCGCCAAGTAATGCGCTCGACTGATATCTTGCGTCCAAATACCAGTCACTAACCCATAATCTGTACTGTTGGCTAAATCAAGCGCTTCGGATTCTCCAACAAATGTAAACACCGTCAATACTGGTCCAAAAATTTCCTCTTGAGCTAATTTGCTGTCCCTGCTAACTTCATCAATAATCGTTGGCTGCACATATAAACCGTCTTCACACCCTTTTACAGTTATTGGATTCCCTCCTGCCACAACAGAAGCTTCTTTTTTGGCTTGCTCAATTAAGCTTAGTACATGATTATATTGTTTTTCATTCAATATAGGCCCAAGATCTTTATCATCTAGTCCAGCCCCAACGGTTAAACCTTCAAACTTCTCTATCACTTTCTGCAGGAATACATTTTTAAATGATTCTTCAATCAAGAGCCTCGCACCTGCCGAACAGGTTTGCCCAGCATTTTGAACAATAGCCCGAACGACTCCTTCTACAGTTTTTTCAAGATCACAATCAGAAAATACAATATTTGGCGATTTACCGCCAAGTTCTAAAGTAGATGGAACCACATTTTCCATTGCTGCCTTTCCTACCTCTATCCCCGTCCCTACTGATCCGGTGAATGTCACATGATTAATCAACGGATGAGCAGATAAAGCTGCTCCTGCTTCATACCCAAATCCTGTAATATGGTTAAACACACCTGCAGGTAAATCCAGTGCATCAAAAAATTCTGTCAGGCGCATGGCCGTCATTGGTGTATCCTCCGCACTTTTCACTACAACAGTATTGCCCATTGCAATAGCTGCAGCAACACTCCTTGAAATAATCTGCAACGGATAATTCCACGGCACAATATGCGCAGTCACCCCTAACGGTTCACGTACAACATAATCCAACAGTCCATCTTCAATTGGGATTGTATCTCCCATCACTTTATCTGCTGCTCCACCATAAAATCGAAAATATCGAATGGCCGCATCCACATCAGCATATGCCTGAGAAAGTGGTTTCCCGACATCCATAGATTCTAGTCTTGCCAACTCATCTCTGTCAGCTTTTATTTTATCTGCAATGGCAAATAAAATGTCTCCTCGTTCATGTGGTTTAATACTTCTCCACTTCTCGCTCCGAAAAGCAGTACGGGCTGCATTCACTGCATCCTCTACATCCTCCTGTGTTGCTCTGGGAATACTGGCAAATACACTTCCATTAGATGGATTTTTTACATCAATATGCTCTTTCTTTTTACTTTCCACCCAATTTCCATTTATATACATCTTAAAATGTTGCATTACATTTCTCCTTTATCCTATATTCAAATTTTGCTTTTTACTGTCTTATTTATATAGTACAATTAAATATTCCGACCACCATCGACATGTAAAACGGCACCTGTAACCATTTTTGCTTCATCAGAAAGTAGATATTTAATGGAATGAGCAATATTTTCCGGCTTCAACAGACTTCCAAGAGGAACACTTTTTTCAAAAATTTCCTTCTTGGTTTGGTCCACGCTTGCACTTTCCGCGGAAAATTGGCCAAGCATCGTCGTATCTGACGGACCAGGGTGAAGTATATTTACATTAATTTGATAAGGTGCTAGTTCCAGTGCCAATGCTTTAGAGAAAGCCTCTACTGCACCTTTCGACGCAACATAAGATTGTAAACCTGGCCTCGGCCTGGTTGCAGATACGGATCCAATATTTATAATACTCCCTTGTTTCTTTTCTTTCATATATACAGAAGCTTCACGACAAGTTAGAAACATCATTGTCGTATTAATATCCATAATACGTTGCCATTCATCCAGACTAACTTCATCAATAGATGTGGCACTTTGTGCAATCCCCGCAATATTGACCAGCCCATCAATATTTCCAAATTGATTAGCTGTTTCTTTAAAAATGTCTTTTACAATATCTTCATCCAATAAATCCCCTTTGAATGCTATAAATTTATTCGTATTCTTATATTTTGAAAGATTGTCGGTATGAAGGTCACAGCCAGCTACGTTTGCTCCGTTATCTAGTAAAAGCTTCACTGTCTCCTCGCCCATACCTCCACCTGCACCGGTAACAATGAATGTTTTATTTTCAAATGTCATACAAATCACATCCTTTTTTGAAGTTTACGTACAATGGCATCGCCTACTTGCTCCGTTGTTGCTTTCCCTCCAATATCTGGTGTCAATGTTCTTTTTTCTTCCAGTACATCTTCTATGGAAAAAAGAACTTTATCATGTAAATCCGAGCGCCCAAAATTCTGTAACATCAAGGCTAAAGACCAAATTTGTGCTACCGGGTTGGCAATACCTTTCCCAGCTATATCAGGAGCAGATCCATGTACTGGTTCAAACATGGAAGGGTACTCTCCATTAGGGTTGATATTGGCAGATGGTGCGACACCTAGTCCTCCAGCAATGGCTGATCCCAAATCTGACAATATATCTCCAAATAAATTAGAAGCAAGAACCAACTGTAAATCTTTAGGACGTTCTACAAACAAAGCAGCAATCGCGTCCACATAATATTTTTCATAGGAAATTTCTTTAAAATCATTTGCCACCTCTTCAACAACCGAATCCCATAATGTCATCGTATGTATGATGGCATTTGACTTCGTAGCATTGGTTACTTTACGTAATTTATGATCCCTTGCATACTGAAATGCATAGGTTGCAACCTTGGAAATGCCTTCTCTAGTCATAATCGTGTTCTGCACAGCAAGTTCCCGGGATTCCCCTTGGTACATCTTTCCACCTGAAGTAGAATATTCTCCTTCCGCGTTTTCCCGGATAATGACAAAATCTATATCTTCTTTTTGTTGTAATGGCGTTTCCAAACCCCTCAGCAATTTTATCGGCCTAAAATTAATATACTGTTGAAAGTTTTTGCGGATAGGCATAATCAGCTCCCATATCGGGATATGCTCCGATACTCTTGAATCACCAGCAGCACCGAACAGAATGCTATCAAATGACTTTAGTTGCTTAAGACCATTTTCAGGCATCATTAATCCGTGTTCCATATAATAATCTGTATTCCAATTAAATTCTGTTATTTCATAGTCAAATGTTGAATCCATATCAGACAGCGTTTTCAATACTTTCAAAGCTTCGTTCATCACTTCAGGACCAATTCCGTCTCCAGGCAATACCGCAATCTTATATACTTTCATATAAAATCATCCTTTTTCTAAATGACATATTTATAAATTATTTATCTTGGTGTGTGATAAATATATATTTCTTATTTCTTAACACAAAGCAGTTCCCAGCCCATTAAATAGTAGTTACATGATTAGCTGGTTTCCGTCCATGGTTCCAGTTCCCATTTAATTCACGCTCAATCTGGGCACCCAACTGCAGCAATAAACCATCTTTTCCTTGTGGAGCAAGCATATGCATTCCTAATGGCAAACCATTCTCTAATTCAGCCATCGGTAATGAAATTCCAGGTAGTCCGCAAATATTGGCAATCGGCGTATAAGAAAAAATACTCCACAGATTTTCAAACCAATCAAAAACAGAAGGATTATCACTAATAGTCAGATACTCTCTAGTTCCAATCAATGGTGTAGGTTTAGCCATAGTAGGCGTAAGGACCAGATCCCAATCCTCAAAGAATGTCGCCATATGTCGTGAAATTTCATTAAACATGGTCTCCATTTTGACACGATCCGCATAGGAGGCAAATCGACCTTCTTCCCAAACTCTTATACACATCGGTTCAATGAGATCTGCTGGTGGATACGCCATATTCTTTTGTTCAAGTATATCCGAAATGGTTTGTGCAAACTTCATAATGTAGGCCGAAGTCTGCGCCTCATACGTAGCACGGAGGTCAAGATTCGGGACTGCCCATTCAACGTGATGGCCAAGCCCTTCAAGATAGTCAGCCGTCTTTTTCAATTCAGATACAATATGCGAGGTGGCTTTATAATCACCCCATTCGTGCGAAACAGCAATACGAAGCTTTTTCGGATTTCGCTTTATCAACTCGGAATAGGACTCCTGCTGCGTCCAATAAGGCATAAACTCCCCTGGAGCTCCTCCCCTGCAATGATCGACAAAGGCAGCAGTATCACGTATCGTTCGAGTATGGCATCCTTGTGCGGAAACAACGTTCATGAGGTCTGAACTATCAGGTGCTCCTGAAAAAACACCTCGCGATGGTTTTAAACCTATGTTGCCATTTACACCGGCAGGAATTCGAATGGACCCTCCTCCGTCCGTAGCATGAGCGATGGGAATAATTCCTGCTGCAACGGAAGCTGCAGTTCCTGCTGACGAACCGCAAGTTGTATAATCAAGATTCCAAGGGTTCCTTGTAATATAGACTTCCGGGTTCTCAGCAGAACTGCAGAGCCCAAACTCCGGCGTTGTTGTTCGTCCCATAATATTGAGTCCAGCCTGTCGGAATTTTTTTGTCAGAAAACTATCATATTGAGAGCGATTTCCTTGCATGAGCAGGGACCCTCTTTCCTGTAATCTTCCTTTAACAGCAGGCCCTAAATCCTTCATAAAAAAAGGTACTCCAGCAAAAATGCCGTTAGAATTCATTCCATCACTTAAAGGATCATTAACTACGTCATCGAAAACCTCAATAACAGCGTTAATTTGAGGATTTAATTCCTGAACTCCTTTTGTAACCTGGTTTGCTACTTCCTGTGGAGTAACTTCACCTTTTTGTACTAACTTGGCAACCCCCATAGCATCAAGATTGGCCCATTCATTCCAGTTTATTGCTACATTCACAAAACTTCACTCCTTCATCATTGACGTGGTTTTGATATTAACTAGATTTATTATCCTTTATTTCCCTTGCAGAACCTTTTGCCATTCTTATTAAACTTTTTCTATAAATCTATGATATTTAGGCTTCTTTCTTTATATTTTGCGTTGGAAACTCATATGCTTCCTGCTTAAATAACAAACTAAATACTACAAAAATAATCAACGAAAAGAAAACTGGAACCGTAACCGCATGTACACCGAATAAATCCCCATATGCCTCATTATATAAATGAATGGCAATATAAGAACCAATGCCTGTAATCATGGATGCAATCGCACCGTTTTTATTCGCATATCTCCAATATAATCCCATGATAAACGGCCACATAAATGCTGCTTGCAAACCGCCAAATGCAAATAAGTTTAAGAATATCAATAAATCTGGTGGACTGATAGCTAGTAGGAAAGCAACAATCCCTATTACTGCAGTCACACTTATGCTTACATTTTTCACTTGATTTACTGTTGCTTTCGGCTTGATATAATTTATATAAACGTCCTTAACTACAGAAGAGCTAACGAGCAACAATAAAGAGTCAACAGTGGACATAATGGCCGCTAAAGGTGCTGCAAGTATAATACCAGCAATCCATGGAGGTAAAACTTCCAAAGCAACAAGTGGGATAACTTGATCTGCTACTTCAATTCCCGGCATTATTGGTCTTGCAAATACTCCAATCAAATGCATACCAAGGATAATAGTTCCTACTACTACTGTTCCAATCATGATTGCCTTGTGCATCGATTTAGAATCTTTATAAGACATTGCTCTTACCGCAATTTGTGGCAGGGCGACTACACCCACACCTACAAGAATCCAATAAGAGGATACATAAGCAGCAGTTAATGAACCATCATTTCCAAAGGGTGTAATCAAATTGGGATTAATAGATACTAAATCAGAAAATATATTAGATAATCCTCCCCCTGCGACAATGACAGCAATAAGCAATATTAATGTGCCAAAAAACATAACAATACCTTGGATTGTATCTGTTATTACTACAGCACGAAATCCGCCTATAATGACATATATCAAAACAGATAAAGTGAAAATAAATAAAGCACCTATATAACTAAAACCTGTTAAGGATTGGATAAGATAAGCTCCGCCTACCCATTGGGCTGCCATTGCAGAAAACATAAATATGATAATACTAAGAGCCGATAACAATACAACTGTTTTACTTTTATATCTTTCCTTCAAAAAATCGATAAACGTAACAGCATTATATCTTCTAGATACAATAGCAAACTTTTTCCCCAACACGAGTAATACGAAATACCCCGTCGCTACCTGAGACATAGCAAGCAAAACCCAGCCGAATCCGATAGAATAAGCAGCTCCAGGTCCACCCAAAAAACTGGAGGCACTTCCATAGGTTGCAACCATGGTCATAGCAAGTACTAATCCTCCAAATTCTCGGCTTCCTAGAAAGTAGTCGCTAAGAAAACCATCTGTTTTATTTAATTTTCGATTGGACCATATACCGACCATAAAAATAATCATCAAAAATAGTAGTAATGGTATTACCACACTCCAATTCATATATTACTCACCTCATCTTCCTCACCTTCTTCTTCACTCTCATCTTCTAACGATATTTCGGTCAGCATAAATTTCACAACAAAAAACACTAGTGCAAACATTAAAAGTGTTCCCAAAATTAAACTGAAAAAAATCCACGCCGGGAAACCCAATATATACGTATATTCTTCAGGAGGTTTCGAACCCAACCCATATGCAAATCCATACCACCATATAAAATTAATGATAGCTAGCACACAACCAATTCGCGCTTCCCGATTAGCTATGACAAAGCGCCATTCCTGTTTTCTTTTCTTTTTCATATTCATACCCCTTTCGTAAATGAAAATGATTAACATAAGAATTCAAATATAAATTTCCTATGAAAGATCCCAAACTTTCACATTTTGAATTCGGATATTACATTTAAATATTATATTTACCTAAAATTCCAACAACTAAATGGATATAGACTTATCACTCCTTCATTCATACAATATTTTCAGCAATAACCCATCTCATTGATAGCGATTTCATTTCCCTAAATCAGTTATTACATTAAATACCAATAATTTTCGCATAAAAGTTGCTTTATATAAGACGTTTACATATTACGTACGATGTAGTATGTTGTACATAGACTAGCAAAAGAATAAATAATTGTAAACAGTTAATGACAGAAAAGTTTTATTTAACAAAACATTTCAAATGCATTATATAATTAAGATCATAGTAGTTGTATCTTTAAGGAGTTGAGAAAATGGCTTTATCTTTTGAAAAAATCAACTTAAACCGCACTATATCCTCAGAAATTGTATTAATTATAAAAGATAATCTTCTTAACGGTTCATTAAAACCAGGTGATAAATTACCTACTGAAAAGGAATTAATGGAGCAGTTAGGAGTGAGCAGAACCCCTGTTAGGGAATCAATAAAGATTCTAGAAGCTATAGGTGTCATACAAATAAAACGTGGTGAAGGTATGTTTATAACAAATAATCTTTCTCAGTTCTCATTAAACCCCCTAATATTCAGTTTAATTATGCACAGCAATAACATAGAAAAACTTATAGAATTTCGCCAGCACTTTGAAGTACTATTAATGAACATGATTATCGCAGAGGAAAATGATATTAAAAATATTGAAGATGTTTATCACTCCCAGGTAAAAAGAATGAATCCAGATTTAAGTCCTGAGGAACTCGCGAATATTGATTTAGAATTCCATTATGCTGTGTTAGAAGCAACGAATAATCCATTTATTATAGAAATCGGAAAAACCATTTATGAAATTATCAAGCCAAATATGGTTCATTTCAAACATTCAAGTAATATTGAGCGAACATTAAAAACCCATCATTATTATTTAGAATTGCTGCGTGGCAACGTCGATTTTAATCCTACCCTGTTAGTTCAACAGATGATTAAAAACAATGAGGAAATGATTGAATAGGTAACATTATCACAAAAAAAGATTAGTTTGGTGTAAATAACAATGATAAAAGAGCCTGCTCTTAATTTAAAAAGCAGTCTCTTTTTTACTTCAATTAAATTATTCAATTAATATATATCATTCATTCCGATCACGTAAAAAATTATAATGCCATTTTCTCTAATTTTTGCTCAGATAAAAAATGAGAAATTGCTATTGAAGTAGCGCCAAGTGCACTTGAATATCGACCTAGAGCAGAGAATTCAACATTAGTATTTTTATTATGATAATAAGAAAGCCTATCTTGAAGAACGTGGTTAACAGGGTTTTTTAACCATCGACTAAAGTAAGATATTCTGTTCCCAATAATAACCATTTCTGGATTAAATGTATTAATAACTGTTGTTAACCCAATCCCTATATTTTCACCTAATGTGTTTAAAATATGCAGAACTTCTTTATTTCCCGTTGTTGCTTCTTTTTCAAGTTTTTCTAAACTCACATCACCCGTATTGTTTAATACTTTTTGTTTTCTCGCTTGTTTCAAAAGAGCTTGTTCAGATGCATACAATTCCCAGCAACCATGGTTTCCACAACGACATTTAGGGCCGCTTGCATTGAGGGTAACATGACCCATTTCTCCAGAAATCCCAGATGTCCCAGTATAAAGATTATTTTGTATAATAATACCTGTTCCTACACCAACTCCAACGCTAATATAAATTAAATCAGATACGTTCTTTCCCACTCCGTAAAGATGCTCACCATGAGCGCCACAATTCGCTTCATTTTGAATTTTGACTGGAATGCTAAGTTCATTTTGTAATTCTGCTTTTAAATTAATATTTTCCCATTTAAGGTTTGGAGCAAATAAAATATTTTCATTAAGGTCGACATTACCCGGGACACCAATACCAATCCCTATTATGCCATAAGTACTCTCGGGAGCCTTTTTTATTAAGTTTTTTATAATATTCACTAGAATCTTCTTAACATCTTCATATTCAATACTAGCCAATGTTTGGCTATCTTCCTCTATAATATGACCATTTAAATCTGTTAAGACAGCTAAAATATAATTAACTCCCAAATCAATTCCAATAGAATAACCTGCATGATTATTAAAATATAACAATACAGGTTTTCTTCCACCGCTGGATTGATTAGATTCTATTTCGTATACAAATGATTCATCAAGCATTTCGGAAACCATCGTAGAAACAGTAGCTTTGTTAAGCCCGGTTCTTTTAGAAATTTGCGCGCGGGATAACGGTTCATTTTTTTTAATGGAACGAAAAACAATTGACTTATTCATTTGTTTAACAAAGTTTTGATCTCCGGTTTGAATTTTTTTCATCATTTTTCTCCTTTCTCTATTCTTTTGTATACCCACAAGAATTAGTATTTAATAACTCTATATCATTATTCTATCATAGAAATCAAACGGATATAACTTAAACTTAGTTTATTCGTTATACTAATTAATAGTTTTTTAATCATAATAGCAAAACTTAAAACCAATATTAAATTCTATTTCTTATTTTGTTTTTGCTATTGACAACGGTTTCATTAAATAATAGACTTAGTTTAAAAGTTAAATAAAGTTATATTAACTTACTTCAATTCACTTAACAAAATAGGAGGTATTATAAATGAATTATTTTCCAAGCGTAAATCAGGTAATTTATGAAGGCCCAAAGTCAACGAATCCCTATGCATTTAAGTTTTATAATCCCAAGGAAACCATTGGTGGAAAAAATATGGAGGATTATTTACGTTTTGCAGTTGCATACTGGCATACATTTACGGAAGATTTATCAGATCCGTTCGGTTCTGGAACAGCTATTCGTCCTTGGGATAAATTCACAGGAATGGATCTAGCGAAAGCTCGTGTTGAAGCAGCTTTTGAATTCTTCGAGAAACTAAATGTTCCCTACTTCTGTTTTCATGATGTGGACATCGCACCAGAAGGTGAAACTTTAAGAGAAACCAATCAAAACTTAGATATAATCGTCTCAATGATCAAAGATTACATGAAAGACAGTAAAACGAAACTGCTCTGGAATACTGCTAATAATTTTACTCATCCAAGGTTTATTCATGGCGCCGCTTCTTCTAACAATGCAGATGTATTCGCATACGCTGCAGCAAAAGTTAAAAAAGGACTGGAAATCGGAAAAGAACTCGGCGGGGAAAACTACGTATTTTGGGGAGGACGAGAAGGTTATGAAACCCTCCTTAACACAGATATGAAACTTGAATTAGATAATCTCGGACGTTTCTTCCATATGGCTGTAGATTATGCTAAAGAAATTGGTTTTGATGGTCAATTCCTAATTGAGCCAAAACCCAAAGAACCAACGACTCATCAATATGATTTCGATGTTGCAAGCGGTTATGCCTTTTTACAACATTATGATTTGGAAGATTACTTCAAATTTAATATTGAAGCCAATCATGCTACGCTTGCAGGCCATACATTTGAACATGAACTACATTATGCACGAGTCAATAATATTTTAGGATCAGTAGATGCCAATCAAGGCCATCCTCTTTTAGGCTGGGATACAGATGAATTCCCAACTGACTTATACTCTACCACGCTTGCTATGTATGAAATAATCAAAAACGGCGGACTAGGGCGAGGAGGATTAAATTTTGATGCAAAAGTAAGAAGAGGTTCATTTGAGCCAGAAGATCTTTTCCATGCACATATAGCTGGGATGGATAGTTTCGCAATCGGTTTGAAAGTGGCTCAAAAATTATTAGATGATCAGATTATTGAAAATGTTGTAAATAACAGATATAGCAGTTACACGCATGGTATTGGTTTGAATATTGTGAAAGAAAAAATGGATTTTTGTAAATTAGAAGAACACGCCCTTGATTTAAAGGAAATAAACCAACAATCTGGACAATTGGAAAGAATCAAGGCTGCTATCAACCAGTATCTGCTTACAATTTATTCAGATCATTAAAAATTGAATGGAAAGGAGGCTGAGTAATGAAATACGTTATTGGTGTTGATTTAGGGACAAGTGCTGTGAAGCTTTTATTGGTTAATCAGCAAGGAACGGTTGTAAAAAATGTTTCTAAAAACTATCCCCTATTATCAGAAAAAGCAGGCTATAGCGAACAGAATCCCAAAGATTGGGTAGACCAAACTGTCGCTGGGCTGTACGAATTGATGCAGCAATTCGAAGGTAAACCAGATGAGATTGAAGGTATCAGCTTTTCTGGACAAATGCATGGACTCGTTCTACTCGATGAAGACCAAAATGTCCTTCGCAATGCAATTTTATGGAATGACACACGAACTACTAAGGAGTGCCAAGAGATTTATGAGAAAGTTGGAAAAGAAAGATTGCTTCACTTCACAAAAAATCTAGCTTTAGAGGGATTTACATTACCTAAATTATTATGGGTGAAAAATAATGAGCCCGAGCTTTATAGTAAAGTAAAAAATTTTTTGTTACCAAAAGACTATGTCCGTTTGAAGCTTACTAATAGTTTGCATACAGAATACTCCGATGCAGCTGGTACCCTGTTGCTTAATATAGCAGAAAAAGAATGGAGCCAAAGTATTTGTGATTTATTAGATATAAATTCAGATATATGTCCACCCTTAGTAGAATCTTCTGAAGAGGTTGGTACATTAATCCCTGAAATTATTGAAAAAACCGGACTACCCAAATCAACTCACATCTTTGCTGGCGGCGCTGATAATGCATGTGGTGCAATTGGATCAGGTGTCTTAACGGAAGACAAAACAATGGTTAGCACGGGGACATCTGGGGTTGTTCTTGCTCATGAAGAGCGTGGAGATCGGAACTTTCAGGGAAAAGTTCACTATTTTAATCACGGGATATCAAATGCTTATTATACTATGGGGGTTACACTAGCAGCTGGCCAAAGCCTTACATGGTTTAAAGATGCTTTCGCAAAAGACAAAACCTTCGATCAATTACTTAACGATGTTGATAAAGTTTCACCAGGTGCAAATGGTTTATTATTCACTCCATATATCGATGGAGAACGAACACCATATTTTGATTCGACAATTCGAGGAAGTTTCATTGGAATAGATAGTTCGCATGAAATGAAACATTTTGTACGGTCCATTATGGAAGGAGTTACATTTTCATTAAATGAATCTGTCCAATTATTCCGGGAGCAAGGAAAGAAAATCAATCAAATTATTTCCATTGGTGGTGGTACAAAAAATGATACTTGGCTGCAAATGCAAGCAGATATCTTTAATGCAAAAGTTGTCAAATTATCCAATGAGCAAGGTCCAGGAATAGGAGCAGCAATGTTAGCAGCTTATGGTTGTAAGTGGTTTAAAACGCTTAAAGATTGCGCAGAAATTTTTTTACAGAAAGAAAAAACATATAAACCCATTGAAGAAAACGCAGAAGTTTATCAAGATTTATTTAAACTCTACCAACAAGTCTACACGTCAACACACTCAGTGAATAAAAAATTGATGCGGTATCGGGAATAATTAATTGATTTGCTTGATTAATAACTTGAATAGTAACTGCTTCCAATTATGAATATTAGAAAATAGAGCGAAAATAATATTCGTTTATGTAAGGGCTTTCCACACTACGATCTGATGTTATCTTTTCATTTAAAATGGGGGGGATGAAAATGCAAGCGGCACAATCAGAACAAAATAAAACACAAATTGCTAAAACGCAAAAATTAAAAATGAACGAAAAACTTACATTTGGTTTGGGAGATTTCGGAGCAAATTATAGTTGGACATTTATTGCTTCCTTTCTCACGATATATATGACAGATACAGTAGGCATTTCCGCTGGAATAATCGGAACAATTATTTTAATTTCGCGTGTTACTGATGGATTCACTGATTTATTTATGGGAACATTAATCGATAACACGAATACTAAGATGGGGAAAGCAAAACCGTGGGTTTTTTGGACAGCTCCTATTCTTGGCTTATTAACATTTTTGTTATTTAATGTTCCTGGTGCATTAGGACAAACAGGAAAAATTATATACATTTTCTTAATCTATTTGCTGATTTCTGCAGTTTTTTATACTGCCAATAACGTCGCTTATTCTTCCTTGACTTCCCTTATGACAAATGACAAGAATGATCGTGTCTCGTTAGGAAGTATCCGCTTTATTTTTTCACAGCTAGCTGTTTTATCTATTACTACTTTTACAACATTTTTGGTAAGTGGTTTTGGTGGCGGTCAGCAAGGATGGACAATTACTACAATAATTTATGCTTTGTTATGCGCAGTTCCTTTAATGATTACTGGATGGTTCGTAAAAGAAAGAAATATCGCCAAAAGAAAAACCGAAGAAAATACAACACAAAGAGTCCCCTTTTTTCTCATAATGAAAGTACTATTAACTAATAAATACTTTATTATAACAATTATCTTATACTTGCTTTGGTATTTAAGACAGACAGATAATGGTATTAGGGTTTATTATGCTACTTATGTTTTCAACAATGCAGATGTAATGGCTATATTGAGTCTAGCAACTACTGTCCCAACAATTATAGGATTAATGTATGCACCTAAATTCGTAAAAATGTTCGGAATCCGAAAAAGTATAACCATAGGGTTAATTATTTCAATTATATCTTATTTAATCATGACCGTATTTTCTGAGAATTTAACCTTGTTAACTGTCGGACTTATTGTAAACGCTATAGGAGTTGTCCCTTTTACAGGAGCACTAAGTGCAATCGTAGCAGATGTTGGAGATTTAATCTATTGGAAATCAGGAGTTCCTGTACAAGGATCAGTTTTTAGCTTAACTAGTGCAGGTATGAAAATTGGATCTGGACTACAAGGAGCTATCGTCGGATGGGCTCTTACTGTTGGAGGATATATTGCTGGTTCGTCTATTCAACCGGACAGTTCTATTTTGGCGATGAAATCAATGCAAATTTATTTCCCATTCGCATGCATCATAATTATTATGCTTGTCACATTCACATTAAACTATGAAAAATTTCTTCCGTCTGTTAAGAGAGAAATTGAAGAAGGTAAGGTTGGAGAAAATCGTACTAAAGATTTAGCGAAAATATAATTTATATGAGGAGGATAAAAAATGAATGTTTATTATCATGTAGCAAAAAATGGGTCTGATATCGCCGAGGGAACAAAACAAAATCCTTTTTTAACAATTAACAAAGCAGCTTCTATCGCGACGGCAGGTGATAAAGTTATTGTCCATGAAGGAGAGTATAGGGAATGTGTAGACCCTAAAAATTCCGGATTAAGTAATCTCAGAAGAATCACTTATGAAGCAGCAAAGGGTGAAAAGGTAGTTATTAAAGGTTCTGAACATATTAAAAATTGGGAAGAAATAGAAAATAATGTATGGAAAGTTCAATTACCTAATACATTTTTCGGGGAGTATAATCCCTTTGCCGTAGAAATTTTTGGGGATTGGGTCGTTTATAACCCTGGAAGACATTTAGGTGATGTCTATTTAAATGGTATGTCCTTTTATGAGACTGAAAGCTATGAACAACTACTAAATCCCGAGATACAAACAGAAGTATTAGATCATTGGACTAATGAAGTTGTTCCTGTTCATAATCAAGAGCAAACAAAATTTACTTGGTTTGCAGAGGTAGATGAATACAACACAACAATCTACGCTAATTTTCATGAGTTTGATCCGAATAAAGAATTAGTAGAAATAAATACTAGAAAGTCTGTTTTTTATCCAGTAAATACAGGTATTGATTATATTACAGTTAAAGGATTTGAATTGGCACAAGCTGCTACTCCTTGGGCGCCGCCTACCGCTGATCAACCTGGGCTTATTGGTCCTCATTGGAGTAAAGGCTGGATAATCGAGGATAATAGCATTCATGATGCAAAATGCAGTGCTATCAGTATTGGAAAAGAAACCAGCACTGGAAATAACTTTAGTAGTAAACGAAAAGATAAGCCAGGATATCAATATCAAATAGAATCTGTATTTCACGCTCGACAAGTTGGTTGGAGTAAAGAAAAAGTCGGCTCCCATATTATCCGAAATAACACAATCTATGATTGCGGTCAGAATGGCATAGTAGGTCATCTTGGTTGTGTATTTAGCGAAATCTATAATAATCACATTTATAACATTGCATTAAAGAGAGAATTTTTCGGTCATGAGATAGCAGGTATTAAATTACATGCCGCAATCGATACGCAAATTCACAATAACCGTTTCCATGATTGTTCTCTGGGAATATGGTCAGACTGGCAAACACAAGGTACGAGAATAAGCAAAAATCTATTTTATAGAAATAATCGCGACTTGTTTGTTGAGGTTAGCAGTGGCCCATATTTAGTTGATCATAATATACTAACTGCAGACTATGCTTTAGATAATCATGCACAAGGCGGAGCTTACGTAAATAATATTATTCGCGGCAAAATGATTCATCGGGAAATGTTGGATCGTCCAACCCCTTATCATTATCCGCACAGCACAAAAGTAGCTGGTTTTGCAGCAACTTATGGCGGTGATGACCGTTTTTATAACAATATATTCATCGGCGATACGGACTTAGAAGGAGTCGGTACAGCTCATTACAACGGCTACACAGCATCATTAGAGGAATATATCGAAACCGTAAAACAAGAACCTGGCGACCATCAGGCTTACCATAAGGTGAATCAGCCTGTCTATATCAATCGTAATGCATATTTCAACGGCGCAACTTCGTTTGAAAGAGAAAATGATAAGATAGAAAAAAATCGTTTTGACCCTGAACTACGTATTATTGAAGAAGGAAATGAAGTATATCTTTCTTGTGAACTTCCTGATGATTTCGAAAGCTTACTTGGAGAGATTCAATCTACCGAAACGCTGCCGCCAGTACGAATCGTTGATGCAGATTTTGAAGATCCAAATGGAAATGAAGTAACTTTAGATACAGATTATTTGGGCAACCAAAAATCAGAAAAAAGTGTATTAGGACCAATTGCAGATTTAAAAAAAGGAAAAAATCATGTGAAAATCTGGGGATAATTATTAGTTCAAACACTAAACAAAAAGGGCTTGGATTATCAAGCCCTTTTTCACTTACTCATATTGGAGTTGTTCTTATGAAGGTAAACACAAAATACTTAAATGAAACGTGGAAGCTTTTCATCTTAAAAAATGATCTTGGTATGGAGATAAATATATTAAATTTCGGCGGAATTATCACGAAGATTAGTACCCCCGGTAAAAATGGAAAAGTTGAAAATGTTGTTTTGGGGTATGATAACTACAAAGATTATAAGACAGACCCTTATTTTTTTGGTGCTATTATTGGTCGAGTAGCCGGACGAATCGAAAATGCGCATTTTTCCTTAAATGGCAAACAATACGAACTAGAAACAAACGATGGAGTAAATCATTTGCATGGCGGCTCCAATGGATTTCACCAAGTCCTTTGGGAAGGAGAAACATTTGAATCAGATGCGTACGCAGGTGTCACCTTACATTATATTAGCAGTGATGGTGAAAATGGTTTCCCCGGAAATGTGAAAACAGCCGTTACATACACATTAACCAATGACAATGAATTGATACTGGACTATTGGGCACAAACGGATGAAACAACACCGTTTACTTTAACAAATCATTCCTATTTTAATTTAACAGGTAATTTACGTGATACGATACATAATCATCATGTTACGATAGCCAGCCATCAATTTGCCGAGCTGGATGATGCCTTGATACCAACTGGAAAATTACTTGATGTAAAGAACACCCCCTTTGACTTTACTCAAGGTCAAAAGCTTAGGGAAGGTATCGTATCAAATACGGAGCAAAATCAAATTGTAGGAAATGGGTTTGATCATTATTTTATATTTGATTATGGTAAAAAGGAAAACGTATTTGTCAGAGAAGAAACAAGTGGGCGTACACTTACAATTGAAACAAATCAGCCAGGGATGGTGATGTACACATCAAATAATTTAGATGATGGAATAACGTTGTCGGAAGGAACAACCAAAAAATATTTGGGTGTTTGCTTTGAAACACAAGGATTTGCTGGCTCATTGCACGGATCTAATTTTCCAAGCATTATTTTAAAAGCCGGAGATAAATATCAAAAACGTACCGCATTTCGATTTGGAATAGATTATTAAATTATAGTGAAAAGCTTAGCTTTCTATTATTTCAAACAAGAATAAATAGGGGAATGACATTCTAACAAGTAAATCACCATAAATATCATAATAAAGAGAGGACTTCGAAATATATCTGCAGCCCTCTCTTGAAGTTGAAAATTGATGAAATTATCCTTCATTGAATTACTTCCTTAACGGTATTCCAAGCATTTACTTGGTATTCGATACCCACTAGATATTTTTTAACAAAAAAGGCACCTACCTAAAAAGTAAGTGCCTACGCCTACTCTATTTATTCGCCTATTTCTTCTATGTCCCCATCTGGATATACAATATAACTTCCTAATACAATTCCATTTCCTAAAACACTTGCGTCATGCTCTTCCCCATCCTGATACTCTTTTATATCAACAAACAAAAGCTCATCTATATAATTTAATGTGGTAGTTGTATCATAAGCAAAATTTAATATGAAATGAACGTCTCCAACTTCCATATAATCCTTTCTATAGGAAGAAACATAATCCAGTACGTCTATAAATTCAGATGTCGTGCTCTTTTTCCATTTGCCTGTATGGTCATTTCTTAGATCACTCGGATCACTTGTCTTTATTTCTGAAAAAGCTTTCTCGCTCTTACCTATTATGTTTTCCTTCAGATTGTCCCAGCCAGATGATTCATCTTCTATATCTTCTTCAACATTATCTTCGTCATCTTCCTCTGTCTAAGTCAAAGGTTCATCGGCCTGTTGTTCTTCATCCTGTTGCTCTGTTTCTTCTGCTTCTGCAGTGTCTGCTACTGTTTCTTTTGATTTAGATTCTACATCTTGGTTTTCTTCTTCACTTTTATCGGATGTCGAAACTTCCCTTTCTGATTCAGCATCATCATTCGTATTGTTACACCCAATTAATACCAGTGATAACAATAGTAAAAATAAAATCTTTTTCAAACTGACCCCAATCTTTTATGCATAATGGATTATAATTTTACTATAATTAGTTAAAAATCATATATAATTTCCTTTTAAAATTATACATCACTCAAATATATAATCTTTATATATTTACTGGACAGTCAAAAGTTTTAGCAGGAAAAATAACCCTTTCTGGCGAATGATATAGATGACGACTATATCTCTGAAAGGAGTTCAGATTCGCTGAAAGGGTTATATAATGAAAGTATACATGACTTTCATGCGAATCGCCACTGCTATGTTAAAATTTATCAATACCATTTTACTCGAATTTCGTTCCTGCTTTTCCCGGTAAAAAACGTACCATTGGTTTGTTACCATTATCATTGGTTTGATGCTGCGTTCGGATCAGTTGGGTATAACGTCGATTATGCGGGACCTTGGCCTGCCCGGTCATCGTTACGAGACGCTGGTGCATTTCTTTCGTTCTTCTGCCTGGTCGCTTGAATCCCTGCGAAAGAAATGGCTTCAGATAGTCAAGCGTTTCGCCCCGCTTTTTTACCTTAATGGTCGGGTAGTGCTCGTTGGAGATGGGATGAAACAGGCAAAAGAAGCCCGACATATGCCTGGTGTCAAAAAGCTCCATCAGGAGTCCGAGAACACCTCCAAAGCCGCATACATTTTCGGGCATTTGTTTGGTGCTATCGGTGTGTTGATGGGTACACCGAAGAAATGGTTCTGTTTGCCCTTATTCATCAATCTCCAGGACGGTGTCAAAGCTATTTTTGATTGGAGCCATTCATCCAAGCAATGGGAGTCCCACGTGATTCAAGTAATAGACCAGGGCTTTAACGCGGCAAAAGGGTTAAAGGAGAATGGTCTCCTGCTTCTTGATCGTTACTTCCTAACTGCCCCTGCCTTAAAACGATGGACCCAATTGAATCAGTCAGGAGGCGCCCAGCTGCACCTTGTAACCAGGGCCAAGATGAATGCCGTTGCTTATGAGCTCCCACCCAAGAAAAAGAAGGGTCGGGGACGCCCGCGCAAAAAAGGAAACATGATCAAGCTGAATACATTGTTTCAAAGCCGTGCGGACGAATTTCAAACAGCCACGGTGACGATGTACGAAAAACAAGAAACCGTACAATACCTGTGCCTGGATTTACTATGGGGTCAAGGCCATTACCAGAAGCTGCGTTTTGTGCTGGTGAAGTATAACGGCGGCATCTCTATTTTGGTAAGCACTGATTTGACATTGGAGCCAGTCGATATTATTCAATTGTATGGGCATCGTTTCAAAATCGAATGCACCTTTCGGGAGATGAAGCAGGCGATTGGCGGATTTAGCTATCAATTCTGGAGTAAATCCGTGCCCAAGCTGAAAAAGTATCTCCAAAAAGGGGAAACACATCCGTTGGAACAAGTCACCGATCCAAAAGACAGGCGGAACATTCGGCAAACCGTCAAGGCCATTGAAGGGTTTGTAATGTGCAGCTGCATCGCCATGGGGCTGTTGCAATTAATTGCCGTCAAATTTTCGCATAAGAGTTCAGTACGCTACTTTCGTTATTTGAGAACACCATCCAAGTCTATCGTCTCGGAGGCTACAGTTATGGCTTATTTACGCCGATTTATTTTTCTTATGTTTGCTCGCAACCCGCGTTTGACCATAACCCAAATAATTCAAAACAAGCGAAAAAACCCGGAAAAAATGCCTGATTCCAATGATGACCGTATGGTGTCGTAATGCTTAAAACTTTTTACTGTCCAGTATATTTATAACAAAACACTTATTTCATCATATTTAAAAGAGATAATACTGAACATAGTTGTTTGCACAATTTAACTTCTTCTCACATGATATTTGACTTTTTAAGCTAACCAGCAATACCTAGCTTCGAGAAAAATATATAAATTAGAAAAATACTTGCAATTATAGCCAAAGAAAACGGATATAAATATTTCCAATTTGTAATATCTACTGAGTTATTTTCTTTTAGAATAAATTCAGTTTCTCTAGGTTTGATTTTTCCGATAATTAGCATTAGACCTACACAAATAACAAACAATATCCCTAAAATATGAATATAGTTTAGTCCAAAATCCCAGATTAATTGTGTAAAAGCATAAGCAAAAATAAATACTGCTAAAGATATTTTCGCAGCTATTGTAGGTACACGTTTAGTTAGATATCCAACAACTATAATCGTTAAGATTGGCACATTATATAAGCCATTTACTGTTTGTAAATAGACAAAAAATCCTTCAGGAACAAGCTCAATTAGGGGCGCAACAATGATAGCAAAAATTGCAATACCTGTCCCAATATATTTTCCCTTTTTTACAAGAGTCGCTTGTGTGGCATTTGGATTGATGTAAGGTTTATAAACATTTAACATAAATAAGGTAACAGATGAATTTAGTGCTGAATTAAATGTTGATAAGATTGCCCCTGCTAAAGCAGCAGCAAAAAAACCAAGTAACGGACTCGGTAACACATGTTCCACAAGTCTAGGGTACGCATCCTCAGGGATTAAGTCAGGACCAAATATGTTAAACGCAATAATTCCAGGCAAGATGATAATCAGTGGTGTGAATAACTTAAATGCTGCTGCCAATAACAATCCTTTCTGCCCTTCTTTTAAACTTTTAGCCGCAAGAGCACGTTGCATTACAAGTTGGTTTGTCCCCCAATAGAATAGTCCTATTAAAAGTAAACCAGTAAATAAAGCGCTAAAAGGAACAGGTTCAGATGATGATCCAATAGCATTTAGTTTCTCGGGTGTATCGTTAATAATGATACTTACCCCTTCTACTAATGAACCATCTCCCAAAACCGTTAACCCTAATATCGGGATTAATAATCCCCCTAAGAATAATCCTACTGCATTCACTGTATCGCTAATAACTACAGCCTTTAAGCCACCAAAAATAGCATAAATTGCACCAATACCTCCAACTGTGGCAGAGATAATCCAAAATGCTGATAATCTGCTCACACCCAAAATTTCATCAATATTAAAAATCCCATTAAATGCAATAGCACCTGTATATAGAACTGGAGGCATTAAATTAGTTATATAGCCAAGTAAAAAAAGAATTGTTACTATTTGTTTCGTTTGTTCGTCATAGCGATCTGCTAGAAAATCAGGTATCGTTATAATATTGCCTTTTAAATATCGAGGCAGAAAAAATATCGCTACAATAATAAGTGCAATTGCAGCTATTACTTCAAAAGCCATGGAAGATAAACTAAATAAATATCCTTCTGCATTTAATCCAATAAGTTGCTCAGTAGAAAGATTTGTTAACAGCAAGGACCCAGCAATCACCCATGCAGAAAGTCCTCTACCTGCTAAATAATAACCTTCCGTTGTATGAAGTTTTTCACCTCGGGTATAAATATAAGAAATTACAGCAACCAATCCCATAAAAAACAAAAACGATATGATTGTTATAAATGACATTGAAGGCCTCCTAAGATAATAGTTTTAAACAAAATAATTTTTTTGAACACTGTAAAACACCTTATATATCATTTTTCTAATTTCGTTTTTGACCCATTAATCTCATTCATTGAATTTGTTAAGAAGGATAAAAGAGTTAAACGTTCTTTTTTTCCTCACCTGTTTTCCTACGTAAGCTGCTTTTTGAACTCTAATCAATCTCTTACCTTACTAATATGAAACTCAAATCAATTGGTAATCGCCAATTCTGAAGCGCTTTCAAATTCATTCATATACAAATTTATTTGTTAAACTTCCTAGTTTTTCTATCTCCACAGTTACTTCATCTCCAGGTTTTAAAAATACTTGTTTATCTTCTGGTTCCCCCATAATCACTCCCTCTGGTGTGCCTGTTAAAATAAGATCGCCTGGAGTTAATGTCATATACTTAGAAATATAACTAACAATTTCATCGCAATTAAAAATCATATCTGATGTATTTGAGTTTTGTTTTTCCTCTCCATTTACAATTGTTTTCAGTTGTAAATTATTTGGATCTTTTACTTCGTCACTAGTTACTAAATAGGGGCCGATTGGACTGAAATCATCACAGTTCTTGCCAAGCAACCATTGACTGGATACAAATTGTAAATCTCGAGCAGACAAATCATTTCCTGTAACATAGCCAAATACATGATTTATTGCTTCGTTCACAGGAACATTTTTAGCTGTTTTTCCAATTACAATTCCTAATTCTACCTCGTAATCTAGCTTGTTTGTGTTTTTAGGAATTTTAATATCTTGTTTATGCCCTGTTAATGTGTTATTAAATTTGTTAAAAAGAATGGGAGTTTCAGGATAAGGAGCCCCTGTTTCATCTGCATGTTTTCGATAGTTTAACCCGACACAAATTATTTTACTTGGTAAGGTTACAGCGGGTCCCCAATTAACATCTTCATCTTTCAAGTAATGAAAAGATTCAGTTTTCAAATTTGCTATATAATTTTCTATTTCTTCAACCATATCTTTTCCTCCATGAATAACTTCCATCATATCTGTTGGGATATCTGCATTCCTATTATTTTTAAGCAACTCATCTAAATTAATGATTCCTTTATCTGTTTTCACTCCTAAAACTTCTTTTTCTTCCTTCCAAATAGTTAAAAATTTCATTATTATTCTCCTCTCTATTCAATTTCATCATGTTATTTTTATTTGCGCAGACTTAAAATTTCAGGTATATTCCGGTGTATAATATCCTCTATAATATGATTGGGAATCTTTGGCATCTTGGTTCCTTCTACAACATCGTTAATTTTCCATAATGTATCTATGGTTTGTGTTATGGTAAAGAACGGGAAATCTGAACCCAAAAAGATTTTATGTGTTACACCATATTCCATGGCTAATACCATTGCATTGTAATATTGCCATGGTCTTCCCCCTAAAGCGGATAAATCCATATACATATTCGGATTTTTACGAACTACTGAAATGCATTCACCAACCCAGGGATGCCCCATATGAGCAATAATTATTTTTAAATCTGGGAAAGCCCTTGCAATGGGATCTAAAGCGGCTGGTCTTGATGCATCTAAAAATCCTTCAGGAACAAACGATGTTCCTTGATGAAATAGTATGGGAATATCTAATTCGTTCGCTTTTGCATATAAGGCAAAATGTTTCTTGTCATCCGGATAGAAATTTTGATACATTGGCCCTAATTTTAATCCGCTTAAATGTAAATTCTTAACTGCATCTTCTAATATACTAGGCGCTAAATCATTGTTCGGATCTACACTCGCAAATCCAAATAATCTATCCGCGTGTTTGGAAACATGCTCAGAAACATATTCATTCGGAACCCTCGTACCTGTTGCCGGTGCATCAAACGCTAAAACGATCGCTCCGTCTACATCCTTTATACTTTCTTGATGGTCTTCCGGTAATGCAATTAATTCATGTTCTTCTCCCCAGGCTCTTTGACAGGCTTCTCTCATTGCTCCCGTTACATGACCAGGTCCAAATAAATGGGTGTGACTATCAAATATCATGACAAGCATCCCTCCTCGTTTATTCTGATTCTTCCTATTTGTTGATAAAACTTCTTCTATTTAAATGCTGCTTTTTAATTCATCCCTCAATTCCTTGGGGAGTAAAAAATCAAAATCGCATCCTAACTCCGACTGCAAAACTGTATTTTCAAATAGCAGCCCATAGCCACGATCATAAAATGGCTCTGTCTGTACCCATTTTGACTTCCTCTTCTCTAATTCTTCTTCATCAACAAGTAATTGAAGAAGCCGATCATGGATATCCAATTTAATTTCATCTCCATTTTCAATTAATCCGAACGGTCCTCCGACAGCAGATTCTGGAGATATATGAACTACCAGCGTTCCATAAGAAGTTCCGCTTATTCTTCCATCAGATATACGCACCATATCACGTACACCTTTTTCTAATAGCTTCTGTGGAATAGGTATTTGCCCTTCTTCCGGCATACCTGGAGCACCTTTTGGCCCGAGATTTTTCAAAACTAATACACTATTCTCATCGACATCAAGATTTGGATCATCAATCCGCTTCTTCATATCTTCAAAAGAATCAAATACCACCGCTTTTCCTTTATGTTGAAAGAATTTCTTGGAAACAGCTGTTTTCTTAATGAGTGAACCTCCTGGGGAAAGGTTTCCTTTTAAAACAGCAATGCCCCCGTCTGGTTCCATTGGCTCAGCCAATGGAAAGATAACTTTTCTATTCAAAACATGGACATCCATCAAATTTTCTTCCGACGTTTTACCTGTCACCGTCATACATCCCCCATGTAAAAGAGGTTCCAATTCTTTCATTAGAGAAGGTACACCACCAGCTTCAAAATACTCTTCCATTTGATATTGTCCAGATGGCCGCAAATTCAATAAAAATGGCGTTCTTTTACTGATCTCATCGAACGTCTCTAACGGAAGCTTCATACCGAGACGTTGGGCAATAGCAACCATATGAATGATGCTATTTGTCGAACCACCACTCGCCATCGTTACGGTGATCGCATTTTCGATAGCTTCTTTTGTCATAATATCTTTTGGCTTTAAGTTTTCTTTTACTAATTGAACGATTCGGTTCCCTGTCATCTGTGACATATGACGCCTTCTTGAATCGACAGCAGGTATTGCAGCACACCCTGGTAAAGCCATACCTAATCCTTCTGCAATCGATGCCATCGTACTAGCTGTCCCCATTACCATACAATGACCATCACTCCGGCAAATAGCATTTTCTGCTTCTGCAAGCTGAGCGTCATTCAAATTCCCTGCTTTATGTTCTAACGTAAAACGATAACAATCTGTACAAGCACCGAGGCTTTCCCCACCTAGTCTGCCATTCAACATTGGCCCTCCTGTTAGAATGATAGATGGTATATTCGCACTGGCAGCGGCCATTAACTGAGCGGGTACCGTTTTATCACAACCTCCCAATAAAACAACTCCGTCAATAGGATGGGCTTTCATCATTTCCTCTGTATCCATGGCCATTAAATTTCGTAACAGCATAGATGTTGGTTTTATATATGGCTCCCCCAGAGAGATCGTGGGAAATTCCATGGGTGTTCCGCCCGCTTGCCAGACGCCTCTTTTGACATGTTCAACGAGTTCGTTAAAATGCGAATGACACTTGTTTAATTCACTAAACGTATTGCATATACCAATGATTGGCTTCTTGATATCATCTTCCGTATATCCCATTGATTTTGTAAAAGAGCGATGTACAAATCCCCACATGGTTTGATCAGCAAAATAGGTCTCACTTTTTCTCGTTTCATTACTCAAAGACAGTACCTCCTATCGATTGTTAAATGAAAATGTTGGTAACCCTTGTACATCCATGTTGATACGGAATAATCCTCCAGAATAAGGATGCGCTGCTAACTCCTTTTCTGTTAACCCTGCACGAGCACTCGTAATGTATAATTCATTCCGTTTCTCTCCGCCAAAGACACAAGAAGTCACACGAGGCACAGGCAGTTTGATCGTTTCTAATAAATTTCCGTTATTAGGATCCCAACAACAAATGACCCCTGCATCCCAATGTGCCACCCATAAATTCCCTTCCATGTCACCTGACATGCCATCAGGTAATTTAAATTTCTCTGGTATGATTACAACCGTTCTCTTATTGTTAATGTCACCTGTATCCAAGTTATAATCGAAAGCTACTATCTTATATGCTAACGTATCAATATAATACATGGTTTGATAATCCGGAGACCAGGTTATGCCATTGGAACATCCAACAGATTGAATCTTCGTTGTTATCGAATAATCCAGTTGGAGACAAAATAACTCCCCAGTAAACTTTTCAGCATCTACTCCATTAACGGCTCCTACCCAAAAACGTCTGAATGGATCACATTTGCCATCATTAAATATATTTTCGGAATGCTTATTGGGATTCGTGATAAATGTCTTTTTTTCCGTTTCAATATGGAATAAATAAATGCCGCTTTCTGTGGCCATAATCACTTCCTGTTCATTCTTAGGAGCAACACTTCCAATATGCTCGCCTATTTCCATTTTTCGATTTCGCTCATTTTTCGGATCATATATATATAAATTCCCTCTAACACTGTCGATCCAATAGAGTACCTGCTTTTCGCTATCCCAGGAAGGACTTTCTCCTAAATCCGCCTTTTCATCTTGGACTAGTTCCCAAGTTTTATCCAACTATCCCACCTCACCACACTACTAAATTAAAAACATTCGTTTTACAACTCGCTCGCATTGGCTAAATGACCACCGTCAATGACTAGAACAGTTCCTGTAATATAAGTGGCTTGGTCAGAAGATAAAAAGTAGACTCCATCTGCTACTTCTTCCACTGTTCCCAATCTTTTCATAGGTGTCTTATCTGTTAAATTCAAAGTCTCATCTTCTTTTTTTAATTTTTTATCCAATGGTGTATCAATAAAGCCAGGTGCTACTGCATTTACTCTAATATTGCACGGTGCCAACTCTACAGCTAACGATTGAGTCAATAAATTAATTCCCCCTTTTGAAGCATTGTAATGGGCTAAGTACGAACTGCCAGCCAAGCCATTTTTAGATGAGATATTTACAATACAGCCAGGAATTTGATCTTGTATCATTCGCTTTCCTATCCATTGGCTGAGAATAAAATTTGCCCTGAGATTCACCTGCATAATCTGATCCCAATTTTCTAATGGAATTTCAATCATTGGTTCTCTAACAGCTAATCCAGCATTATTGACTAAAATATCTATCCCTTCCCAATAGGCATAGGCCTTCTCCGCTTTTTCTTTTATGTCCTTAACATTTTGCAAGTCACAGACAATGGGTAGAATTCGATTATGATAGGTACTACATTCCGCAGCTAAAATGGATAAGTGCTCTTCATCATTATCCAATACAGCAACACGACAATTGTTTTTTAGATACTTTTGAACAATCCCCTTTCCTATGCCCTTAGCTCCCCCAGTAACTAACACTCTTTTATGCACATGAACACCCTCTCTCTTTTCAAGATTGAAACATTTACCATTTACTTATATCTGGCATTGTGACTTGTTTTCCATCTGAAGTGATCGACTCCTCAGATAAAATTCCAGGCAATGTCAGTTGTAAAGCCTTATAGATATCAATATTTAGAGGCTTGTCATGCATAATGCAATCTAGGAAATCTTTAATCATATAATAGTCTGCTCCCCAATGGTTAGCGTTTTTTGGTTCAACCGGCATTTTCAAATAATCTTCCGGTAAAAATTCAGGATAAAATGCTTCTAGATCCATCCATTCTTCACTAGATGAATTATAATCTTTTAACCATACGCGATGCTTCTCTCCAGGAACGCTTGGTGCTTCATAACAACCCTTGGTTCCTTGTAAGGAATAATACCGCATATTATGTGGTCGATTGGAAGTTAAATCTAATCTTATTTTTATTAGCGCACCACTTTCTGTCCTGCATAACATAATCGTTGTGTCATCAATTTCATTATCTGGAGATGTATGTGACCCAGAGCCTAAACAATTTACATATTGAACACTTTCGTTAAACCAATTTAATATCGGCCCAAGACTATGTGTCCCATAAATACAACCACGTTTTCCCATGGTGTCTGTTTTACGCCACGTTGGATCACCATTTTCATCGTATTGTAAATGTTTCACATTATGTATATACGCTCCCTCCGAATAATAAATCTCGCCAAATAAACCTTTCTTAACCATATTGTTTATAGCAACATTCTCTCGTATATAACAATAATTTTCCGCCATCATGTATTTCGCCTTACTACGTTTGACTGCATCCAATAATAATTTACATTCTTCCAAAGTTGTTGCCGCGGTTACTTCTGACAGTACATGGATATCCTTATTCAAAGCTGAAATTGCTTGACGCGCGTGCATATGAATAGGAGATGTTAACACAACGACATCAATATCATCGTTAAGGAGTTCCTCATAGCTAGAAAAGGTTCTTTTCATACCATACTTTTCTGAAAACTTCATCAGAGCTTCTTCATCCGTATCCATAATGGCTTTCACTTCTACATTATTAAATAAGTTAAAATCTTCATAAAAATCAGCTCCTCGTGTTGTACCAACTATTCCAATCTTCAGTTTATTCATATAAGATCTCTCCTAAATAAATTTATGAAACTCACAAATTAAACGAGCTAATATAACATCTTTTGTTTAACTTTTTTATTCATGATATTTGGCTACCATCCTCAAACCCATTTTCAGCATTTGAGGATGGTTATTATTCATATATTAAATGATTCCGCTCTACGAAGCCGCTTTAAAACTTTTGAATGAATGAGTGAAAAAGATACTAAATGAGCTCTTTTAAAACATCCTCTATTGCTTGCAATGTATTATCAATATCTTCTTTCGTGTGGCTATAACTAATATGATTCCGTTTAATATTCATCGGCATTTTGAAAAAGCCTCGTTCAATCAGTTTCTTTCGATAACTGACATACATTTCAGCATCGTTCTTCATTAAATCTGTATAATTTTTCGGTTCAAAATCCATAAAATATGTTGTCCAAACAGAGCCAAATCCAGCTACATATGCTTTAATACCTAGCCTTTCATGTATTTCGCGAATGCCATTTCTCATTCTATCACCAAGTTCAAAAATATGTTTATGGACCGGTTCTGTTTCCATAATTTCCATGGTAGCAATCGTTGCTGAAGTACCAACGGCATGCCCATTGTATGTACCAGCAAACCAAACATCTCCACCAGGGTTGGTATTGTACCGCTCCATATATTCTTTCTTGCCGGCGACTGCAGCCATCGGATAACCGTTCGCCATTGCTTTTCCCATTGTTGTCAAATCAGGTGTTACACCAGCAACCTTTTGAAAACCGCCTAAGTCATGACGAAACCCTGTAATCACCTCATCAAAAATCAAAACCGCATTATGTTCATCACACAATTCACGCAATCCCTGCAAGAATCCTTCTTCTGGCATCACACAGCCTATATTATGTGGAATCGGCTCTACAATGATTGCCGCAACTTCATTCTTGTTTTTATGAAAAGTTGCTGCAACATCGTCTAAATCATTGAATGTACAAATCAGTGTATTATCAATTGCTTCATCCATCATTCCAGCAGAACCCGGATCACGTTTGCCGATCATATCAGGGGCACTTAACATGTTTCTTGCCACATAATCATGCCATCCATGATAACAGCCTTGAAATTTAATTAATTTGGTTCGATTTGTTATAGCTCTTGAAAGTCTTATAGCATGGTACGTAGCTTCTGAACCCGAATTGCAAAACAATACCTGCTCCGCCGAAGGAACATGCTTTGTTATTTTATTTGCACATTCAATCTCTAAATCAGTAGTACCTACTCCATATAAGTCAGTTGTTGAAAGAGCTTCGATTACTCGCTCATTTACTCCTTTATAATTATGACCTAATATATATGGTCCGAATGCAGATTGATAATCAACATATTTGTTTCCATCCGCATCATAAATGTAAGCGCCTTCAGATTTAGTGAAAATTAAATGGGGATCCACATTCCTTATAGAAGTGTGTACGCCACCAGGGGTATATTTTATTGCCTCTTCATATAATTCTTTACTTTTCGTATTTAACATGTTTAAATATCCTCCTTATTTTAATTTTGCAAAAATGTAATAGCATTGAGCAATAATGAAATCGCTTTCTTGATTATATAAAAAATCATCTCCTTTAGTTTTTAAATTTGACTAAAAAAATAGATAAACTTGAAGTATTCTCTATACAAATCTACGAAATATATAATACTGAACTGAGTTTTCCTTGTTGAACAAGTATAATGTGTCAACAATAATTTTGTCAACATTTAATTTTATATTTTATCTGTTAGATAGTTGAAAATAGCTATTTCATTAAAAAATGGACCCATTGAAATTCAAGTGAATGTTAGAATTTCAATGGGTCCAGAATGCTCCGTTATACCAGATACGATTTTCTTAAGATGACATACAAATTATTAAAAAATAAATATATGAAATCAACTATTATCTATTTATATACTCTTTGCTATATCTTGTGCTGTTTGACGAACTAACTCTCCAATTTTTGAAAATTGCTCTTTAGGCAATTGAGAGGTATGGCCGGTTACACTAATTGCCGTTGGTGTAGTATGGCGGGCATTAATTATTGGAGCAGCAATACACCTGACACCAATCTCTCCTTCCTCATCTTCAATAGCATAACCGTTCTGGTGAACAGCATTCAAGGATTCCTTAAAAGTCTTCATATCTGTAATCGTATTCGGTGTTACTTTATCCAAATCTTCAAATGTTATTATTTGATGAAGTTCCGATTCACTCAAATAAGCTGCTATGGCCTTACCTAATCCTGTTAAATGTATTTCAGTTTTCAAGCCTGGATATGTGGAGAATTTTATAAAACTATCCGGCTCTTCTTTTGCTATATACATAATCTGATTTTCATGAAGGATGCCTAAATGTACAGTAAAACCCGATTCTCCCATCAAGCGTTTCATATATGGTTTTGCCAATTCTATCATATTACTATCAGATACATACGTCATTCCAATTTGAAACATTTTAGGGCCAATTTGAAAACGACCATTGAGATCTTTTTGAACCATATTATAGTATTCAAGCGTCTTCATAATTGCAAAAACTGTTGCTTTGGGCATATCAAGTTTTTTACATATTTCAGTAACCGTGTACTGACTTTCCGACTCACTAATAAGCTTTAATATTTTAATTGTTCTTTCTAAAGCTGGCACATGATATTTTTCCAATTATCTTCCTCCTAGCTATGTTAACTAATTTTAAAGAGACTATATATTTTTGTTTTAAAACATAGCCATTTTTCTCACGAATTGGTTTTGTATATAAAACTCTGTTTATAATATATTACTATTGTATAAATTTATTTTTCCTTTTGTCAAGCTATCTATTTTGGTCCACCTCCATGATGTTACTTTTTTAATCTGATTTTGAGGTGAATGGATTTACTTTCACTATACTATTAGTTAATTACAATGGTATTAATCAAAGATAATCTATGTACATTGAATAACAACAAATAAATTAGCACCAATAAGTTATTTCCCCAAACTAATTATTAATAAAGCCTAAAGCGGTATAGAAATAGAAATAATAGGTGTTGAAGGTGAATTATTTATATATGCCGGTCCAACCATTCCTAATAATTATACCTAAACAACATTTAAAAATTCACAATCAATACAAAAAGAAGGAACTGTTCCCAAAATGCACATCAGGCATTTAGTAACAGCTCCTTCTTTTCTTTAATGACAAAAGTACATGCCACCCTTTATTTGAATCATCTATAATGAAACTAAAATACGTAGCATCACTGCATCAAACACTCCATTACTAAAACTTAATAACTTTACTCATTATCATATATTATTAAAGTAACGCTTTAAAATGTTTAACAACGTTCTCAACAGTAAATCCAAATTCTTTAACTACTTGCTCTCCAGATCCAGATGCTCCAAATGTATCTATACTCATAATAGAACCAGCACTTCCAGCGTACTCTCTCCAACCAACTTTAGAACCCATTTCTATCGTTAAACGCTTTTCCAAATTACTTGGCAGCACTGTTTCTCGATATTCCAGTGACTGTTCTTCAAATAAATCCCACGATGGCATACTAACGACGTTAACAAATATATTATCCTTAGCTAACTCTTCTTGTGCTTCAAGGGCTAAATGTACCTCAGATCCAGCAGCGATTAGAATACCTTCAGGGCTTTCTTCTGCTTCTGAAATAATATAAGCTCCTTTTCGGACACCTTCTGCCGCCAAAGCATCTGTAACCTGCAATGTTGGTACCCCTTGTCTACCAAGGACGAGCATTGTCGGGTTTTCTGATTGCGTTAGCGCTACTTTCCAAGCTTCTTTTGTTTCATTTGCATCTGCTGGACGGATAATAGAAATCCCCGGCATTGCTCTAAGTGAAGCTAATTGTTCAATTGGTTGGTGAGTAGGACCATCCTGACCTACAGCTATACTGTCATGTGTAAATAAGTACGTTACTGGTACCTCCATAAGAGATGCTAATCTTATTGCAGGTCTCAAGTAATCTGAAAATACAAAGAAAGTACTTACAAATGGCCTCAAATGATGTAACGCTAACCCATTTGCTATCGCGCCCATGGCAAATTCACGTACACCAAACCATATATTTCTTCCAGCATAGTTCTCCTTGTTTAGATCCTCAAATTGTTTTAACTTAGTTTTCGTTGAAGAATCCAAATCTGCCGATCCACCAACTAATTCTGGCACATTATTAGCTAATGCATTTAATACTTCACTTGCTGAAGCTCTTGTAGCAAGTTTATCCTTTTCTGTATAAAAAGGAAGATTTATATCCCAATCTTCAGGAAGATCTCCTTTTATAATTCGTTTCAATTCATCTGCTAATTCGGGATGTTTCTCTTGATATTGATTAAATAATTGATTCCATTCATTTTCTTTCTTTTCTCCGTTGTCTATAATACTGCGGAAATCATTATAGACTTCTTGAGGCACATAAAATTCTTCTTTATAATTCCAATTATAGAATTGCTTTGCCTTATTGACCTCTTCTTCTCCCATCGGATCACTATGAGCATCACTAGTACCCTGAATAGAAGGGGCCCCATAACCGATAGTGGTTTTTATTTCTATAATTGTTGGACGGTTTTTTTCAGATTTTGCTTCTTTAATTGCATTTTCAACAGCTTCTATATTGTTCCCATCTTTTACAAATAGATATTGCCATTGATAAGATTCAAATCGTTGTTTAATATCTTCAGAAAATGAACGATTTAATTCTCCATCTAGACTAGTATCATTTGAATCATATAATACAATTAAACGTCCAAGGTTCATATGACCAGCAAATGATGCAGCTTCATAGGAAATCCCCTCCATTAAATCACCATCGCCACAGATAGTATAAGTGTAATGGTCAACAATTGGAAAATTGTCACGGTTATACGTTTCTGCCAAGTGCCTTTCGGCTAGTGCTAATCCTACACTTACAGGGATACCTTGTCCAAGTGGTCCCGTAGTAGCTTCTACTCCAGGTGTTATCCCAAATTCAGGATGTCCGGGTGTTTTACTTCCCCATTGTCTAAATCGTTTTAATTCTTCCAAGGGTAAGTCATATCCAGCAAGGTGAAGTAAACTGTACTGTAACATTGAACCATGTCCTGCCGACAATACAAACCTATCTCTATTAAACCAATTTGGGTTTTGGGGATTCATATTCATGATATTCTTCCAAAGGCTGTAAGCCATTGGCGCTGCGCCCATAGGCATTCCAGGATGACCATGTTGTGCTTTTTCTACACTGTCAATTGTAAGTGTACGTATTGTATTAATAGATAATTCAGAAACCGTTGTCATAAATGAGCCCTCCATATGAATGAATTATTATTCTCTCTAAAAATCTACTATTTAATTTATCTTATGCATCTTCTTTTTTCTTTTTAAAAGGTATAACCATTATGGCCAGAATAACAATGAGACTAATAACTATTGCAATTGGACCAGCATAGTTAGCTAATGAACCAAAGAATATACCAGAAACTCCGAAATCAGCATCAGAGAACGTTGTGTTTGCAAATCCAAGATCGCCTAATACCGGAAGTAAGAATATTGGTAAGAAAGAAACGATAATACCGTTGACAAAAGAACCAGCTATAGCTCCTCTTATACCGCCTGTACCATTACCTAAAACACCAGCTGCCGCACCTGTAAAGAAATGAGGTACCACTCCTGGTAAAATAATAGTTGTTCCAGAAATAACCATAATCGCCATACTAAATATGCCGCCTAAGAAACTAGAAAAGAAACCAATCAATACCGCATTAGGCGCGTAGGTGAAAATAATCGGCACATCAAGAGCTGGTTTAGCATTAGGAACTAATTTAGTAGAAATACCTTTGAATGCAGGGACAATTTCTGCCAACACCAATCTAACCCCTGCTAGAATAATGAAAACACCTGCAGCAAAACTACCTGCTTGTATAAATGAGAAGACTAGATAGTTAGTACCTTCACTTAATTCTCCTTCTATAAATTGTGGCCCTGCAAATAATGCCACAATGACATACATAACCACCATGGTTAAAGCAATACTGACTGTACTATCACGTAAAAAACCGAGGCCTTTTGGAAAGTTGATTTTCTCTGTAGACGTAGCATTTTTTCCTTTCACTGCTCTACCAATCAGTCCACTTATTGCATAGCCAACAGCACTGAAGTGACCTAATGCTACATTGTCATTTCCGGTCAACTGACGCATAAAAGGCTGCAGGATAGCTGGTGATAACGTCATGATGATACCTAAAGCTACGGAACCAGCAATGATTAATGGAATGGTATTAAAGCCTGCCACTGCCATGATTACTGCCAGCATACACGCCATATATAAGGTGTGGTGACCTGTTAAGAATATATATTTGTACCTGGTAAATCGGGCAATCAATATGTTGGCAATCATTCCAAAAAACATAATAAGCGCTGTATTTGTTCCATATTCAGATAAAGCTAAAGCAACAATTGCTTCATTATTAGGAACAACTCCTGATACATTAAATGCTTCTTGGAACATAGCACCAAAGGGAGCTAACGCAGTTTCCAAAATACCTGCACCAGCTGCAATAACCAGGAAGCCAACAAACGTTTTCGTTGTACCTTTTACTGTATCTGATAAGTTTTTTCGCTGTGCTATTAAACCAACTAATGCTATTAAAGCAACTAAAATGGCTGGCTCACTTAAAATATCAACTAATAAATTTAAAAACGTATCCATAGATATTTCCTCCCCGAATACAAATTAAAGCTTGCCTTTTCTCTCCATTAACTCTTTTACTTTTGTTTTCAATTCATCCATATCAATGATATTCTCCATAACAACAACTTCCCCTAAATGTTCGCCGCCTTCAGCTATATCTTTAGCTAAGAAAAACACATCAGCGTCTGCAGGAGTTGCCGAGCTTAAATCTGAATGGGATACTTCTACACCTGTAACCCCCAACTCATTTAAGACTTGGTTTATATTCATCTCCACCATAAAACTTGTTCCTAAACCCGAACCACATACTGCTAAAATTTTCATTTGTCTTCTTCTCCTTTTTTTATAATTTCAATTATTTTCTCTGATGTGTCAGCTTCTTTGATAGATTGAAGCAAGGTATCATCAGATAAAAACCTAGTTAATTGTGCTAATGCTTTAAGATGCGCTTCACTGTCAATGGCAGCTAAACATATAAATATATCTATCTTATGCTCCTCTTTCCCTAGCAATAACACTGGATTCTTTGTTCGCAGAAATGACATTCCTAAATTATTCACACCTGCTTCCGGTCTTGCATGAGGTATTGCTATCCCTTTACCTATATGGATATATGTCCCTGTCTCCTCTACGTTCTTTATCATTGCATCAATATATTCTTTTTGAATCTTATCTTCTTCCAGCAAAGGTTGTGAAGCTTTTGTTATCGCTTCTTTCCAATCCAATGCATCATCTGTGAAATGAATCATATCCTCTGTTAATAATTCTGAAAGCATTGGCGAATATCTCCCTTTCTCTGTGTTTTGTAAATACATAAATTCAACAAGTTCGGAATATAACTTTTTATCATTTTTTATATCAGCATATTTGTTTATGATGGACATAATTGAATCAACTGAAATATTTTTATATTGATATCTTGGAAAGTCGGAGGCAACTTGTTGAAGCAGATAGTTTTTTTCCACCTGAGATAATAATGGCTTCACAATATATACCGGTTTAACTGATAATATATCAACCGTTGAAAAAATTAAGTCATAACCTGTTGTAGCAATATCAGCTATCTGTTTACTTGTATACACTTTGGAAAAAGTAATATCTGAAAACATTTCATTCAATTGAGCTCGGAGCATAATAGATGAGCTAACACCATTAGAGCAAACAACTAATGCGCGTAATTTTCTTGTAGATGATCTTTTATCTTTTTCAAGATAACCTCCAAAGTGCAGTGTGAAATAACCGATTTCTTCCTCACTTATATCCTTCCCTGTCAACTTCGAGAGTGGTGCTAACGATCTTTTCACGAATTGAAATAAATCCGAGTATTCTTCTTTTATTCTGGTTGTTAATGAATTGACTAATGGGATTCGAAAAGTAATTCTGAAAAAAGCTGGGACCAGATGATTATATAAACTTTGCTTTAAATTATCTTTGTTTTCAATCGGTAACAAAGTTAGCTTCTCAAATTGATCAATAATTTGTCTCGATAATTCTTCCAGAGAAGGGTTTTCTGCTGAAATCTCCTCCAAAGCCGTAAGCAATTGAATTGTGATATAATAACTTTCATTCTCATTTTCTTCATTTATTAATTTCCGGGATAAATTTTCACCTTGTTCAAATAACTGTTGACTCTTCACTAATTCTTTTTCATACTCATTAAAGAATAGATTCTCACTAGCACCCCGAACCTTGACAAATGTAAGAAGAATAATTAATTCTTTTTTTCTGCTCTTCACTAAATTGATTTCATTGGCAGTTAAAAATTCGTCAACCACTTGCTGCGTTATAATTAAATTTGCGTCTTGTTCCCATGTTTTAAGTGCTAATATGATTATTTCTTTTCCCAGCGGTTTAGCAAGTAAGGAGCCTATACAATAAGAAGCTAATCGTCTTTTATCTAATTCACTTCCTTTAAGATGATACCCTTCCATTCTTGTATAAACTAAGGAAATCCCCCATTCTGAACAAAGCTTCTTTATTTTTTTAACATCGGCTAATGCTGTATTCTTACTGACATCTAACAGTAATTGATAATGATAATTGGAAATTTGTTCTTCTCGAATAAACGTGTATAAATAAATCAAAAAAATTCTATCTTGTTCAGAAATAATAAAGCTATATGGATCTTTTTTCACGAGAATGTCAAACCCAATATCCTCTTTTAATTTGCTATCAATAACAAAAGAATCATTAATCACCTCTATTCTCGGCATATCCAAGCTAATTAAAGCATTATTCATTTTTTCAAAATCATAATTAAATTGACGCTCCGACAAGCTTAACTTCCTCATTACTTCTGACTTGGTCATATCATCATATCTAGTTAATTCCTCATAGAGTGCATATGATCTCTGATCAAACAATGAGAGCCCTCCTTTATTCCTTAATTTAATTATAATAGCGTTTACAAAGCATAAACAATCACGTTTGAACCCAATCTTTGTGGTAAGTTATTCTAATAATTGTGCTAAGTATACTATTGGTATAACCATTGAGTAGAATTGGACACTTTTTATGATTTTTTGCTGAATAAGATTAAACAGTTATTTTCCAAGAAGACTGCTCACTTTAATTCAAAGGACAGCTATAGCAGTCTATACAAGCACACCCGAATTACTTATGATAATTGATTTAACCACTTTTATCCATGCCTATAATAGTTCCAAGTAAAGTGATTGGGTTCCTTAATTTCAAAAAAATGATTACACTGAAATTTATGAAAAGTGTTCTTTTATTTAGCAATAACTGTCTACTTTAGATTAGCATTCGCAAACGTTTAACTTTCGTGAAATACAAAATTAAAAGTACGAAGTAATTCTAACAATCAAGGATTATATACATAAAAATAAGGAACTTAATTATAAAAAGGAGAAAATATTTGCTGGAAATGCTTATATGTCATTATATTGTTTTAAATAACGCTATTATTTTCAAATAAGAGAAGCCTTAAACCATGGGGGAGTGATAAATGAACAATGGGGAATTACTTATTTTTAAGTTGCGAACCCTAAGCAGACATAAAATTGCCGGTAGGTTCGCGTGAAATTCTGGTAATTTATGCTCTCGATGAGTTAATATTGATATGTAACCAACATATTATAGCAATTATAAATCAAGATATAGTGATTAAAAAATCATAATAACAATATGTTGCGGTCGCTCCCTTGATTGGGAGCGTGGATTGAAATTAACACGCTATCAAGTGGATTTGACACGTCGGTCACGTCGCTCCCTTGATTGGGAGCGTGGATTGAAATAAAAGCCTTTGCCGGTACTGCTTGTCACAAGCGAGTCGCTCCCTTGATTGGGAGCGTGGATTGAAATCATCAATAACTTTAATCATTTTATCATCTCCTTTTGTCGCTCCCTTGATTGGGAGCGTGGATTGAAATCATGAAATTTGACCCAGAGGAAGACCCGCGAACACGTCGCTCCCTTGATTGGGAGCGTGGATTGAAATGCCGGTTGGATTGGCAATTTAATTGGATTGTTAGGGTCGCTCCCTTGATTGGGAGCGTGGATTGAAATAGTTCTGACGCCTTTCTTGATTTCTAATATCCCGTCGCTCCCTTAATTGGGAGCGTGGATTGAAATCGGTTGCAACTAATCCGTTTGAGGATTCTTCCCAGTCGCTCCCTTAATTGGGAGCGTGGATTGAAATCGGAAACTGGGAAAGAAGCCGATTGAACTGGAATGTCGCTCCCTTAATTGGGAGCGTGGATTGAAATCGTTTAGAATCCGAAGAATAAAAACCTGCCACCCTGTCACTCCCTGTATCGAGAGTGACAATTTGCATAAAAACGAAAATCCACCGATTGCATAATATTATTGTTGGCTTTTCTTCTTTTTAAAATAAGCTGCTATTAATTAAAATGGCAACACTAGAATACAATATGCACGAATATGAAACTTATAAGTGATTGCCCATAAAATGCTGTTCAATTATACTCAAAAAGGTATCAATTTAGTAAACAGTTCACTTCTGTTTCTATTTTCCAACAACATGTGGAAAGTAAAATTAAAATTACGAAATAATCTTAACAATCAAGGGTTATATACATAAAATAATGACCATAATTGTAAAAAACAAACAATATTTATTGAAAATGCTCATAATTCATTATATAATTTTAAAAAATACCGATATTTTTAAACAAGGTAGGTTAAAAGCATGGAATATAATAAATTAACAAAGTTTTTTTATAAATATGGTCCTGAACCTTACCATGATGAAATATATAAAAGAAAAAATAGCTACGGAAGCTACCTTACACCTTTATTTATTAGAGGTTTTAGAAAAGGACAAAAATTAACGGATACATTTCAATTATTTTATGTCCATACGCATAAATTATTTTCATTAAATAACAAAGTATTAATAAATAGTTCTAAGATTTCTGCTTTAATTAGCAAACTTCCTAAATTCATCATCGAGCCGTATTTTCATAAGTTAATTATTAATGAAGCCCAAAGCAATAATGAAATAGAAGGAGTACGCAGTACGAAAAAAGAACTAAAAGAAGTACTAGAGGATATATTACGCTCTGACAAAACAAAAAAACGTTTTGACGGATTAATGAAGACTTATTTATTTATTGATGATATTGAACCGTTTAAGGAAATAGCTGACTTCCGAAGCCTTTATGATCAATTGGTTTCAGATGAAATAGATAAGGAAAATGTTCCTGATGGTGAACTATTCCGAAAAAGTTATGTTGAAGTAAATGACGGAACGCAAACCACACATATAGGTATTCAATCGGAAATTCAGATAATTGAAGCGCTAAACACTTTGATTCATTACCTTGATGATCAAAATCATTCGGAATTATACCGTTATATGGTGGCTCATTATTATTATGAGTATATACATCCTTTTTATGATGGAAATGGAAGAACAGGTCGCTTACTCATATGCAGTTATATATCCAGATATTTAGAAAGGTATTCCGCTATTTCACTGTCTTATGCCATTAATAAGAATAAATCAAAGTATTATAAGGCATTGGAAGAAATACCAACTCCATTAAACAACGGGGAAATGACATTTTACTTGATAGATATGCTAGAATTGCTCGCTGCGGGTCAAGAAGGTATTATTGATGACTTAGAAATAAACTTATCTAAAATGGAAAGAATTGAAGGTTTTTTCAAAAGTACGGATTGGGATCAGCTGGAAGAAGAAGCTGACATGTTAGAGATAATGACTAACTTAAGTGTTTTCGTAAATGATGAGGCAAGTCTTTCTGTTACAGATTTGATGGAAATATCCAAAAAATCACGATACAAAGTAAATAAAATAATGGAGGTGCTGGAAGAGGGTGGTTATGTTAGACTCGTTAGAAAAAGGCCAAAATCGTATCAAGTAACGGATAAGCTGCTGAATGACTTGTTGATTATGTAATGCATGTTTTGGATTGTTTAGGAGGAGATTTGTGTACAGTTTAGAATAAAATTTGTCTATTAAGCATAATAGTGCCAAATCGATACTATAAAATGGATAATCTATTGTTTTTAATTTGCGAACCATAAGCACACATAAAATTACCGGGAAGTTCGCATGAATTTCTGGCAAATTGGGCCCTAAATGAGTTAAAATTGATATATAAATTCATTATTATTTTGTTCTTATGTCGGTATGTAGTGTTTGAAAAAATACAAATACTACATGTTGCAGTCGCTCCTTGTATTAGGAGCGTGGATTGAAATAAACTTGGTGGGGGAGCCAATATTGAATTTGATGTCGCTCCTTGTATTAGGAGCGTGGATTGAAATCGAAATACAATAATGCAATAAAACCACCTATCTAATGTCGCTCCTTGTATTAGGAGCGTGGATTGAAATATGTGCTAGTGATATATAATGAAAAAAAGACAAAAGTCGCTCCTTGTATTAGGAGCGTGGATTGAAATTCCATACGTTGAATCGCCCGTTTTTCTATCCCATGTCGCTCCTTGTATTAGGAGCGTGGATTGAAATAAGGGAAAGAGTTAGCAGCTACGTTTAAAGATATTGTCGCTCCATGTATTAGGAGCGTGGATTGAAATCCTGTTCTTCTGTTTGGTCGATTTCTAGCATCACACTCCATATATTTGGAGGATGGGTGAAGTGGCCAGTCGGGCGATTGCCTTGGTTACTCCCTATATTGGGAGTATGGACTAAAATGTTGCCCCTTTACTAAAAGCACCAATCACCACATTATAAATAGAAACAACTAAACTAACAGGTCACTATATCAAGAGTAGGAGTTTTTATATAAAGCGACCGAATTCCTCCTCCCTTTTATTTTCCTTTTGCCATTCCTTGCATCAATCTAAAATCACTAACTTTATGAACAAACACTAATCACCACTCAAAGCTCTCCCAATAGCCTCAACATAATCATAAAACTCCTCCGTACGATTATCCCGATTCACAGACGAAAAATCCCCGTCCTCAAAAAAAGCCTTTCGTTGAGCAGTACTTATTTCTAATTGAACCCCCTTATTCTGTTTATTTTGATTAACAATATTCCCTTTCTCTTCTCCATTAAATTCGTTCGGTGCATCACTTACGGAAAAACCGGCATTTTTTAACTCTTTCTCTATTGATTTAGTTAACGTTTCATCCAGTCCTCCTAAATACGTGTGTTTCTCCAATTCATCCTCATATCCATGAAAAGATATAGTATAGAAACTATCTGATACAAGGGCTAATCCTTCTGGTTCATCGAAATTAGTTGAATCAATATGCAGTACTGTATTGTTTGCTGATTTAATCCCTTGAAAAGAATAGAAGGTATATTCGCCTGCAAGAGCCAATTGTTGCGCTAAATCCGTTGTGCCTGGCTCTATCCCCCCACCATGTATTGCTATGATTGCCACATCCGAATTCCCTTTTTCAGAACGGATCTTATAATCTACTTCTTGCCTCTCATTCTGGCTAAGTTCATTAAAAGTTTTGTATGTATCATTCCCATTGGACCCATTGGCTAGCAGCATTGCTATCATGACAACTACTAACGCTAGTCCCACAATTATAAAATTATTCCTTTTCATCATTACAACCTCTATTTCATTTATGCTTCTCTTTATCATACTATAAATCTTTATAAGCAAAAATATACGAAGCACTATTAATAGATTAAAAAACATCCGAAAATAATAACACCAAATAAGCACTTTTCATTTCGTTAACACTCTTACAAAACATACACTTTTCCTGTCACCGCATCAATTACATATTGTTTATTCCACCAGAATAGTTACAACTTAGATTTGTCTGAATTCTATATAACAACATCTAGTAATGTTTAGAAATCAATGATTTTGGATGACACATTTAAAATTGAGAAAGAAACTATCATTGATCATAAAAAAAGTTTTCGTTATTCTTTGTGAAAAAATTGGGAATTACTATTCATATATGAAACTGCGATGATTTCATGGTACTAAAAAAAGATATGATTCCTATAATTCATGCAGGAACCATATCTTTTTACTTTTCTAGTGTTTCTACTTCAAATTCTCTCAGTGTGATTGAAGCTGTATAATATCCATAATCTAGTTATCTCTTAACCTGAGCCTAATTCCATTTGACGCTTATCCTGAATATCAACCACGACTTGCCCATGTTCATTATACTCTACTTCATTTGGCATAACACCAAGTTCCTCGAACAATTTATCTTGTTCATCCATGATTTTCTGTAATCTTTCAATTTCTTTTTCTACATCCATGAAAATCACTCATTTCAACGTATCATAAGCAATAACTTTTATGAATTTAATATATCATATTAGAAAAACAGTGTTTAGTCATATTTTTTGAATTTTCACTATAATAATTATTAATTTGTTTGACAAATACATAACTAATTTCTTGATTTTCTCAAACACAACTAATTTTTAATTCTGCCTCGGTTGACTTTACGTAAGCGTCAAATAATCCCCACCTACAAGTTATAAACCACGCATGAGATAATCTCCATAGAAAATCATACGGAGGTTATGCGATGACAAATGCAGAAAAAAGAACAGAATGGAAAGCAAGATATGAT